>JBIOJM010000103.1:0-27966 GCA_044450785.1 Isosphaerales bacterium
CTTTTTCATGAGAGGCTCCTGAGATCATCGCGTCATCATAGGAAGCGAACCGGCCACTATGCGCGACCGCTTGGACAGAGCTTTCGAGGTCGTTAGGTAATTGGATAGACGTCGGTCGTCGGTCATGTTCTTATCACCTGCCACGTCAGGGAATCTCACCAAGTTGCTCGATAGGTAAGGCCAACGGATCGACCGGCCGAGGGTTCGTACCACTGCCGAAGTAGAGATAGCTGCCTCCAAGTTTTATCGGGGAAGTGAAGCGGGCCTCGACGTCAACGCCGTTGTCGAGGTTCAGCCTGCAGGTGACCCGATTCCACAAGTCTCTGATCTCTTGGATGACCTGAGCAAGGTGAGGGACAGCCTGGGCGCGTGCCAGGTCATCCAGAAGATCGGCCGCCCTCTCCAGAGCGCTGGCCCTGGACTCGATCAGTGACGCGACGGTGGAGTTGGTCCAGAAACCATCTTTGTCGTGCTCGACCTTGTTTCTGAGCGTGACGATCTCTCCGAGACGATCCGCCATTTTCGTCGGCTTGTTCGGGAAGTACGGATGGCGGCGACCGAACTTCTGCTGGATCAAGGACCCCGCATCAGACCCTGCGACGGCATCAGGCAGGCGCCTGAACAGAGCGAGTATATCCCCGAACGAGAGGCGGTCGAGCTGAAACTTCCGGTGCGGGGTTTCCTGATTGAGGATGTCGATGAGCCTCTGGTCGCGCTCGGCGCGGAACGCGAGGCTGGCCCATCCCCAGATCGACACTTTAAGCAACCTCTCGATCTTAGTGCAACCGCTGACAAATGGCCCGCGAATGTCCTCTTTCTTCTTCGCCAAGCGGATCTTCGAGGCCATGAGCAGCAAACTGTCTTTGACCTGAGACACACCCTCCTCTTTCGCTGGGGATGGGAGCGAAAAGCCGAAATGTGCGAGGAGCGAATCAATCGGTCCCCTTGTGCGGATTGTCTCCTCGGGAATGCCGATCTGTCGGGCCAGGTCTCGTATGCCTTTGGTACCGAGTCGTTCCATCAGGAGCGCCCTTGGATCTTCCTCGGCGACAACTTCCATCACCATCTCGAGCGGGGTTCCCTTAGCGCCCTGCGGGATCAGTGAGGCGATGTCGTCTTCTTCCAATACCTCCAACAGCATCCTCGCGAGGCCCTCGTAAAGGACGGGCTTCCCTTGTTCGGCTGCTTTGAGGACGACGGCCGGATTAGCCTTCAATCCCTCCCGCAAGGGCTTGATGAAAGGCCTGCGGAAATAAATCAGGAAAGTTGCGCTGGCCTTCGCGCCAGCCCAAAGTGGCTTTTCCAGGAGGCTCTTCACGTTAACCAAATCGAACCCGGCCTTCTGCGCCAGCGCTACATAATCCTCGTTATCAGCCGCTGGGGAGCGCAGGGCAGGGTCGGCCACGGTTGTAGGGGTAAAGGCCCATTTACCTATTGCCAGTGCAGGCGACGGGAAACAAGTGGTCTCCGACGGGCATCACGTGAATGGAATTCGGGATTCTGCGAATTCTTCGGCTCCGGTAAAATGCCCGCTTGCCGAGAGGCGATCTCACGGAGGGAAGTCATGCAAACATTTAAGCTATCGGAATCGGCCGTTGCATTGCTGCGATTCCGCGTCAAGGGCCATCGGACGCCGGTAACAGAGCGCCGATTGCCGGCCTTCCGCGAGCTAGTCGATGCCGGCATCATGGTACCGGACGCGGGCGATTTCCGCTTCACCGAGGATGGCTGGGCGCGGCGAGAGGAAATCCTCCGCGAGGAGGAGGAGCGGATCGAGCGAGAGCGATATGAGTCGCCGGACGCCAGTGGCCTGTCGGTATCCGCGAGGGATTTGCTGCGGCGAATCATCTCCAGTCGCGTCGAGATCACGCCTGAGAACAGGCCCGCTTTCCGCGAGCTGGCGGCGGCTAGGATCATTATCCTGGGTCATTCCTTCGCAGGCGGACGCGAATCAATCTACCGCTGGACCTATTGGGGTCATAGACAGCGATTTGAAATCGCGGGCTCGGCGAGAGCGACTGCCTAGCGCGCCCTCGCTCGGTTCAGTGGTCTCGCCTCGTCGCTGATCAGAAGTTCCGTCTTCGCCGCCGCCTTCAGGGCCTCGCCGTGCGACCCTTGATGGCGGAGTTCCTCGTATTCGTGCGGGATTATCGAATCGATGCGGTCACGCAGCCGCATACCCGGCCAGATGCGGCCGCCCTTCTTCCCCTTGAGCAATTCGGGATTGAGCACGCCGGAATCGATCACCACGCCCGTTGTGTTGCCGCCGCCTTTCCGCCCACGGGGATCGAACGCGTGCCACTTGCCGCCGCCGTCGTAATCCGGCTGGCCGTTCATGTGATCGGGGATGCCGAGTTCCTGCATCCGAGTGGTGCAGTACTCTTCCAGCTTGTCGCGCCAGCGGTGCGCGAAGTCCTCAGCGTGGTCTGCGGGGTCTGTGGGCGGCGTTTCTGTCATTCGCCGATCTTAGCTCATGCGTTGCGTTGGCGCAAGCAGCATGGGGTAACCACTCCGCAATTATTGCCCACAGCAGGCCAACAGAACATAACAGCCCTATTCGGTCGCTCATCCGGCGGGTAGGCTCGGTAGCAGCGGAACCCCTTAAGGGGACCGAGCCGTATGCACTCTAGGGGGGGTGGCTGTTGGGGTCATCGACCGGCAGCCCCTCGGCTACGGCGGCGGCGTTAAGGGCTTGATCGGCCGAGATCAACGTCACCGGGCCCAACCCGGCCTTCTGGCGTTGCTGACGGATTTCGAGCGCGGCGGCCAGTTGCACGGCGTCATAGGCGCGCAGCGCGTGCGTATTCGCCAGCCGCATGGCATCGTTGGACAGGACGGGCGTGATCTCGATGACGGTGTAGCGACCGGCGAGATGCTGGCGGAAGCGATGAAGGATCGAAGATGCCTTCGCGGAGGTGAGCGTTCTGCCTTTTCGGCGGCGGGCGACGGCGGAGGTGACTTCGACAGCAGTAATGCGGGCGATGTAAATACCAGTGGATGGATGGGCTGTGGCGCGTGATGCCGCGAACCCAGAGGGTGCCGACCTCCTGAACGTAACGTTTCACCAGCCCGCTCGAATCGATGAAGTACGCCGCCACCGTTAACGACGCTCGCGGATGATGGTTTCCGACAACGGTTCTCCCTTGATGGTGACCGGCGCATCGTCGGGATCGTCGTCGTCGATGTCCAGGGAGGGATCGGGAAACGAGGTGATGAGGCCGATGCTGAGCAGGTGCTGATTGAATTCCGCCTCGGTGAGCGGTTTCTTGGCTTGCTGTGGAGCGGTCTTGGCGCGTTTAGCTCTTTTGCCGGACGTTTGAACAGGCGGTTTCTTCGGCTGGGCAAGCTGGACGTCGAGCTGCTGGCGAAGCTGTCGCATCTGCTCGGGCGACAGGGCCTTGATGCTGCTCAAAATGTGGCTGAATTCGCTATGTGACATAAGTTAAATCCATTCACTGGCCGGATCGTCTTTGATCAACAGTCTGAAATCCGTTGTAAAGCATTCTTGGCCCTCAGTCGAGGGCGATGAAGCAGTCGCTGGGCCGGCCCAGTCTCGCCAGGTTGAGCCGAACGAGAGGGTCCGCGCCTCTTCTTTTTCCGCAGCGCTTCGGGGCGGCTCCGTTCCGGCCGCCTCCCGGGCTCGATCGAGGTCCTCGAAGCGCACGAGAGAACCATGCCCATCAGGGTCGCGTCCGGCCATCGGTTCGACGGACGGTCACCTGGCTGCGTGCGCCCGCCGCGTCCACATGTGCCGGCGTCCCGGGCCGATCGGGCATGACGGCGGGCGGCATGGACCGCCCAAGCAATGACAACACGTGGCCGGTATTGACCAAACCTGAGCGGTGAATCGATCCGCGCAATTGCCGCCGACATACTATTATTGACGTCGCAACTGACTGCTGAATATCATGTTCTGCTCGGATCCGCCCGAATCTCGTTCTCGCTGGTGGCAACATGCCGCATAATTGCTTTTGAATCCTCCTCTCTGGCATCGTAGGACCAGTCACCACGGCCGCGGACGGAGGACGGAGGGCGGAGGACGGAGGAATGAAGACGGAGAAAGAGAAAGCGGATCTTCGCATTCGGACGAAGGTGTTCGCGCTGCGAATCATCCGGCTCTACTCGGCACTACCATCGACCACCGAAGCACAGGTTATCGGCAAGCAGGTCCTCCGCTCTGGGACATCCGTCGGTGCCCATTATCGTGAAGCGTACCGAAGTCGGTCTGATGCCGAGTACATCAGGAGAACACCATAATGTCTTCCACCCCCGATCCTCCGCCTTCTGTCCTTCCAACGACGTCCTCCGTCCTCCGCCCTCCGCCCTCCGTCCTTCCGACGACGCCCTCCGTCCTCCGTCCTCCGTCCTCCGTCCTGGATCGTTCGACCGTCTGTGCCCGGGGACCGATGCGGACCGAATCGACCAGCCACCCTCTGGCCCCTCCCATCGACATCAGCACGGTCTATTGCCTGGCCGATCTCGATCATGTCGACGCCCTGTACGACGGAGCGGCCAAGGGTTTCATCTACGCGCGCGACGCTCATCCCAATGCGGGCCAGCTCGCCGAGAAGATGTCGCGGCTCGAAGGAGGTGAGGCCGGGCTCGTCTGTGCTTCGGGAATGGGAGCGATCGCCTCGGTCTTCCTCTCCCTCCTCAGCCAGAACGACCATGCCCTGATTTCCGAGGGGGTCTACGGCAAGACGAGCTCGCTCGTGAGCCGGCAACTCACGCGATGGGGAATCAAACATGACGTGTTCGACCCGGCGAACGCGGGCGCAATCAAACCACTCTTGAATGCGAAGACCCGCTTGATCTTCGTGGAGACGATTTCCAATCCCCTGCTGAGGGTCGCGGACCTGGACTCCCTGGCCGCGATTGCGCGGGAAGCCGGGATCCCGTTGGTCGTTGACAACACCTTCGCCCCCTTGATCTGCCGTCCGATCGAGCGCGGCGCCAGCCTGGTCGTGCACTCGGTGACGAAAATGATCGGCGGCCATAGCGACCTGACGCTCGGCGTGGTCATCGGGGCGCGGCGCATGATTGAGCAGATCCAGACCCTCGCCTCGACCCTCGGACAGACCGGCAATCCATTCGAGAGCTGGCTGGCGCTCCGCGGACTCGCGACGCTGAGTCTGCGGATGGATCGGGCCTGCGCGTCGGCGCTCGAGCTGGCGCGGCAGTTCGAGGCGCACGGCCAGGTCGGCCGAGTCCTTTACCCAGGCCTGCCCTCACACCGAGATCATTTGCTGGCGAGCCGGCAGCTCACGGACGGCTACGGCGCGATGGTGACGATCGACCTGGGCAATCGGGCCACTGCCGAATCGTTCATGAGGGCGCTTCCGTCGATTCCGTTCGCTCCCAGTCTGGGCGACGTGCAGACGACACTGAGCCATCCCGCCACGACCAGCCACCGCGGACAAGACGACGCGCAACTCGCCCGGCAGGGCATCACCGCCGGCATGATCCGGCTCTCGGTGGGACTGGAAGACCCCGACGACTTGTGGCGGGAGTTGCGCCAGGCTCTCGACGCCTCGGGCCCATCACGACGCCCCGAAGAGGCATAACCGATCAGCCCTGGGAACAGAGCGGACCTACTTTGACCCACTCGCTTGCGGTACCAGCTCGTGAATGCGGCCGTCGAATGCCAGAATGTAGAGTTCGCCCTGAGAATCCTCGCCGAACGACGCGATGTTGAGCTTGGGATTTCGCGCGAGGTCGATCAGCTCGCGATTGGCGGTCAGTTTACCGTTCTCGAATCGCAGGCCCCAGATCCGGCCGCTGTCGAAGTCGCCGTAAACATACACCCCGGCCAGCGCGGGGAGTTTCTTGCCGCGGTAGACGTATCCGCCGGTGATGGAGAGCCCGCTGTCGTGCCGGTCGCCGGTGGGAGCGTGGGGATACTCGACGATCGGCGGTTGGATCCGGCCTGCTGAGTCAGGCCGCTGTCGCCTTTGGGGCTGGAACGGATGAAAACCTTCCTTGATGCTCCAGCCGTAGTTGCCCCCATTCTTGATCAGGTGGACCATCTCCCACAGGTTCTGCCCGACGTCGCCCGCCCAAAGCTCGCCGGTCTGACGGTCGAAGCTGAATTTCCACACGTTTCGCAGCCCGATGCAATAGACCTCGGGGGCCCAGCGAGCGAAAGCCCTGGACCGCCGGGCAGGATTGTCCGCGGGGATTCCGTAGCGTTTGCCTCCCGCGGGATGATCGACGTCGATCCGCAGGATCGAGGCGAACCAGTCCCTGGGATTCTGGCCGCTGGACATGGGATCGTCGGCGGCGCCGCCGTCTCCCAGCGTGATGTAGAGGTAGCCGTCCGGCCCGAAAACGATCGTGCCGCCGTTGTGGTTTTCAAATGGGTCGTCCGCCGAGACCCAGATCCGTTCCTCACTCGCCGGGTCGGCGACCGGGGGATTGTCGCTCGATGCCCTGAACCTGGAAACCACCGAGCGTCTCGTGCCTTTGTCGTTCGCCGAGTAGTAGACGAAGAACGACTTGTTTTCCTTGTACTTGGGATGAAACGCCAGGCCGAGCAGGCCCTCCTCGTTCCCTCGGTGTATCTCATCAGCAAGGCGGAGAAACAGTCGCTTCTCGCTCGTCTCGCGCACGTTGGGGAACGACCAGATGGTGGCGGTGTGTTGCTCGACCACGAAGAAGAGATTGCTCCCGTCATCAGGATAGGCAAAAGCCACCGGCCGATCGAAGCGGAGGTTCGGGAACGCCACCTGAGTTGCCAACGCCGGCAGGGGCAGGGCCGCGGGCGTCCGGCGAGCCTTCTTGCTTTGGGCCGACGCCGGCGCGGTCAAGACCAAGAGGGCGATCGAGGCGAAAAGAACTTGAACACCGAGTCGTTTCGGGCGTGCATCGGAATTGTGGGCGGTCTGCATGGCGTCAACCTCCTCATTTGGGAGTCTATACGCTGGGCGGCGACTGCGGCAAGGCAACGTTTCGTCCCCGGGCTTCACCCCATGCGGACAACTGACTGATGACTGATGACTAATGACTAATGACTAATGACTGATGAGCCCATCCTGGATCTCCAGCACCTGGTCGCGGGGCCGGATGAACCGCCGGTCATAGGTGACGACGACCAGGGTGCAGCCGCGCTGCTCTTGTTGCTCGTGGAGCAGGGCGAAGATCTCGTCGCCCCCTTTGCGGTCGAGGTTGCCGGTCGGTTCAATTGCCGACGGCCGTCAGATGAGGGATCAGGTTGAACTGCTGGAAGATGAAACCCAGCTTTTGACGGCGGAAGTGGTCTTGCTGGATCTCGTTCATGCTGGTCACTGTCTGGCCGTCGATCGCGATCGTTCCCGAGGTCGGGTTGTCGAGCGCGCCCAGCAGGTAGAGGAGAGTGCTCTTGCCCGAGCCTGACGGGCCGACGATGAAGAAGAAGGCCCCGCGCGGCACCTCGAACGAAACGCCGCGCAGCGCGTGGACATCCTCCGCACCGCTGCGAAACGTCTATGGTGTCACCGCTCAGTTTGGGTGTGCCGTCGCTGTTGGACTGAGCTGAACCGCTCGGCGGCCTGGCGCGTGAGGAACCGGGTGGCCGCGCGCGCCAGCAGGTTGCGCCCCTCGATGGGAGGACAGATCTTCCAGACCTCCGGCGCCACGATGCGGGTCCCGGGAATCTTGCGAAGTTCCTCGGCCAGGCCGGCGGGTAAGTCACTGAAGACGGGAGCGGGCGAGTTGGCGCGCATGATCATCAGCCCTGGGCTGATGAAAAGTTGGCCTCGCGGAGGTGCCGCGTTCATCGCGGTTTCGTTGCGTGCTTTCCCCGGCGAGCACCGCGTTTCCTTTCCCCCCCTTGTGAAGGGGGGGCCAGGGGGGGTGGCCCCGGCACAAGCAATCACAGAGTTTTCAAAGGGGTTTCTTACCCGCCTCGCCGCGTCTCTTAGCCCCGTTGCCAAGGATGGGAAAGCCATTCACGATGTCCGAGGCGTCCGCCACCACCCCCCCTGGCCCCCCCCTTCGCAAGGGGGGGAAAGAGATCGCTCGGCCACGCCGCCTTTCGATCGCGCGCAACAAAAACACCCGTCTCCCGACTGCGGCTGCAGTCCAGTTAACACTAACTTTTCATCACCCCACATCAGCCCGTTCATCCTCGCCAGCGTGTTTCCCATCAGATTGCGGATCCCCTGGGTCAGGCTGAAGAGTCCCATGATCGCGAGAATGGGAATCGTCAAGCCAACAATCGCCAGTAGGGTCCGGGCCGGCCGCGTGATCAGGTTTTGCCAGGCAAATCGCGACATTCATCGGTTCCTGTCCACCAACGGCCCACGGTGCCATGTTAGAATAGCACGCCTCGCGGCATGCCAATCGATGCGGGCTGGCTCGTTGTCCCATCCGGGATGCCTGCCCCGCCGTAAACGGCTTGACCGTATTCTAAAGCCGGACCGCGGTCGAACTCAAAGTGCAAACGATTGAATCCGGCTCGAGGAATGGAGGGGGGTTGGGAATGAGTGGACGACCGATGTCGAGCCGGTTGTTCGCGAGTCTGTGCATCCTGTCTCTCCACGCAACGCCCGCAGCCGCCCAGGACATTCCCCTCGGAGCGCTGCGGGACTGGATGTACTACGACGAAGGCGGGCGGTCTTATCTCGACAAGGGAGACTATACGAAGGCCGAGATTCAGTTCAACATGGCCATTCAGCAGATCAAGCCCTACTCGGCTCGCAACCCGCGGCTCATGGCTCGAAGTTACTGCGACCTGGCGAGGGTGCTTTATCACCAGCGTCGCTACGCCGAGGCCGAGCCGCTCGCAAAATGGGCGCTGTCGGTCCGCGAGGCGGACAAGAAGGCCGGCGACGACGCGGTCTTTCAGGCCCTGTATACCCTCGGGTTGATCCATTCCGCGCAGCAACACTTCTCGGAAGCGGAGCCTCTCTTGAAGCGAGCCCTCGCCCTCCAGGAAAAGGTCCTCTCCATGGGCCATGTCAATACGTTGACCACGCTCGACCAACTGGCGATGGTTTACCGTGAGCAGCGAAAGTACAAGGAGGCCGAACTGCTCTACCTCCGAGCCGTGGCCATTCACGAGCGGAAGACGCCCGACCAGAACCTCGACCTCGCCGACACCGCAGACAACTACGCGGCCTTGCTGCGAAAGATGAACCGCACGGACGAAGCCGAGAACTGGGAAGCCCGCGCGCTCAAGAATCGGGACACAGTCGCGACCAGGCGAGCCAGAGCCAAGGCCGACCAAACCGAGAGGACTTTGAAGAGTTTCAAGTAGCCTGTACTCGCCTGATGAAAAACCGGGCTGGATCGGACCGGATCAAGCCCACTTCCGCGGAATCGATTCGACTCATCGCCAGGTCGTCTCGCCGCCGGGTGGTCCTGCCGGCTACGTCTTGCCTACAATAACAGCGCGTCGTGTGAGTCAGCGTCGAGTCGAGGCCGGGGCCTGGCTCGCGCGCTTGCATCGACCCCGAGGTCTCCTGGAACCGTGCCGATGAGTGAAGCCACCGTGACCACGATCCGGGTCGGGCACAGCCCTGACTCTGACGACGCGTTCATGTTCTATGCCCTCACTCACGACAAGCTCGACACCGGCGGGCTCCGGTTCGTCCACCAGCTCGAGGACATCGAAACGCTGAACAAGCGAGCCTTGACGGGAGAGCTCGACGTCTCGGCGGTCAGCATCCACGCCTTCGCCTACCTGGCGGGACACTACGCGCTCCTGGCGTCGGGCTCCAGCATGGGAGATCGTTACGGTCCGACGCTGGTGACCCGCGAGCCGATCGGGCTTGACGCCCTGCGAAACCGGACGATCGCCGTGCCGGGGCTGCTCACCACGGCGTACTTGACGTTGCAGCTTTGCCTGGGCCGCGACGTGCCGATCGTCGTCATGCCGTTTGACGAAATCTTGCCGGCTGTCGCCCTTGGGCGAGTCGACGCGGGCCTCCTGATCCACGAGGGGCAGCTCTACTATGGAGACCGCGGATTACACAAGGTTGTCGACCTTGGTCAATGGTGGTATGAACAGACAGGGCTCCCGTTGCCGCTGGGAGGAAACGTCGTGCGTAAGGACCTGGGCGCGGCAATGGTCTCGCGGATTGCCCGCCTTTTGAAAGAGAGCATTTGCTATGCCCTCGAGCATCGTCAGGAGGCGCTTGACTACGCGCTGCGCTTTGCCAGGGGGCTCGATCCGGCGGTTGCCGATCGGTTCGTGGCTATGTACGTCAACGACTGGACGATCGACTACGGGCCCCGGGGTCGCGAGGCGGTCCGCACGCTGCTGGACCGCGCTTGGAAAGCGGGTTTAGTCCCCGGACCGCTTCAAGTACAATTCACGGAATAATCCCCGGCACCGACCATTGAGGGACCCGTCATGCCGAACTCCTTTAGCGCTCTTTCCACCTTCCAGTTGGACGATCAGACGTTCCAGTACTACCGGCTCGACGCCTTGCGCGACTTCGGGCTCGACGTGTCGCGGCTGCCGTTCTGCCTCAAGGTCCTGCTGGAAAATCTGGTTCGCCATGAGGACGGCGTCACGGTCACGGCCGACGACATCAAGGCGCTGGCCGGCTGGGACCCCAAGGCGACCCCGAATCGCGAGATCGCGTTTCGGCCCAGCCGCGTCCTCCTCCAGGACTTCACGGGGGTGCCCGCGATCGTCGACCTGGCCGCGATGCGGGATGCGATGAAACGGCTGGGGGGCGACCCCAAGAAGATCAACCCGCTTCAGCCGGTCGAGCTGGTCATCGACCACTCGGTCCAGGTGGACGAATCCGGCTCGCCGCGAGCGTTTGCGGCCAACGCCGAGCTGGAGTTCGAACGGAACCGCGAGCGGTACGCATTTCTCCGCTGGGGGCAGAACGCCTTCGAGAACTTCCGGGTCGTCCCGCCCGACACCGGCATCGTCCATCAAATCAACCTCGAATATCTGGCCCGCGTCGTCTTCGCGGTGGATTCCGGCGACGGAGCCAGCCGGCTGGCCTATCCCGATACGCTGGTCGGAACCGACTCGCACACCACGATGATCAACGGCCTGGGAGTGTTGGGTTGGGGAGTCGGCGGCATTGAGGCCGAGGCCGCGATGCTGGGTCAGCCGGTCTCGATGCTCGTCCCCCAGGTCGTCGGTTTCAAGCTAACCGGCACGCTCCGCGAAGGTGTGACGGCCACCGATCTGGTGCTGACCGTCACTCAGATGCTGCGGCGTAAGGGCGTGGTGGGCAAGTTCGTCGAATACTTCGGTGACGGCCTGGCCGGTCTCCCCCTCGCGGACCGGGCCACGATCGCCAACATGGCCCCCGAGTATGGCGCGACCTGCGGGTTGTTCCCCATCGACGCCGAGACCATCCGCTACATCAAGCTGACGGGCCGCCCGTTCCTGCAGCGGCGGGATGCTGCTACCGGAAAGCTCGACACGATCAAGTACCTCAAGTCGGCGGGCAAGCCCCCGGCCGTGATCCGGCTGATCGAGGCCTATGCCAAGGCTCAAGGCATGTTTCATTCGGCGAGCTCGCCGGCAGCCGAGTATTCCGACACGCTTGGGCTGGACCTCTCAACGGTCGAGCCGAGCCTGGCCGGTCCCCGGCGCCCCCAGGACCGGGTCGCGCTCCGCGACGCCAAATCGTCGTTCCAGATCGCTCTCAAGGAGCTCGTCGCCGGGCGGCCCGCCAAGAAGGGTTTGAACGTTCCCTTGCCCGTCCTGGGCCGCTTCGCGTCCGAGGGGGGCGGAACGGCGGTCGGCGTCGCCGAGCCGGTTGTCGACCTGGCCCGTCAATCCACTGCCTGGCTCGCTCACGGAGCGGTCGTGATCGCGGCGATCACAAGCTGCACCAACACCTCGAATCCGTCGGTGATGGTCGCAGCGGGGCTGCTGGCCAAAAAGGCTGTCGAACGCGGGCTTCGGACCCAGCCCTGGGTCAAGGCCAGCCTGGCCCCCGGCTCGAAGGTCGTTACCGACTACCTCAAGGATGCCGGCCTCGACACCTATCTCGACCAGCTCCGTTTCAACCTGGTCGGCTATGGCTGCACGACCTGCATCGGCAATTCGGGCCCGCTGCCGGCCGCGGTGTCCGAGGCCATCGAACAGCACGACCTGGTGGCAGTCGCCGTCCTCAGCGGGAATCGCAACTTCGAGGGACGGATCAACCCCGAAGTCCGCGCCAATTACCTGGCCTCTCCCCCGCTGGTGGTCGCCTACGCCCTGGCCGGAACCATGGACATCGATCTCCTCTCCGAACCGCTCGGGTCCGACCCGCAAGGCCGTCCCATCTACTTGAAAGACATCTGGCCCAGCCAGATCGAGATCCAGGACACAATCCTCAAGTCGGTCCGATCCGAGATGTTCCACCTCAAGTACGCCGAGGTCTTCCGGGGCGACGACCGCTGGCGATCGCTGCCGGTGCCCCAAGGCGATCTCTACACATGGGACGAGTCGTCGACCTACGTCAAGAATCCGCCCTATTTTCTCGACATGCCGGTCGTGCCGGCGCCCGTCACGCCGATCTTGAAGGCGCGCGTCCTCCTGCTGCTCGGCGACAGCATCACGACCGACCACATCTCGCCGGCCGGCTCGATCAAGAAGGACAGTCCGGCGGGCCGCTACCTGGTCGAGCACGGCGTCAGCGCGGCCGATTTCAATTCCTATGGTTCGCGCCGCGGCAATGATGAGGTGATGGTCCGCGGCACGTTCGCCAACATCCGGCTGCGCAATCGCCTGGCACCCGGAACCGAAGGGTGCTGGACCCGGCATCTGCCCGGCGGCGAGCAAATGACGATCTTCGGCGCCTCCGAGCGCTACCGGGCGGAGGGAACCCCCCTCCTGGTGCTGGCGGGCAAGGAATACGGCTCGGGTTCCTCGCGTGACTGGGCGGCCAAGGGGCCGCGACTGCTGGGCATCCGCGCCGTCATCGCCGAGAGCTATGAACGCATCCACCGGTCGAATCTCGTCGGCATGGGGGTCTTGCCCCTGCAGTTCCAGCCCGGCGAGACCGCCCTGAGCCTCGGGCTGACCGGGGAGGAAATCTACTCGATCGAGGGACTGCCCGAGGCGATTGCCAGCCGCTTCGATGGCGGCCGGAATCTGTCCGTGACCGCCGAGCGCACGTCTGGCGCATCGCTCCGCTTCTCCGTTTCCGTCCGGATCGACACCCCCCAGGAGATCCGGTACTATGAACACGGTGGCATTCTCCCTTACGTACTCCGCCAGCTCCTCCACGACGGAGTGTAAGCCCGCCGATCGAGATGTGTCAGAGGCGGTAGACGACCGGCATGCAGCCCGACCCCATGACTCGAGCGGGGCTGTCGCCTGACTCGTTCTCCCGCCCAGGGCCCCGTCCCACATCCGCTTTGGAGCTGGATGCTCATGGTGCAAGTTCACACCGAAACCAAACCGATCGTCAACCGCAGCCAGGCCCTGCTGTGGCTCCGCCAGATGATGTTGATCCGTCGCTTCGAGGAGCGCGCGGAGATGTTGTATCAAAAGGGGAACAAGATCGGCGGTTTCTTTCACCAGTACAGTGGTCAGGAACCGGTCGCGGTGGGCTCGATCGGAGTCGTCCGCGAGGACGACTCCATCATCACGGCTTACCGCGATCACGGTCATGCACTGGCGCGGGGAATGAGCGCCAAGGCGGCGATGGCGGAGCTCCTGGGCAAGCTGACCGGCTGCTCCAAGGGCAAAGGGGGCTCGATGCATTTCTTCGACGCCGAGAAGGGATTCCTCGGCGGCCACGCGATCGTCGGCAGCCATATCGCGCTGGCGGTGGGGGTGGCGTTCGCCATCAAGTATCGGGCCCTTGACCGCGTTTGCCTCTGCTATTTCGGCGAAGGGGCGATCAACCAGGGCTCGGCCCACGAAGCCTTCAACATGGGCGCGCTCTGGAAGCTGCCGGTGATCTACATCGTCGAGAACAACAACTACGCGATGGGCACGTCCCTGGCCCGGTCCTCGGCGGTGCCCGACCTCAACGCGCGCGGAGCGGTCCCTTACGGCGTCCCCGGCTACTCGATCGACGGCAACGACATCGAGCTGATGGCCGAGACGACCCGCGAGGCGGTCGCTCGGGCGCGAGCCGGCGATGGGCCCAGCTTCATCGAAGCCAGGACCTACCGCTTCAAGGGACACTCGATCAGCGATCCGGGCAAGTACCGCTTGAAGGAAGAACTCGATTCCGCGGTCAGGAAAGACCCGATCCTCGTCTATCGCAACGTCCTCAAGGAACGCGGCTGGATCGATCAAGAGGCGATCGATCGCATGCTCGAAAGCGTCAAGCAGGAAGTCGACGAGAGCATCGAGTTCGCCGAAGGAAGCCCGGAACCCCCCTTGGGCGCCGTCTATGAGGACATCACAGTGGCCCCCTTCATCCCCCAGGAGTGATCATGGCGGTGCTCTCCTTCCGCGAGGCATTGAACCAGGCGATGACCGAAGAGATGGACCGTGACGACAACGTCTTCCTGATGGGCGAGGAGGTCGCGGAATACGACGGAGCTTACAAGGTCAGCCAGGGAATGCTCAGACGGTTCGGCCCGCGACGGATCGTCGACACCCCGATCTCCGAGGCAGGCTTCGCCGGCATCGGCATCGGCGCGGCGATGGTGGGGCTGCGTCCGATCATCGAGTTCATGACTTTCAGCTTCAGCCTGGTGGCGATCGACCAGATCGTGAATAACGCCGCCAACATGCGGTACATGAGCGGAGGCCAGTTCGCCGTTCCCATCGTGTTTCGGGGCAGCTCGGGCATGGCCGGCTGCCTGGCGGCTACCCATTCGCATCGCCTCGAAGCCTGGTATGCGCAGGTCCCCGGCTTGATCGTGATCTTGCCCGCCACGCCGGCCGACGCCAAGGGTCTCCTCAAGAGCGCCATCCGCTCCGACGATCCGGTGGTCTTCATCGAGCACGAAGCGCTCTACCACGAACGAGGCGAGGTGCCCGAGGGCGAGCATCTCGTCCCGATCGGCAAGGCCGAGATCAGGCGCCCGGGCGCGGACGTCACGCTCATCACCTATTCGCGCTCGCTCAAGGCGACCCTCGCCGCCGCCCTACAGTTGGCCGGCAACGGAATCGACGCCGAGGTGATCGACCTCCGCACGATTCGCCCGCTTGATATCGACGCGCTCCTGGGCTCGGTCAAGAAGACCCACCGCGCCGTGATCGTCGAAGAAGACTGGCCCTACTGCGGTCTCGGCGCCGGCATATCCGACCGCATCACCCAGCAACTCTTCGACGAGCTCGACGCCCCGATCCGCCGCGTGGCCGCCAAGGACGCACCGATTCCATACAATCGGGCCCTCGAAACTTCCATGCTGCCATCGGTCGAGCGGGTCGTTACCGCGGTCCACGACGTGTTATATGTATGATGGATCTTGAGAATCGCGCAAAATGAGACCGGCTCCGCGGCTGGACGAGGCGCCCGTCCCATTTTGTGAGCAACTCCCGACCATTCGCCGGATGCCCGCCCAGGGAGAAGAGACATGCCGATCGAAGTCACGATGCCGAAGCTCAGCCCCACGATGGAAACGGGTGTGATCGTCCAATGGCTGGTGAAGGTCGGCGACCAGGTCAAGGAAGGGGATACCCTGGCCGACATCGAGACCGACAAGGCGACCATGCCGATGAAGTCTTACGAAGACGGCACGATCGTGCATATCGACCATGTCGCGGGCGAGGAGGTCTCGCTCGGCCAGCGGGTGATGGTCCTGGCCAAGACGGACGAGGACCCCAAGCAGGTCGCTCACGCACTCGGTCTGGGCGGCTCCGCCTCCGCGGAGGACGGAGGGCGGAGGGCGGAGGACGGAAGAAAGCAGCCGGTTACCTCGACTGCCCCCGACCAATCCGCCGGCAACGGCCAGGAGCCGCAGGCGATTGCGGAACAGCCCGGCAGCCATCGCCAGAAGGCCAGTCCCCTGGCGCGGAAGATCGCCGCGTCATCGCAAGTCGACCTCGCCCAGGTGCACGGCTCGGGACCCGGAGGCCGGATCGTCCGCCGCGACATCGAGGCGAACTTGCAGCGCGGGGTCGAAACGCGCCCAACCTCGACCGCCGCTACGGCGCCGGCAATGGCCGTTGCTTCCAGACCGGCAGTGGTGGCCGCGCCCGGCTCGAAGGCGGCTCCGCAGGCTCGGCCGTCCACTCCGCCTCTCGCCGCCGGGCGCATCCCCCACTCGCGGATGCGCAAGACCATCGCCCAGCGCATGCTCGAGGCCAAGCTGGCCGCTCCCGAGATCCATCTGGTCCTCGACGTTCGCGCCGATCGGATCGCCGCCGCCCGCGCGGAGATCAACAGGCATCTTGCTGCCGAGGGAATCAAGGTCTCGCTCGGCGACTTCGTCACGAAGGCCGTCGCGCTGGCCCTGCGATTCCATCCCGGTTTGAACGCCAGCTTCGAGCCCGATGCGATCGTCCGGCACGGCGAGGTCAATATCGGAATCGCCGTCGCGCTCGACGCGGGCCTGATCGTTCCGGTCCTGCATCATCCCGACAGCCTGGGGCTCCGCGAGATTCGGGTGGAAAGCGAGGCGCTGGCCACCGCGGCCCGGTCCAATAGCCTGACGAGCGAACAACTCTCCGGAGGCACCTTCACGATCTCCAACCTGGGTATGTACGGGACCCGACAGTTTGACGCGATCCTCAACCCACCGCAGGTCGGCATCCTCGCCGTCGGCGCCGCCGAAAAGCGCGCGGTGGTGGAAGACGACCGTCTGACCGTCGGCACCGTCATGACCCTCACCCTCACCGTCGACCACCGCGCCGTCGACGGCGCCATGGCCGCCCTGTTCCTCCAGACCTTGAAGGGGCTGCTGGAAGAGCCCGCGTCCATGCTGGTTTGAACGAGAGAAAAACATGGCCTACGACTATGACATCGTGGTGTTGGGAGGTGGCCCCGCCGGCTATGCCGGCGCGATCCGCGCCGCCCAGCTCAAGAAAAAAGTCCTCTGCGTCGAGCGCGACAAGCTGGGCGGGATCTGTTTGAACTGGGGGTGCATCCCCACCAAGGCCCTGTTGACCAATGCCCATCTTGTTGAATTGATCAAGAACCACGGCAAACAGTTCGGCTATGGCGGCCAGCCGACGTGGGACTTCGCCCAGATGATCCTCCGCAGCCGGAGCGTTGCGGGCAAGCTGAATAAAGGCATCGAGGGACTATTCAAGAAATACAAAGTGAACGCCAGGTTCGGCGTCGCCAAGGTCACCGCGCCTCACGTCGTCCAGATCAACGACGAGACGGTGTCGGCCGAGTCGATCGTGATCGCCACCGGCGTCCGGCCCCGGCCATTGCCGGGCGCCCTGTACGACGGCAAGACGATCATCTCGTACAAGGAGGCGATGGTCCTGCCCGACCGGCCTCAATCGATGCTGATCATCGGCGGCGGGCCGATCGGCCTGGAATTCGGTTACTTCTACAACGCGATCGGTACCAAGGTCACGGTGGTCGAGCTGTTGGATCGCATCCTACCAGGTGAAGACGAAGAGGTATCTGCCTCCTTGCAGCAGAGCCTCGCCAAGCGCGGGTTGACGATCTGGACCGGCTCCACGACGAGCAAGGTTGAAAAGACGGAAAAGAGCGTCAAGGTGGAAGTCGAGACGCCGAAGGGGAAGACGATCGTCGAGGCCGACGTGATGCTCGTGGCCATCGGCGTGCTCGGCAACGTCGAGGGCTTGGTCGCCGACGAGCTCAAGCTCGAGATC
The DNA here is from genome assembly GCA_044450785.1 of Isosphaerales bacterium. Taxonomy (GTDB): domain Bacteria; phylum Planctomycetota; class Planctomycetia; order Isosphaerales; family Isosphaeraceae; genus JBIOJM01. The sequence goes on from JBIOJM010000103.1 coordinate 17,642, forward strand.
GTCAAGGACCACATCAAGGCCGACCCCCAAAACGGCTACGCCACCAGCGTACCGGGAATCTATGCGGTGGGTGATGTAATCGGCCCGCCGTGGCTGGCTCACGTCGCGCATCACGAGTCAGTCTGTTGCATCGAGCGCCTCTGCGGGTTCTCGGACCGGACGGTCGACTACACGACGATCCCGGGCTGTACGTACACCGACCCGGGCGTGGCCAGCGTCGGCCTGACGGAGAAGGCCGCCCGCGAGGCCGGCCACGAGGTCCGCATCGGCAAGTTCCCCTTCATGTTCAACGGCCGCGCCCTGGCCTCCGACGAGACGGAGGGTTTCGTCAAGCTGGTCTTCGACGCCAAATACGGCGAGCTGCTCGGGGCTCACCTGATCGGCTCACAGGCAACCGAGCTGATCGCCGAGCTGGTGATGGCCAAGAAGCTCGAAGCGACCGAGGAGGAGATCCTCCACGCCATGCATCCCCACCCGACGTATTCCGAGGCCATCATGGAAGCCGCCGGCCAGGGGCTCGGTGAGTCGGTTCACATTTAGGGAGCCCTCGACTTCGAAGAGCCTGGTGTCCTTTCCGATTGTGCAGGAATCGCGTTAGGATAACCTCTAAGCCCAGAGGAAGCGTGCGGTTCGACCTGTTCCAGAGAGGTCCGACTCATGTCGACACTGACCGATCAGCTTGGCATTGACCGGAATTCGCTCGCCGACTTCTGCCGGCGCCACCACATCCGCAGCCTGTCCTTGTTTGGCTCGGTCGTCCGCGACGATTTCGGGCCCAACAGCGACGTGGACGTACTCGTCGACTATGAACCCGGCCATGCACCGGGATGGGAAGTCGTTGACATCGAGGAGGAACTCGGGCACTTGTTCGGTGATCGCAAGATCGATTTGGTAAACCGCAAGTACCTGAGTCGTCGCCTCAGGGACCGGATTCTCGCCACCGAAGTCCTCCAGTACGAGGACGGCGATGGCAAAAGATGAAACCGTCTACCTGGGACACATGTTGGATCGGGCGCGCAAGATCATCGCCAAGGTCGAGGGGAAAACTCGGGCCGATTTTGACCACGACGAGAACCTACGATTGGCTCTGGCCCACTTGATCCAGACGATTGGAGAAGCAGCCCGCAAGGTCTCCCCCGGGATGCGCTCTGCGCACCCAGATATCCCTTGGAAGCGGATCATGGGCATGCGGCACAAGATCGTCCACGATTACATGGAAATCGACGAGGACGTCGTTTGGATCGTGGCCACCGAGCGTCTACGGACGCTCGTAAAGCAGCTCGCACCACTCGTCCCCGAGGAGCCGATCAGCTGACTGCTTCACGACGGAGGCCGGCTAAAGCCGGGACTCCAACGCGCGGCTTAGACGTTGCGTTAAAGTCCCGACTCGGCAGATTCCGACCTTGCTTCTCAACGCGCCGTCACCGGCTCTCGCACCTCCACCCCCAGTTTCTCGAGCGTCGGCTCGAACCGCTTCCAGGGAACGGGCTTGGCCGGGAGGTCCGCACTCTGTACATCGAGCCCAAGGTCGAGAATATACATCGTCTCTTCGTAGTTGGAACGCCGTCCGGCAGCGCGCCGGCTGGCAATGGCCGCGGCTTGCCGCTCGTACTCGGCGGCCATGTTCATCAGCGTCAAGACTCGCTCGCCGTGACTGGCATGCTCCACCTCAATCTCCGCGCAGCCTTCCCAGTCGCGGAACCGCAGCAGGTCGTCGCGCCGGATCAACAAGACCGTCGACAAGAAGTGTCCTCCCAGATACAGCGCGCCGCGCTCGTAGACCGGCGCCATCACCCAGACATCATGACGGAAGTTTCGTTCCCGCAGTTGCCCGCAAACCCAGATCGCCAGCTCCTGCAACAAGTAGGAACCCATCTTTCCGTCCATCGAAACCAGGGGACGAGCCGTGGTCGTCGCGCCGGCCCGCGCCTGAAACTCATCGCGCGCGGCCGCGTTCGGAAAGACGGTCTCGATCGGCTCGCGACCGCACGACCGGATGCGTAATACCTCCGTTCCATCGGCGCGCCGATCCAGGAGGATCTTCTCGATCGAGACGACCTCTTGAGATTCGCCACGCTCCGCCATCTTGATCTGCCGGTACCGCCGCCACATGCCCCAGAGCCGGCCGGCCACGACGCCCAGGGCGAACAAGACACCCGTCGCCAGGATTCGCAGAATCTCGACCCGCAAAGGAGAGTTCCAAAGACCTTCCACCCGCAAGAGAAAACTCCAAAAGTCGTCCACAGTCGTCGTCCTTTCCTGGGAAAGGGGCGCGGTACACCCGACGAGTACCTCGCTACGCATCCGCCGGCTTGGGCTCAGCACCCGCCGTCAACCTCTCGCCGGGCCGATCGGCCCGCGCCGTTTTGTAATTTGCTTTCAAGGAGATGCCGGTCGCATGCGCGTGTGTATTCGTCATATCGCTTGCAATCTTCGAGATGATGATTCGCTTACTCGGCTTTTTGATGGTCTGATCAGGATCGGAGAAAGGGCCACCGGGAATGGACGGCTTGAGCCCGGGGCTTCATTTTGGTCGAACGCCGTAATCGCCGATGCCATGTTCCAGCATGTCTAATGCGGTATCGACCGCAGAGTTGAGGACGGCATGGATTTCATCCGGCGTCTGCCCGGCCCGCCGGCGCCGCTCGGCTTCGGTGAACAGGGTTGCGACGAGCGTGAGTATCTGGCTTGCCACGAGGCGGGGAATGACGTCGTCGGGTCCAGCCCGTGTATCCCGGGCGAGTGTCTCGGTGAGGTCGTCCTCGATCCTTCTGCCCGTGCTCCGGGCGAGATGCGCCGCGTGGACCTGTAAGGCCGGACTGGACTGGAAGACATGGCGCATGGCCGCGAAACCCTCGGCTCCGGCCTGCTCTCGGGGCACCTCCCGGATCCTCTCGATGCCTTCGCGGAGATGGCGGCGCAGGAACGCAATCACCGGCTCCCCCGGTCCTCGACCGACGACGAGCTGAGCGAGCCGGGCCTCCATCGTCTCCAGCGGGCCGAAGAAGAGTTCCTCTTTGGTCCCAAAGTAATTGAAGACGGTATTGACCGACACGTCGGCCGCCTCGGCCACCTCGGCGATCTTGACCTCGTCGAACCCCCGCTCGCTAAACAACTGCATCGCCGCCTCGGCGATCGCTTGCCGAGTCTGATTTCTCTTTCGCTCTCGTCGACCAATTTCCTCAGCCATACACCCATATTACAGATCCTTGCTGCGAAACACAATATTGGTGTTGACTGAAATATTATAGTCGACTACAATTTTATCGATAGCTGAACTGGTCGAGGTGCGATCGACAGCCAGTGCTTGGGTTGCGATAGCGACGGAGAAAAAACCACGGACTCCATCCGGAACCCAAGGACAAGGTGTCTTCGAAGAGGTTTCTGATATGATCTCTGACCTTTTGAGGGGGCGAGCATGATCGCGATTGACCACATCGGAGTCCTGGCGCGGGACGCCGCCGCGTCAGCTCGGTTCCTGGCTGAGATCCTGGCGGTCCCGCCCGGCCTACCCGCCGGCCCGGACGGCGAAAACGTCCGGCTCGCCATCGGCGTGTCGGGCTGGATCTTCTACTTCCCCGCCGAGGACGTGCCGGGGCAGCACATCGCCTTCCGGGTCGACGAAGATACGTTCGCGGGCGTCGTCGGCCGGCTGCGCGCCACCGGGGTGGCGTTCGGCAACGACCCCGAGGACCAGACGAACATGGAGACTAGCGACTTCCTCGGCGGCCACGGGCGTGTGTTCTTCCGCGACCCGAACGGCCACCTGTTCGAGGTGATGGCCTGACACAAACCCGTTGGACCCTTCTCTCAAACATCGGAACGCCGTGCTGCCGCCATCGTCACTGAGGTGCGGTCATCGGCCTCACCCATCCGCCCGACGTCCGTGTTGATCTCCTTGACACAAGAAGGGCAATCTTCCGATGGCTCGATACCGCCGTTCACGGGACGCGACCGAGGACGCGCCGTCCGCGCCCCTCACTGGTGTGAGCCTCAGCGAGGCGGCAAAGTTGTTGACATACTTGCTTCCTTATCGGCGCAAGTTTGCCGCCGCCCAAGCCTGTCTGTTGCTGTCGACCCTCACCGGACTGGCGTTCCCGTACTTCACGGGCCGGTTGATCGATAGCGCCCAGCGCGTACTCGTCGCAGTCCCTCCAGTGCCAAGCGGGACGACGATCAGCTTGAGCGCGAGCGCGATCGCCTTGGTACTGGTGCTTTTGCTGGCAGTGCAAGCAGCCTGCTCGTTCTTCCAGACCTACTGGCTTGCGGAAGTCGGCGAGCGCAGCCTGGCCAACCTGCGCCAGGACATTTACGCCCACCTGATCCGCCTGCCGATGGCGTTCTTCACCCAGCGCCGCGTTGGTGAGTTGGCGAGCCGGCTTGCTTCCGACCTATCGATGATCCAGGGCATGTTGACCGGCTTGGTCCCGCAATTCTTCGGTCAGTTGATCGTGCTGGTCGGTGGCGTGGCCCTCATCGCACTGACCTCGGGCCGCCTCACGTTGGTGATGCTGATCTCATTGCCCGTGGTGATCGGCATGGCTGCCGTCTTCGGTCGAGCCACCCGTGCGGTATCCAGGGAGACTCAGGACAAGCTGGCGGAGACCAATGTCGTTGTGGAGGAGACGCTGCAAGGCATTGCGAGCGTGAAAGCGTTCGCCAACGAAGGCTTTGAGGTAGCCCGTTATCGCGCGGGGATCCAGGCGCTCATCGGAGTGGTGCTGCGCGGGGCCCGCTACCAGGGGGCATTCGGGGCGTTCATCACGTTCGCACTGTTCGGCTCGATCGTGCTGGTGATGTGGTACGGTGCCATCCTCGTCGAGGCGCGGGAGCTCACCTTCGGGCAGTTGACCCAATTCCTCCTGTACACGATGTACATTGGCGGAACGATGGGCGGTTTCGCGAGGCTATACGGCGAGCTGCAGCGGACAGTCGGGGCGACCCAGCGCGTGCGAGAGCTTCGGCGAGAACCGACGGAGGACGTAAATGCCGCAGGCTCAGGGGCCCAAGACAAGCCGGACGCAGGCTCAGGCTCGCATCGGCGACTCGCGGGTGACGTCGTCTTCGAATCGGTCACATTCTCCTACCCCTCGCGCCGGGAAGTGACCGTCCTCCGCGACCTATCGCTGCATGCCAAGGCCGGCCAACGAATCGCACTGGTCGGACCGAGCGGTGCCGGCAAGTCCACGATCGTCTCCTTGTTGCTGCGATTCTATGACCCGGACTCCGGCCGCGTGCTGATCGATGGCCGAGACGCCCGTGACTACTCGCTGCATGGCCTTCGGGACCACATGGCGATCGTGCCGCAAGACGTGCTGCTCTTCGGGGGCACGATCGCCGACAACATCGCCTACGGACGTCCCGGCGCCAGCCTACCCGAGATCGAGGAGGCGGCGCGCAATGCGAACGCTCACGATTTCATCATCGGATTCCCGGAGGGATATCAAACCGTCGTCGGCGACCGCGGCGTCAAGCTGTCCGGCGGCCAGCGTCAGCGTGTCGCCATCGCCCGGGCGATCCTCAGGGACCCCGCGATCTTGATTCTGGACGAGGCGACGAGCTCGCTCGACTCGGAGAGCGAAAGCCTGGTGCAGCAGGCGCTCGATTCGCTGATGCGGGGTCGCACGTCGGTGATCATTGCCCACCGACTGGCGACGGTCCGGCGCGCGGACCACATCTTCGTCATCAAAGAGGGGCAAGTGGTTGAGTCAGGCACGCATGACCAGTTGCTGGCCAGGGAGGGTGGCTTGTATCGGACTCTGTCGGAGCTGCAGTTCGACCTGGGAGAATAAGAAAGGCTGGCGAAACGGCCACGTTCAGTCGCCGGCAAACTCGCCCTCCAGGAACGCGGCGACCTGGTCCCAGAGCTTGACCGCCCGCTCGAAATCGACCTCCATGGCATGGACGGTCTTCGGGGTCTCGACCCGCGCCGCGACTTTTGTGCTCGACAACAGCGGGATCTGGGCACTCGGGCCGGTGGCCAGCGCGGCTTCGACCTCGGGGCTGAGCAGGTGGTCGGCCAGGTCGCGTGCCGCCGCGGGATGAGGCGCCCCCTTGATGACGGCCAGCGTGTTGGGGATGAAGAGAGTGCCGATCCCATCCGGGTCACGATCGGGGTAGACGATCGTCACCGGGCTGCCGGCCTCGACCTCGCCCATGGCGTCGTCGGTGTCGGTCAGGCCGATGGCGGTCTGGCCCGAGCCGACAGACGTGGCGACCTGCTTGTTCCCCGAGAGGACCTGCACGCCGTTGGCCTTCAGGTTGCGAAAGAAGCTCTTGGCCTTGTCGTCGCCCCAGACCACGAACAGGCAGGCGGCGTGCGTGGCCGTCGTGCCGAAGAGCGGTTTGGCAATGCCGATCTTCCCTCTCCACCGAGGGTCCAGCAGGTCCTCGATCCCCTTCGGGCGATCGGCTTCCGCGACCAGCTTCGTATTGACGATCAAGATGCGAGCTCGGCCCGCGAAACCAAACCAGGTAGCGTCCTTGGCCCGGAAGGTCGCGGGCAGCTCACCGGCGTGGGCGGGATGAAACGGTTCGAGCAGCCCCTGCTCCTTGAGACGGAGCGTGTTCAGGATCTCGTTGTTCCAGAACAAATCGCAGCGCGGCTGGCCTGCCTCGGTCTTGATCAGGTTGGTCAGGCCGACCGTTTTCGTACTCTCGACGTCAAACTTCGACAGGACTTCCACGCCCGCCCGCGCCGCGTACGCTTTGAGCACCGGTTCCGAGAACTCCCGGTCGAGCGACGAATAAACGACCACCCGCGGCTTCGTAACCACCCTCGCGCCGTTGTGGTCGCGGCCGCAACCCACACTCACGGCGACAGCAACGCCCGCCAGGAGATGGCTTGCCCTTCGATTCCACATCAGTCCGCCCCTCGCTCGTCTCATCGGGCAAGTCCGTCGGTCAATCGAGAAACCCGGCATCACACCAGGCTCACCCCGATCATCTTTAACCAATAGGGAGACGGTGTCCAGCAGTGGCTCACCGGCCGATTGGCTCGTCGCTGTTTCCAGGCGGCGCGGCCCACTCTACAATCGAAGGGCGCGAGGAGAACGATGTGAGGGTCGTTCTGCCTTGCGAGCAAGGCATACCGATCCGGGCGAGTGGCGATCTCCGACCGGGGCATCAAAATGAATCTCGTCCGAGCCGTGGTGGTGCAGGCAGCCCCGGTCGCATTCGACCTCGACCGTACGCTGGAGAAGGCCCGCGCGCTGATCGCGGAGGCCGCCGGCCGAGGCGGCCGGCTCATCGTCTTCCCCGAGGCGTTCGTCGGCGGCTACCCGCGCGGACTCGACTTCGGCGCTCGAGTCGGGTCACGGACTCCCGAGGGGCGCGACCTGTTCCGCCGCTACTGGGAGGGCTGCATCGAAGTCCCGGGGCCGGCCACCGAGTTGCTCGGCGACGCTGTCCGCCAGGACGGTGCTCATCTCGTGATCGGCGTCGTCGAGCGCGACGGCGGAACGCTCTACTGCTCGGTCCTCTTCTTCGCTCCGGACGGGGCCCTCCTGGGGAAGCACCGCAAATTGATGCCGACCGCCGCCGAGCGCCTGGTGTGGGGCTATGGCGACGGGTCGACCATGCCCGTCTTCAATACCCCGATCGGCCGGCTGGGGGCTGTGATCTGCTGGGAAAACTACATGCCCCTCTTGCGGATGCACATGTACTCTCAAGGGGTGCAGCTTTATTGTGCGCCGACGGCCGACGACCGTGAAACCTGGTTCGCAACGCTGCGGCACATCGCGCTCGAGGGACGTTGCTTCGTTCTGGGATGCAACCAGTTTGCGTACCGCCGTGACTACCCGGCCGACTATCCTTCGATCCATGGGGACGAACCGGGCACGATCATGGCGCGCGGAGGGAGCTGCATCATCGACCCGCTCGGCCGGGTGCTGGCCGGTCCGGACCACGACGGGCCCAGCATCCTGGCGGCCGACCTCGACCTTGATGAGATCGCGCGAGGCAAATTCGACTTCGACGTCGTGGGACATTACGCCCGGCCGGACGTGTTCCGGCTTGTGGTCAACGAGTCCGCGACTTTGCCGGTGATTAGGATGACCGCCGACACGGGCCCCTCTGCCATCACCGGTCCGTCATGCGGGCCGGTCGATCATCCGGATGCGGCGCATGGAGTATCCGGCTGAATCGGTGGGATTTCGAGGGGGATCGCAGTGCGTGCCCGTTCAATCTCCGGAATCCGTCTCCGGCCCCAGCACGTCTCGCAGCCGGGCCAGGACCCGGACCCAGAGCATGCGGACGGCGCCGACGCCCCGGCCCATGCGGCGAGCGGCCTCTTCGTGAGGGAGCCCTTCCCGCGGCGTCAAGATGCGACTGTAAACCGCCAACTATAGATCAGCCGTTACAACTTCAGATGGGTTGAACCTCCACGACCTCGACACGCTGGGCCACGATAAAACCTTGTGTCCCGTCCATGAGTTCCAGTTCGCTCCGGATGCTTCTGCCCTCCATGCTGAAGGCCGGTCCGCCGATCCAATTCCTTCGATCGATCCCCGAGAGTCTCAGGTCACTGACTCCACCCCACTGCATCACGACGATCGCCAGTTGATCGGGGTTTTGCAATTCGTCTGCGCGATATGCCGCATCATTCGTGGTGAAGCGGATTGTGACCGTTGGCCCATCCCTCTCGATGAAGATAGATTCGACCGTGGCATCGTGGAACGACGGGACGTAGCTATAAAGGTCAATCAGTTTAGAGGCCCCAGCAATTACGACACCTGGATCGTCGTTGCCCTCTGCCATGCTTCTCTCCTTCCTGGTTGATACTGAAGCCTCATTCAACGACCACGCCTCCCGCTTTCTACGGCAGCCTCATTCCGTTGGCTGGTCGGAGTTGGGCGGCTTGGGGGGAACAGCAAACAGGTCCTGTAATTCCGCAAGGAAGCGTTCCGGTGTGATGCCTTGATCACGCAAATAGTCGGCCGCCTGCCCACTCCCACCTAGCATCCCTAAGACCAGGTGCTCCGTCCCTACGTAGTTCAGCCCTAACGCACGGGCTTGCTCTTTAGCCCGACCCAGCAATTGCTCCGTTCCCGCGGCGAGGCGGGGAGAGGCATACGACTCCCCCGGAGAGTAGGAATCAGCCAAGTCCGTGACCGCCATCGCTTCGCGCACTAAATCCAGGCCGATATTCTCCAGGACCACTCGCGCTGTGCACCGCGGGAGGGCCGCAATGCCGAACAATACGTGCTCGGGGGTGATGTCGGAGAAGCGCCGCTCGACAGCGTGCTTCCTGGCTACCAACAGCGCGTTGACTGACTGATCGGTGAAGCTTCGGAGAGAGAAGCGGAGGGCGAACCGAATCGAGTCGAAGAAGCGGGGCATGGCAATCCCCCGTGATGTCATGTCTGATCTCTAGTTCAGGCTTTACATCGGGAATTTGACGTAAGTTGTTACTCGAAGTGCCAAATTCCAACAATCCGACGGGCATATTCACCCTGTAGACGACACCCATGCCCCCCCGGCCGATCTCGCGGATGATGCGGAATTCGCCCAAGACAGCCGGCTCAAGAGCGGTCGATGGGGCGGTTGCCCGGTGGATGAACTCGATCCCCGCCAGGCAGGCCTCGAGCTGCGTGGCCAGCTCCGGATGAGCCGCGAGCAGTTGCAGCCGATCCGGCGCCTTGCCGGCCTGATAGTCGGCCATGTAGCGATCGAGGATCGAGGCCAACTCGCCGTCTAACTCGGAAAGCGGTATTATCTTCCGATCAATTGGGTTGGCGGGACCAGGCTGACCCAGCGTGGCGTTCGGCTCGTCCATGGTCGGTCGTTTCCGCAAGTATCACAACTCGCCGGCGCAACGACGAGGATCTCACTCCTATCATACTAGGGCCGGAGCCGGAACCGATGTCACGCGCGATCTTCCATCACGCCGCCCGCACTGGGTCGAGACTCCTGAGCCGCTTCAGAAACATGGACACGCCGCGGACCGTTGAACTGATGAGCGGAAATAAGGGGGGACGGGAAATAAGGGGAGCGCAGCGCTTATTGCCATCAGTTGCTCTGCGCCCTTCGTTCCCCTTGGCCGTATCGGCGCCGCCCAGCGCGTTGAGGCGAGGCCCGGGCGATCAGGCGGAAATCGAATCAACCGCGGCTTGTCGAAGGATGGTCTTTCCTTGATCGGACAGGTGGTATTTCCGCTGAGGTTCGCCAGGAGCGGTTGTCACCGAGCCGTCCAGCTCGAGTTGATTGAGAATGTCCAGGGCCCGGGTGGGGTGATGAAAGGTTGGTGTTGAGTGGACCGGAGCGGCGGTTGGGAGATGGGTGTTTTTGTTGCGCGCGATCGGAAGACAGCGCGGCCGAGCGATCGC
>JBIOJM010000104.1:0-27755 GCA_044450785.1 Isosphaerales bacterium
CCGATGGGGGAAGCATCGAGACCATCTGGGAGCTGCCCGACCAGCGGTCCTCCAGGGGCAGGTCCAGTGGAATCGGATTGTACACGCGCTTCGGGCGCGATCGGCGGGGCTTGCGAGCCATCAGAGTCGTCCGTTGTCGCGACGCCGGATGATCGTGTTTCGAGGACGCGGATGACAGCCTGACGGCGGCACACGGCCACCCATGAGCACACACGGCCGCTCTTCGGCAAGAGCGGCGGCGAATGGATCGCGTCGCTGAATGGCTCGCGTGTTTCGCCGGTCCTTGACTATGACCCGCTCAGCATCTCCGGTGAGCGGGACGGGCGTCTATCCTGGGTGCCGTATCGGGGAAGCAGCATCTGGATCACCTCCTTGCCAGGGAATGGCGATCAATCAATGGGCGCTTCGTTTCGGATTGGTCTTGGACCTAAACAATATTGACGAAATCCGTAACCGTCAAGCCTCAAGAAAATTATTTCTTTTCCATCGCTAAAAGATGTAGAATCGACCGCCGGCCAAACTCGGTGCCCCATTTGCTTGGGGCTTGCCATTTCAGCCGCTCACGGCGGGCTGTTCGCGCTGATCGAGGCGCATCGGGAGCGGGAGGCGACATGCCCGTGCTCAGCGTGATCGTACCGGCTCACGACGACGAGGCGACAATCCGGCCGGCATTGCGGAGCGTCGAGGAGGCGGTGGTCTATCTGCGGAGCAAACCGGGCCACGCGCGGGCCTCGGCCGAGGTGATCGTGGTCGACGACGGCTCGCGCGACGGCACCCTCGCCACGATCATCGACGTCGCCCAGGGTAAGGACCTGTTCCGGATTTTCCACCGGCGGCTGCCGAGCAGCCCCGGCTCGGCCCGCAACGCCGGAGCGTCCCTCGCGGCCGGCGACGTGCTCGTCTTCCTGGACGCCGACGACCTCTTCCTCGAGGATCACCTGGTCGAGTGCTGCCAGGCGCTGGAAGATCCGGCCGTCGATTTCGTCAAGACGGGTGTGGCCCTGTCCGATCCCGTCCATCGCGATTGGCGGGCGCGCATCGGCAATAGCCTCGCGATCAACCTGGCGGTCCGGCGGCGCTGCCACGAGTTCGTCGGAGGATTTCCCGACGTCCACCTGTTCCGGCGCTCGGGCGACGCCTTCGAGCCGTGGATCGACGTCTTCCGACTGATCGAGGACGTGCACTACAACAGCCTGCTTGGCCGTTTCTTCCGTCATGCGGACCTCGCCAGGGAGACTGTCCGCTACATGCGCAGGCCGGGCAACTCGTTCGACCGGCAATACGCCAAGTTTCAAGCCCCGCCGGGAGGGTTTCGGGAGACGGTGGACCTCGAGTTTGATTTCCGGGTCCGGCTCAGCAAGCTGATCCTGGATTACCAGTGCAAGCTGCTGGAAAGCAAGCGGTCAGAGGCCGGCGTGCCGGCCGGCGGTCGCTGAGCGGCCCGCCCCCATGAATCGGGGGCCGGGGGAAACGATGGACGGCATCCGTGCGATTGCGGCGATCTGTTCATGGCCTGAGGAGCGGCCCCAGGTCCAGGAGCCTCCGCCGGCGCCCGGCTGGCTGGGGGATGGGGCCTCAGCACTGCTGGCGCGTGAGCTGTCGGAGCAAACCCGTCTGGTCGTCGAGCTCGGCTCGTGGGTGGGCCTGTCGACCCGCTTCATCGCCGATCACGCGCCCCATGCCGTCGTGATCGCCGTCGATCATTGGGCCGGCAGCCCGGAGCATCAACGCAAGCCAACCTGGAAGGCGATGCTGCCGACGCTCTATGAGACGTTCCTGGCGCTCTGTTGGGATTATCGCCATCGGGTGATCCCGCTCCGGATGACCACCCTGGAAGGCTTGCGCGTCGTCGCGGGGCACGGCCTCGAGCCGGACTTGATTTATGTTGACGCGGAGCACAGCGACGTTGCCGTCACCGGCGAGATCGAGCTGATTCGCCGCTCGTTTCCGCGGGCCGCGATCATCGGTGACGATTACGACTGGCCCGGGATCGCGCCGGCAATGGCCGATGCGGCGCGCCGGCACAACCTTGTCTTGGAGACGGCCGGCACCGCGGAGCGAGGCCGGGCGTGGAAGCTCACCGCATCGCAGTCGAAACCCTCGTCCGTCCCGGAGCCCGCGCCCATCTCGGTCATCGCGCCGCTTGCCGGCCCGCCGGCCCTCGGGGCGGTGCCGGCATCGTTGGCGCTGACCCACACGCGGCGCGCGGGCGGGTCCGTCGACTGCGCGACGGCGCGCGCCGCGACCCATGAGCCGCGATATCTCACATTCCCGGATCTCACTCCCGAGGCGGGGCTCTATCCAATCGCTCGGATCATCGACGAGCTGGGCCGGCGCCGGCCGGACATCCCCGTCCTGGTCGTCGACCAGGACGGGGCCGCCGGGGCGCTGTTCACCTGCGGGATCGATCCGACGGCGCACAAGAACCTCCAGGTGATGCACGGCGACGGCGATTCGCGGCGGCATTGGAGCGTGACCCGCGTCGCCCTGTTGCCGTGGCTGGCACCGGAGCTCTCGCCGGCCAGGGCGGTGGAAGCGATCGTCAACGGCATCCCCGTCGTCGCCAGCGACCGCGGGGCAATCGTGGAGGCCCTCGGCCGGGCCGGCCTGGTCCTGCCGCTGCCGCACCGGCTGACGCCCTCATCCCGATCCCTGCCGACGGCCGCCGAAATGGCTCCTTGGGTCGACCTGATCCTTCAGCTCTGGGACGACCCTGCCTTCTACGACGAGCATCGCCGGCTCGCGCTGGCCGAGGCCGAGCGGCTCGCGGCCGTGGTTGAAGGGCAAGCGCGGATTGCGTTGCCGCCCGCTCCGCCCAGCGAGCGGAGCACGTACCTTGTCCTGGTGCCGTTCCTGGAACGCATCGATCCGGCCTGCGAGCGCGGTCTGTATCAACTCGAGGCCGCCGGCCTGCGGGTGGTCCGCAAGCCGGGATGCTCGGCGATCGACCTGGCCCGTAGCGAACTGGCCTCCGATGCCCTGCACGACGGGGCCGAGGCGATTCTGTTCATCGACTCCGACATCGCCTTCGATCCGGCGGACGCCCTGCGAATCCTGGCGCGGCTCGAGCCCGTCGTGGCCGGGGTCTACGCCAAGAAGAACCAGCGCGAGCTGGCCTGTATCTTCGCGGAGGGGATCAAGAACGTGGTCTTCGGGCCCGCCGCCCCGGGCCTCTACCTCCTCAAGTACGCCTCGGCGGGCTTTCTGCGCGTTCGCTCCGCCGTCCTTCGCCGGATGGTCGCGGACCTGCGTCTGCCCCTGTGCAATACGCTCTGGGGCAGGGGCTTCTGGCCGTTCTTCATGCCGGCGATCGTCGAGCCGAAACCCGGCGTGTTGCACTACTTGGCCGAGGATTGGGCTTTCTGTCATCGACTCCGCCAGATCGGCATCAACCCGATGGCCGACACGTCGATCCGGCTCTTCCACGTGGGCGCCCATGGCTTCGGCTGGGAAGACGCCGGCTCGGAGGTCTATCGCTACCGGTCCTACACTTATTTCCTGTGAAGATCCATCCACGCGTTGGGGAGTCATGGTCATGTCGAGTGGCGAGAGTCAGCTCGTACCGGGGTCTGAGGTTCCTCAACTCGGCGACATCCGCCAGATCGAGCGTCAGTTTCACCAGATCGTCCAGGTCGATCCCAACAATCCAAGCGTTCATTTCATCCTGGGAGCGATCTCGCACAGGGAGGGCCTGCACGAGGCGGCCGTCGAGTCGCTGGGCAAGGCGATCGCGCTGGACCCGACCAACCCCGACTTCCATTGCGTGCTTGGTTCGGCCTGCATGGCCCTGGGTCGTCTCGACACGGCGGCAGGCGCTTTTCGGGAGGCGCTTCGGCTCCGGCCCGACGAGATCCGGGCCCTTAACGGCCTGGGGAACATGTTCAGTTTACAGGGCCGGCACGACGAGGCCGCCGACTGCTTCCGGCGCCTCCTCTCGCTCCGTCCGGGAGACGCACCGGCCCTGGCGAGCTTGGCCAATGCCCTGATGGCACAGGGCCGGCTGGAGGAGGTCGCATCCGCCTGCCACCAAGCCCTTCAGCGCGGGCAGGAAAACGCCGAGGCGCGGCGGAACCTGGGCTTGATCGCCATGCAGCGCGGCCGCCTCGACGAGGCGGCCGCCTCTTTTCAGAAAGTGGCTGAGCTCCGGGCGGACGACGCCGAAACCCGCAACGACCTGGGCGTCGTCCTGGGACGGCTGGGGCGGCGGGAGGAAGCCGAGGCCAGCTACCGCGAGGCGCTCCGGCTGCGGCCCGGCTTCCCCGACGCGCACAACAACCTGGGAAACGTCCTCCGCAACCGCGGCCGGCACGACGAGGCCGTCGCCTGCTTCCGTGAGGCGCTGCGCCTGCGGCCCAACTACGCCGAGGCGCACAACAACCTCGGTATCACCCTTCGGGCGCAGGGCAAGCACGACGAGGCGATCGCCAACTACCAGCGCGCCCTGGCGCTGCGGCCGACCTACGCCGAAGCGCACAATAACATGGGCTTCGCCCTGGCGCACCGGGGCAAGCCCGATGCGGCCATCATCTGCTACCAGCAGGCCGCGCGACTCAAGGCCGACTACTTCGAGGCCAATCATAACCTCGGCAACGTCCTTTCCGAGCAGGGTCGGTTCGACGAGTCCGTGGCCGCGTACCACGAGGCGCTTCGGGTCCGACCGGATGAGCCCAGGGTCCTGAAGTGCCTGGCCATCACGCTCTCTCGACAAAACAAGTTCGATGAGGCCGTCGCCACCTTCCAGCGGGCGGTCAAGGTCCGGCCCGACTTCTCCGATGCCTGGAACGACCTGGGGATCACCCTCGCCCGCCAGAACAAGCACGCCGAGGCAATCACGGCCTACCGCGAGGCGATCAAGTTCCGGCCCGATTACCCCGAGGCTCACAACAACCTGGGCAACGCGGTTCGCACCGTGGGCCGGTTCGACGAATCGCTCGACTGCTACCGCAAGGCGCTGACCCTTCGTCCCGACTACGCCGACGCCCACAACAATTACGGCATCGCGCTCGCCGAGATGGGGCGGTTCGACGAGGCGGTCGCCAGTTACACCCGCTGCCTCGAGCTGCGGCCCAACCACGTCGACGCCCACATGAACCGCGCCTTGACCTGGCTGCGCAAGCGAGACTATGCGCAAGGATGGGCCGAGTACGAGTGGCGATGGAAGAAACGCAACCTGACGAACCGGCCGCTGATTCAGCCCCAATGGAACGGCTTTCCCCTCGAGGGCCGAACGATCCTGCTGATCACCGAGCAAGGCTTCGGCGACGTCTTGCAGTTCATCCGGTACGCACCGATCCTCAAGAGCCAGGGCGCCCGCGTCGTCTTCGAATGTCCCGAGAAGCTAATCAAGCTGGTGACTGGCTGTCCCGGCGTCGACGTGCTCATCCCGCAAGGCGCCCCGCTGCCCGCCTACGACGTCTATGCGCCGCTCTTGACCGTGCCCGGCTTGGTCGGCACGTCCCTGGCGAGGATCCCGAATCAGGTGCCCTATATCCCAACCGACCCCCAGCTCGTCGACAAATGGCGGCGGGAGCTATCAAACGATCGCGAGTTCAAGGTGGGCATCAACTGGCAGGGCAATCCGAAATACGCGGGCGACTTTCACCGTTCGATCCCCTTGAAGTTCTTCGAGCCGCTGGCACGAGTGCCCGGCGTTCGGTTGTTCAGCTTGCAGAAGAATGACGGGGTCGAGCAGCTCGCGCAAATTGCGAGTGTTTTTCCGGTGACCGACCTCGGCGGCCGGCTCGATGTGGATACGGGCCCGTTCGTCGACACCGCGGCCGCGATGACCTGCCTCGACCTGTTCATCACGTCCGACACCGCGGTGGCCCACCTCGCCGGCGCGCTGGGAGTGCCTGTCTGGATGGCGCTTTCCACGACGCCCGACTGGCGCTGGCTAGCCGGGCGCGAGGACAATCCCTGGTACCCGACGATGCGGATCTTCCGCCAGGAAACGTTCATGGATTGGCCGCCGGTCTTTGCTCGGATCGCCGCCGAGCTGCGCAAGCTCATCCCCGACTCTCTGCCGACTCGGTCGGTCGTCATCGAGGCGGCGCCCGGCGAGCTGATCGATAAGATCACGATCCTGGAAATCAAGGTCGAGCGGATCAGCGAGCCCGCCAAGCTGCAAAATGTGCGGACCGAGCTCGAGACGTTGCGAACGGCGCGCGACCGGACAATCCTGCCGTCGGAGGAGCTGGCGGCGCTGACGGCCGAGCTGCGTATGGTCAATGAAGCACTCTGGGAGATCGAAGACGCGATCCGAGGCTGCGAGCGTGAGGGTGACTTCGGGCCGAAGTTCGTCGAGCTGGCCCGCTCGGTCTACCGCAACAACGACCTGCGTGCCGCGCTCAAGCGGCGGATCAACGAGCGGCTCGGTTCAGAGATCGTCGAGGAGAAGTCGTACTCGCCCATCTCCCATGTTTCCCAACCACCAACCCGTCCGTAACCAGGTCGATCCAGATGGAAGTTCCGCAATTGATCGAGGCCCTCTCCGCCCCGTCCGCCTATCCCCAGCCGGTCGAAACGGTGGAGGTTCACCAGACGCACATCTCCGTCGTCTTCCTGGCCGGTTCGCTCGCCTACAAGATCAAGAAACCCGTCGACCTGGGCTTCGTGAGCTACCGCACACTGGAGCGACGACGCCACTTCTGCGAGGAAGAGGTCCGCTTGAACCGGCGCCTGGCGCCCGAGATCTATCTCGGGGTCGTCGCCGTGACCCTGCAGGACGGGGCGATCCGGATGGACGGCACCGGCGAGGTTGTCGAATGGGCGGTCAAGATGAAACGGCTCCCGGATGCGGCGACGCTCCGCGCACACCTGGAGCGTGGCGATGCCGGAGTCGAGGCGCTTGAGCAATTGGCTTGCCGGCTCGCCCGGTTCCATGCCGCGGCCGACTCCGGCGACAAGGTCGCCGCCGGCGGTTCCCTCGAGGCGATCTCCCGGAACGCACGAGAGAACTTCGAGCAGTCGGCGCCCCAGGTGGGTGTCACGCTCAGCAAATCGACCCTCGATCGGCTCAAGGTTCGGACCGACGCGGCCTTGGCCCACCGCCGGAGCATCATCGAGGATCGCGCCCTCCGAGGCATCCCCCGCGACACCCACGGCGATCTCCGGCTCGATCACGTCTATTGGTTCCCGGAGCGGAATCCGCCGGGTGACTGGATCATGGTTGACTGCATCGAATTCGACGCGCGATTCCGCTACGCCGACCCCGTTGCCGACGTCGCCTTCCTTGCCATGGAGCTGACGCTTCTTGGCCGCGGTGATCTCGCCGGGTCGTTCGTCGACGCCTATCTTCGCGCCTCGGGAGACGAGCAAGGCCGCTCGCTGCTGCCGTTCTACAAGGCGTACCGCGCCGTGGTCCGCGCCAAGGTGGAAGGGATGAAGCTCGCGCAGGATGAGATTCCCGAAATCCAGCGGAACGCGGCCCAAACCCAGTCCCGCGCCCTCTGGCTCTTTGCCCTCGCCGAACTCGAGGATGCGTGCAGGAGGCCCTGCCTGGTGCTTCTTGCCGGCCTGCCGGGAACCGGGAAGTCGTCCCTGGCCCGCGCTTTGGCCGGGCCGGCCGGGTTCGCCGTGATCCGATCGGACGAGGTCCGCAAAGAGCTGGCCGGCCGGTATGGTCCGAGTTCGGCTCCCGCCGCGTTCGGCGAAGATCTCTATTCGCCGGACTGGAACGAGCGGACGTATGCCGAGTGCCTGCGCCGGGCTGAGGAACTCATCTTCGAGGGGAAACGTGTGCTCATCGATGCCAGCTTTCGCGAGGAAGCACGGCGCCGCCTCTTCCTCGAGGCCGCCTGCCGATGGGGGATCACCGGGTGCCTGCTCCTCTGCCGAGCCGAGCCGGATGTGATCCGCGACAGGCTCGCAAGTCGCCGGGGCGATGTATCCGATGCCGATGGGATGATCTATGAGGAAAGCACCAGGCGCTGGGACGAACCGAGTCCACTGACACGCAAGGTCACTCGCGAGATCGCGACCGATGGGAGCCAGGCGCACTCTCTCACCCAGGCCCTCGAAGTGCTGCAGGAGTTCGGTCTCCTTGGTCGGGAAGGATGATCCCGCCGGTGGCTCAAAGGGGGAAACCGCCTCCCCGAGTCGCGTTCGCACCGCGGCCGGATTCAAAGCTCGATCACGGCCTCGATCACCGAGTCGTCGATGCGGTGACCCAGGCGGAAGCCGAGCTTCTCGCAGATACGCTTCATCGCGGCGTTCTCGGCAAGGATGTGGCCGGAGATCCGGGTGATGTTCTCGTCACGGCCGATCTGGAGCAGGCGTTCGAGGAGTGCAGTGCCCAGCCCCTGCCGCTGGGCGCGGTCGCTGACCAGAAGCGCGAACTCGGCCTCGTTCGTCCCGCGGACCTTGCTCAACCGGCCGACGCCCCTGATTTCGTGGCCGCCGGTCTCGGGATTCTTGTGGTCGGCCACCAGGACCATCTCCCGGTCGAAGTCGGTGAAGCAGAGCCGGGTCAGGCGCTCATGCGCCACCCGTGTGCTTAACTTCATCGCGTGGAAGTAGCGCAGTGCGACGGTTCGCTCGGACAGGGTGCCGTGGAACTCGACCATCAAGGGTTCGTCCTCGGGGCGGATGGGCCGGAGGATGAGCCGGGAGCCGTCCTTGGCGGACCAGGGCGTGATGTACTGGGTCGGGTACGGGCGGATGCCCGGCCGGGGTAGCTCGGCGTCGCGGACGTTCGGCCCGTGGACGATCACCCGCGCGTCCAGCGCCAGCAGGCGCTCCGTCGAGGCGAGCAAGGGGTTGATGTCGATCTCCTTGATCCAGCGCTGTTCGACGACCAACTGGCTGAATCTGACCAAAAGCTGCTCGAGCGCGGCGAGGTCCACCGGCGCCCGGCCCCGCACCCCTTTGAGCGCCGTGAGGATCTTGGTCTGTTCCATCATCCGCCGCGCCAGGGTGGTATTGAGCGGGGGCAGCCCGAGTGCGCGATCCTTGAAGATCTCGACGAGCTGGCCCCCCGTGCCGAAAAGAAGCACCGGGCCGAACTGTGCATCGAGGCTGCTGCCGACGATCAGCTCATAGCCGTCGAGCTTGATCATGGGCTGGACGCTGACCCCCTGGAAATGATTGACACCGGCGCGCTCCCGAACCGCGGACTCGATTGCGCAATAGGCGTCGCGGACCGCTTCGGTACCGGTCAGGTTGAGCTGCACGCCACCGACGTCGGTCTTGTGCGTGATCGTCTTGGAATGGAGCTTGAGGACGACCGGGAATCCGATCGAAAGTGCGGCGGCGATGGCGGCGTCTTCGGTCAGGGCGACGTGGGTTTCCACGGTCGGGATGTCATAGGCCTTCAAGATCTGCTTCGATTCGACCTCGGTGAGCACGGTCCGCCCCTCGCCCCGCGCGGCGGCGACGATCGACTCGACCTGCTCGCGGGCGCTGACGGCCGCGGTAGCCATCTCGCCGACGGACGGCAGGTGGGGGGTCTCGTACAGGACCTGGAGGTTGTAATAGTACCGCCACATGGTGGTGAAAATCCGCGCGGCGGTGTCGGGATAAGCAAAGGTCGGGATGCCCGCGTCGTCGAGGATCCGCTCGCCGGGTTCGACCCCCTCGCCCCCCATCCAACTGGCGAGCACTGGCTTGCCGGCGACCTTGGCGTACCGCCCTAGCTCCTGGGCGGTTGCCGTCGGGTCGGTCATGGCCTGGGGAGTCAGGATCGCCAGGAGTCCGTCGATGTTGGGGTCACGGGACGTCACCTCCAGGGTCCGGGCATACCGCTGGGCGTCGGCGTCGCCCAGGATGTCGAGTGGGTTGCCGTGGCTCCAGGCGGCCGGGAGGAAGGCGTTGAGCGCATCGAGGGTCGCGGGGGAGAGCTCGGCGAGCTCACCGCTGTTCTCGATCAGGGCGTCGGTGGCCAGGACGCCGGGCCCGCCCGCGTTGGTCACGATCGCCAGTTTGGGACCGCGGGGCCTGGGCTGCTTGGCCAGCACCTCGGCCATGTCGAAGACCTGCGAGATCGAGTTGACCCGCAGTACGCCGGCGCGTCGGAACGCCGCGTCCAGCACCTCGTCGCTGCCGGCCAGCGAGCCGGTGTGCGACGCAGCCGCCTTGGCAGCCGCCTCGGTCCGCCCCGCCTTGATCACGATGATCGGCTTGGTCAGTGCCACTTCGCGCGACGCCGACAAGAACGACCGCGCATCGCCGATCGATTCCATGTAGATCACGATGCACTTGGTGTGGGGATCGTCGCCCAGGTAGTCGATCAGGTCGCCCCAACCGATGTCGAGCATTGAGCCGATCGAGATGAACGCGCTGAAGCCGACGTTCGCCCGCAGGCTCCAGTCCAGAATCGCCGTGCACAGGGCGCCGCTTTGGCTCAAGAAACCCACGGTCCCAGGCCGGGCGATCTGGGCGGCGAACGTGGCGTTCATCCCGTCGCAAGGGCGCATCACGCCCAGGAAGTTGGGCCCGATCAGGCGCATGCTGCCGCGCCGGGCCTGCTCCAGCACGTTCCGCTCGAGCTCCGCCCCCTCCGGGCCGACCTCCTTGAACCCCGCCGAGATGATGATCGCCCCTTTCACCCCGGTCTCTACACACTCTCGGATCACCCCGGGCACCGTTGGCGCGGGCGTTACCACCACCGCCAGGTCGATCGGTTCGGGCACCGCCGCGATCCTCGGGTACGCCCGGATCCCCAGCACGTTGGGCCGGTTCGGGTTGACCGGGTACACCGTTCCCCCAAACGGGCTGCTGATCAGGTTCCACAGGATGGCTCGTCCCACGCTACCGGGTTTCTCGGTCGCCCCGATCACCGCAACCGCCTGGGGTGCGAAGATCGCATCCAGCGGCAACCGTTGCTCGGATCGGGCCGGCTGGGCCAAGTCCTGTGACGGAACGCTCGCATCGCTCATGTTCTCGTTCCAGAAGTCAGTAAGTCTCGACCAGGATTCGCCCAGCCTTCCGCATTGCCCGCAACGAATTCAAGGAGGAGCCGTCCTGTCGTGCTTCGTCCATACAGACGGCCTCGATGCCCTCTTCCAACCCCTTCAAGCCGCAAATGTAGAGATACGTATTATCTTGGCTAAACAGCTCTCGGAGTTCGCCGATGCACTCGGCCATCCGGTGCTGGACATACAATCGGCGGCCATCCGAGGTCGTCTGCTCACGGGAAAACGCCAAGACGAGCCGGTAACCGGGGCGGTCCCGGAACGCTTCGAATTCGGCCCGATACAGGCACTCGGCCTCGGTGCGCACTCCGAAAAAAAGATACACCGCCCCGGTCCACTCAGGCAACTCGAAATAGATCCGCCGCAGGAAAGCGCGGAACGGGGCAATGCCGGTACCCGTTGCAACCAGGATCAGGTTCGAGGCCGGGTCTTCGGGCAGAAGAAGCGTCTTGCCGGTGGGGCCGGTGATGGCAACTTGATCGCCGGGCTTCAGGTTGCACAGGTAGTTGGAGGCGATCCCCCGGTGCAGATGGTGAGAGGCGATCTCAGTGAAGACCAGTCGCTTGACGCACAGCGAGGCGCTTGTGCCGTGACCGTCGTCACCCCGCCGGCTGGATGCGATCGAATAAAGCCGCAGCGTGTTGGGACGCCCCCGGTCATCGACACCCGCGGGCAGCACCCCAAGGCTCTGCCCCTCCAGGTAGCGGTAGTTGAGCCCAGAGAGGTCGAGCGTGATGTGACGTACGTCGTCATGGCCCGGCGGGGTGAGCCGTGCGTTTGCAACGACTCGGGCGATCCCAGGCGCCGAGACCCGATAGAGGTTGAGCGGAATCGCCTCGCGGCTCGACTGAAACGGAGAACTCATCGCGAGCATGCTCCACGACCTTGGTATTTCCGAGCTGGAGGACGATGATTCGCTGAAGAGGAGTCTGGTCAATCACTCGGGCCAATCCGCCGCTCAGCTTGGACAACGCCTTGAGATTGTATTACCCTGATTGGGATTTGAAAAACTCGAGGTGTTTTCTGGTGGCAGGGATCGAGCCCTTGAGCACGTCCATCTGGCAAACGGAGGATTCGATGTCCATGGTGACCCTCGATGCGAACGAAGCGGTGGCCTCGGTGGCGTACCGTACCAACGAGGTGATCGTGCTCTATCCGATCACGCCCTCCTCGCCCATGGGCGAGTCGTGCGACGAGTGGTCGGCGCATCGTCGCCGTAACCTCTGGAACACCGTTCCAGACGTGACCGAGATGCAGTCGGAGGCCGGCGCCATCGGTGCCGTGCACGGGGCCCTGCAGGCAGGTAGCCTGGCAACGACCTTCACCGCGTCGCAAGGCCTCCTCTTGATGATTCCCAACATGTACAAGATCGCTGGAGAACTGACGAGTTTCTCCATGCACGTTGCCGCGCGGACCGTGGCAACCCATGCGCTTTCGATCTTCGGCGATCATTCCGACGTGATGGCCTGCCGTCAAACGGGGTTCGCCCTGCTCGCCTCCAACTCGGTCCAGGAGGCCCACGACTTCGCCTGCATCTCCCAGGCTGCGACCCTCGCGGGGCGCGTTCCGTTCCTCCACTTCTTTGATGGGTTCCGCACCTCGCACGAGGTGGCCAAGATCGAGCTCTTGACCGACGACGATCTCCTTGCCTTGATCGACCGGGAGCCGATCGCCGCCCACCGCCGCCGGGCCCTCTCACCGGACCACCCTGTGCTGCGGGGAACCGCCCAGAACCCCGACACCTTCTTCCAGGCGCGGGAGGCCTGCAACCTCTATTACAACGCCCTCCCCGGCATTGTTCAGCAGATGATGGACCGGTTCGCCGGGCGCACCGGCCGCCAGTACCACCTCTTCGACTACTACGGCCATCCCCAGGCCGAGCGCATCATCATCTTGATGGGCTCAGGTGTGGACACGGTC
Organism: Isosphaerales bacterium; assembly: GCA_044450785.1. Classification (GTDB taxonomy): domain Bacteria; phylum Planctomycetota; class Planctomycetia; order Isosphaerales; family Isosphaeraceae; genus JBIOJM01. The sequence continues at coordinate 12,831 of JBIOJM010000104.1, forward strand.
TGCGAAACGATCGATCACTTGACCGCCCGGGGCGAGAAGGTCGGCGTGGTCAGCGTCCGCCTGTACCGGCCGTTCTCCATCAAGGATTTCGTTTCCACCTTGCCGGCCACCACCCAGGCGATCGCCGTGCTCGACCGGACCAAGGAGCCGGGTGCTGTTGGAGACCCGCTCTATCTCGACGTGATCGCCGCGCTCCGCGAGGCCCGGGAAGAAGGGATCAGCCCCGTCTTGCAAGACCCGGTGGTCGCTGCCGGGCGCTACGGCCTGTCGTCCAAGGAATTCACGCCGCCCATGGTGAAGGCGGTTTTCGACGAGCTGCAAAAGCCCCGGCCAAAGAACCACTTCACCATCGGCATCGTCGACGACGTCACACAGACCTCCTTGCCCTACGACGCCGAGTGGGACATCGAGCCCGACGACGTCGTTCGAGCGGTCTTTTTCGGCCTCGGGGCCGACGGGACCGTGGGTGCTAACAAGAACTCGATCAAGATCATCGGCGAAGAGACTCCCAACTTCGCGCAGGGATACTTCGTTTATGACTCGAAGAAGTCGGGGTCGATGACGATCTCCCACCTCCGTTTCGGCCCACGGCCGATCCGGTCGCGATACCTGATCAAGCAGGCGAGTTTCGTCGCGTGCCATCAATTCCAGTTCCTCGAGAAGCTCGACGTGCTCGAGTCCTGCCAGCCCGGTGCGACCTTCCTCTTGAATGCTCCCTACGGAAAGGACGAGATCTGGGACCATCTGCCACTCGAGGTCCAGCAGGAGATCATCGAAAAACGCCTGAAGTTTTCCGTGATCGACGCCCGTAAGGTTGCCGGCGAGATCGGTATGCAGGGGCGTATCAATACGATCATGCAAACCTGCTTCTTCGCGCTCTCGGGAGTGCTGCCGCGCGATGAGGCGATTGCGGAAATCAAGAAAACGATTGAAAAGACCTACGCTCGCAAAGGCGAGCAAGTGGTGCAGCGCAATTTCGCCGCCGTCGACCAGGCGCTTGCGCATCTCGAGGAAGTCGTGGTCCCGGTCCGAGCCTCGGCGACCTTCGGCCGCTTGCCGATGGTATCCGATCAAGCTCCTGACTTCGTCAAGAGGGTCTCCGGCGTGATGCTCGCAGGGCACGGAGACCTGCTCCCGGTCTCGGCTTTTCCGGTCGATGGCACCTGGCCGCTTGGCACCGCGAAGTGGGAGAAACGGACGATCGCCGAAGAAGTGCCGGTCTGGGACTTGAAGGTTTGCATCCAGTGCAACAAGTGCGCGATGGTCTGTCCCCACTCGGCCATCCGGGCCAAGGTCTACGAGCCCGGCGCGCTTGGCGGTGCGCCCGACTCGTTCCTTTCCACCGACTACCGCGCCGCCGAGTTCAAAGGGTGGAAATACACGATTCAGGTCGCCCCGCAGGACTGCACCGGCTGCAACCTCTGCGTCATGGTTTGCCCGGCCAAGGACAAGAGCAACCCGAAGCACAAGGCGATCAACATGGAGGTCCTGGCCCCGGTACTTGAGGCGGAAAGGGCCAACTACGACTTCTTCCTGCGCATCCCCGATCCGCCGCGCGAGCGGATCGAGCGCATCGAGGTCAAGAGCTCGCAATTCCTGCTCCCATTGTTTGAATACTCCGGCGCCTGCGCCGGCTGCGGTGAGACGCCTTACCTCAAGCTGCTCACGCAGCTCTACGGCGACCGTCTCCTGATCGCCAATGCCACCGGCTGCTCGTCAATCTATGGTGGCAACCTGCCGACCACCCCCTATACCACGAACCCCGAGGGCCGTGGTCCGGCCTGGTCGAACTCACTGTTCGAGGATAACGCCGAGTTTGGCCTCGGAATGCGACTGAGTATCGACAAGCTCGCCGAGCAGGCGGCCGACCTGACCACAAAGCTTGCTCCCCAGATCGGCGAGGTCCTCGCCCGCGCACTGCTCGAATCGAGTCAGGCCGCCGAGACCGATCTGAACGCGCAGCGGCAGCGGGTCGTCGCGCTGCGGCAACAGCTCGCGGGTATCAATGCTCCCGAGGCGCGCGATCTCGATCTCCTGGCCGACTACCTCGTGCAGAAGAGCGTTTGGCTGGTCGGTGGCGATGGCTGGGCTTATGACATCGGCTTCGGCGGCCTCGACCACGTGTTGTCGATGCGGCGCAACATCAACATTTTGGTGCTCGACACGGAAGTCTATTCCAACACCGGCGGCCAGGCATCCAAGAGCACGCCGCTGGGCGCTGCGGCCAAGTTCGCCACGCTCGGCAAGGACGTGCACAAGAAGGACCTCGGCCTGATGGCCATGAGCTACGGCCACGTCTACGTCGCCTCCGTGGCTTTCGGGGCCAAAGACAGTCATACGGTGACCGCCTTCCAGGAAGCAGCGAGCTATGCCGGGCCGTCACTCTTGATCGCCTACAGCCACTGCATCGCGCACGGCTACGACATGCGATTCGGGGCCGAGCAGCAGAAGCTTGCCGTCAACTCCGGAATCTGGCCGCTTTTCCGTTACGATCCGCGGCGCATCGAGCAAGGCGAGCCGCCCTTGATCATCGATATCGCGCCGGGACGCAGCAAGGTCGAGGAGTACATGCGGAACGAAGCCCGATTCCGGATGGTCGAGAATATCGACCCCGAGCGATTCCGACGCCTGGCGGTCGCATCCCGCGAGCATGCGGCGCGCCGTGTGTCGCTCTACGAACAGCTTGCCCACATCACTTTCCGTGAAGCCTCGACCACGGCCAGGCCGCAGGCGGCCGCCGCCCCCTTGAAACCGCAGGAGAGCGCCCGATGAACCTGGCTTCGACCTACATGGGATTCAACCTTCCCCACCCCTTGATCCCGGGCGCATCGCCCCTGGCTGACGATCTCGACAAGGTGCGCCAGCTCGAAGACGCCGGCGCGCCGATGATCGTGATGCACTCCCTCTTCGAGGAGCAAATCACCAGCGAGCAGCTTGCGATGCGAAGATCGATGGAAGCGGGGGTCGACTCGTTCGCCGAGGCCCTGACATACTTGCCTGATCCCCACGATTTCACGCTTGGCCCGGACGAGTACCTGGAGCAGGTGCGCAAGATCAAGGCGGCTGTTTCGGTGCCGGTGATCGGCTCGCTCAACGGCACCACCCTGGGCGGCTGGCTCACCTATGCTCGCCTGATCAAGGAGGCAGGCGCCGACGGGCTCGAGCTGAACCTTTACGAGCTGGCCACCGACCTGAGCGAAACCGGCGAGCAAGTCGAAGAGCGCAGCCTCCAGGTCGTTCGCACGGTTCGGCGGGCCGTGCGGTTCCCGATCGCGGTGAAACTCTCACCGTTCTACTCGTCGATCGCCAACTTTGCCGCGAAACTCGACCGGCTCGGGGTCGATGCGATCCTCTTGTTCAACCGCTTCTACCAGCCCGACATCGACGTCGAGCAGCTCGAAGTCCTGCGCGTCAACCTGTCCAGCCAGGCGGAGCTGCTGCTGCGTCTCCGGTGGCTGGCAATGCTCTCGGGGCGGGTGCGCGCTTCCCTGGGAGCGACCGGCGGTGTCCATTCCGCCGTCGACGCGGTAAAAGCCGTCATGGCGGGGGCCCATGGTGTCCAGATGGTCTCCGCTCTGCTCCAGCGCGGCCCTGCCTACCTTCGCCAGGTTCGCGACGACCTGGAGCGCTGGCTCGAACAGCACGAGTATGAGTCGCTCGCCCAGATGCAGGGCAGCATGAGCCTGCTGCGGTGCGACAATCCCAAGATGTACGAGCGAACCAACTACATAAGGATCCTGCAGAGTTGGGAATTCTAGCCGGCGAGCGTTTACTTTGCCCGCCGCTCGATCCTATCATATCGCGGCCACCTGCTGCAGAGCCTTCACAACCAGTACCGGGCAGGCCGCCCTGGGCATGACGAACTCAACCACGCTTCCCATCAACAGTCGGCCCAGTCCGGTCCGCCCGTGCGTGCCCATCACAATCAGCCCGCACTCGAGCTCCTTGGCGACGCGGAGAACTTCGCCGGCGGCATCGCCTTGCGTGAACCGGGTCTCCACGGGGTACTTCAGGTCCGGGCCATCGAGTCGCTGGCGCATCTCCTCGAGTGTATCCCGGAAGACGCGCGGGTCCATCGGCGCCACCATCGTCCCGTCGGCAAGGATATCGAACGGGGCCACGTGCAGAACAACGAGTCGAGCCCCGAGATCGCGCGCGAGCAAACGTGCCACTCGGAGAGCAGCCTCGGAACCCTTGGAGAAGTCCGTGGGGTGCAGGATGACGCCGATCTCCTCGGTCTTGCGCGGGTGCTCGGTAGAGTGAATGGCCAGGACCGGGCAGTGAGCGCCGCGCAGCACGGCGATGGCCACACTTCCCCCTAACAGCCAGTGCAATCCCGTGCGCCCGTGCGTCCTCATGACGATCAGGTCGCTCCTGACCTCCTCGGCCACGTGCAGAATCTCCACCGACGGATCTCCCTCCCTCGCGTCGTACTCGATGTCGAGCGGATGATTCGGGGTGTAGACCTCGCGCATTTTCTGCTTGATGGCTTCGAGACGGCCTTCGTCTGGAAGGCCGCGAAAGAACTCGACGCTTAACTGGGTGAAGTGGACAGGCTCCTTTGCGACCCAATTCGGCTCGACAACGTGGAAGACGATCAGCCGGGTCTTGTTTTCGGCGGCGAGCGAGCACGCCAGGCGAAAGGCTTCGTCCGAGCCTTCCGAGAAATCCGTCGCGAACAGGATGGTTCGGAAGGGTTGCATGGGCGTTCTCCTCTCGAAAAGACGCACTGGGACGAACGGATCGACGCGCGACGCCGTCGATCGAGTCATGGGCCTGCGCAACTTGCCTAGATTCGCTCGAGGCAGGTCGATGGTTTCTCACACGCCGGAGGGGAAAGTCTCCGGCACTTCTGCCTTCTGCCAGAGGGCGGTACGCTCCAGCGGCTCAACGGCGCGAGTCCGGTCGAAGTGGAGCACGGCGTCGAACTGGACCGTTAGGCTCGCGTGGAAGTAGTGGCTCGCTCGCTCGGTGTCGGGCCGGTAGATCACGCCGATCGCACGCTCCAGCCGCGGCTGGCCCAGGCCCGCCAGGTGGCGGATGCCCGGAAGGAAGAGCAGAAAACGCTCCAGACCGACATCGTGGAAGAGGGCCTCGTAGCTCCCCGCGAGCGCCGGGCGAACCCACTTCCGCTCGGCGGGCGCGTCCCAGTTGGAGGCCGCCGTCACCGTGCCTTCATATGTCGTGAAACCGACCAGGACCGCATCGCGCGCGCATCGCTGGCGCACGAGCTGGCCCAGGTTCCATTCGCCCCGCGCGCCCATCTGGGTGGCTCGAGCGTCCCCCAAATGCGAGTTGTGTGCCCAGACGACGACCTTCGGGACGGGGCCCCCGCGGCCCAGGAAACTGACGAGCGATTCGAGCGACTCGGCCATGTGGCGGTCGCGCAGGTTCCAGGAAGACACCTCACCCCGGTACATCGTCCGGTAGTACTGCTCGGCATCACGCACCAGCCGCGCATTCTCCTCGGCGTAGAAGTAGTCGTCCTCCACCAGCCGGCCGTCCCTGAGCGCGTATTCGGCCGCATTGCGGCGCAGGTCGACAAGTTGGGTGATCACCTCGTGTTCGCAGGAATGGCCGAGGTGAAGCCCGGCCGCGAACCCGTAAGTCTGGCCATCCTCCCCGTGCAGATCGAAGCAGGCATAGCGCTGGCGCGCCCGCTCTGCCGCCTCGGGGTCAACCTTGTCGAGGTAGGTGACCACGGCCTCCATCGAGGCATGCAGGCTGTAGAGGTCGAGGCCATAGAAGCCGGCCTTGGGCTGGCCTTGCCGTACCGAATCGTTGTGGTTGCGGAGCCAGCCGACGAAATCGAGGACGTCGGCGTTGCGCCACATCCAGGTCGGAAATCGCTTGAATCCCTCCAGGGCATCGATGGCCTCGGTGTCGTCGCCCCGGCCGCGGACGTAGCGGTTGACCCGATAGGCATCGGGCCAGTCGGCCTCGACGGCCACCGCGGTGAATCCCTTCTCCCGGATCAGCCGCTTGGTGATCTGCGCCCGTTCCCGGTAAAACTCGTGAGTGCCGTGCGAGGCCTCGCCGATCAATACGAAACGGGCGTCGCCAATGTACTCGAGCAGGGAATCGTAGTCGTCAGCCGCACCCCGCAATGGCCGCGCAGCCGCACGCACGGCCTCCGTCAAGACGCCCTGCGACAGATCTGGTAGGATTGCTGTGTTCATGGCTGCTGCTCCCTTATGTCATGATCGTTGCGCCGCCGTCGTCTCGCTGGCGGCCTCGTCGAGGAGGTCGCGGACCTCATCGTCGGTCGTCTGTGAGAAGTCCTCGTACCAGAGACCAACGGCGTAAAATGGATCCGGCATCATCTCGCAAATGCAATCGTCTGCCTCGCCGCGGATCTCGTCGCAGGTCGATGGTGCCGCGGTCGGGACGGCCACGATGAGGTGGGTGGGCTCGAGCCGGCGCAAAGCCGCGATGGCGGCCCGCATCGTCGAGCCGGTCGCAATTCCATCGTCCACCAAGATCACGGTCCGGCCACGGACGTCGGGCAGGGGCCGATCACCACGATAGGCTCGCTCTCTCCACCGCAGCTCGCGAAGCTCTTGCGCGGTGACGGCCTCGATCACGCGGTCCGAGATACTCAATGACCGGACCACGTTGTCGTTGAGCACCCGGATCCCGCCCGAAGCGATCGCCCCCATCGCCAGCTCCTCATGGCCTGGCACCCCCAGCTTGCGAACAATGAAGACGTCAAGCGGTGCCCCTAGCGCCCTCGCCACTTCATAGGCGACAGGTACTCCCCCGCGCGGCAAACCCAGAACGAGGACATCCGGAAGGCCGGCGTAGGCCACAAGCCGCTGGGCTAGCCGTCGACCCGCGTCGGTGCGGTTTCGGAATGGAGTCTCCATCATTTCCTCCCGATTTGATCGGTACGGCGATTCTGCTCGAAAGTCGTGGGTACGTCCTGGTAGAGATCGCCGAGCGACCCTCCGGCAAGGACCTGACGTATCGCCGCGGCGACGAGCGGTGCGATCGAGACGATACGGAGTTCTGGCCAGGATCGGTCGACCGCCACCGAATCGGTGACGAACACCTCGCTGATCGCCTTGTGGCTGAGCTTGGCCCGAGCCTCCCCCACGAAGAGCCCATGGGTCGCGGCGACCGTGATTTCAGGGCGGGCTCCGGCCGCGAGCAGGGCCTCCACGGCACGGACGATCGTGCCGCCGGTCGAGATCATGTCATCGATGATCAGGCAGGACCGACCGCGCACATCGCCGACCAAGTGCGTCATCTCGGTCTCGGTGCCGCTCGTGCGCTGCTTGTGCAAAATGGCGACCGAGCAGCCGAGCCGGCGCGCGAACTCGGTGGCCATCGACACCCGCCCGGTGTCCGGCGAGACGACCACCGCCCCCGACGGTATCCGGTCCCGGAGCGCGTGGCAAAGCGTCGGCACCGCTGTGAGGCTATCGACGGGAATGTGGAAAAAACCCTCGATCTGTGCCGCGTGCAGATCGAGCGTGACGACATGGTCGACACCCGCAGCCTGCATCAACTGGGCGACGAGGCTGGCGGTGATGGGCTGGCGCCGGCCATGCCGCTTGTCGGCGCGGGCATAGCCGAAGTAGGGCACCACGGCCGTGATCCGCGCGACCGCCGAGCGGCGGCAGGCATCGGCGAAGGTCAGCAGCTCCATCAAGTGGTCGTTGACCGGAGGCGAGGTCGGCTGAACCACGAAAACCTCGCGACTGCGCACCGACTCGTCGAGGCGCACCGCCGTTTCACCATCCGGGAACTGGGCGATGGCGCAAGCGCCGGGCCGAACGCCCAGTAGCGCGGTGACGGCCGTAGCCAGCCCCGGATTGGCCGTGCCGGAGAAAACGAGGAAGTCCTGGGTCATTTCTCCAGTTCCTACGGGCTGATCATGATCAGGTTCTCGACCGCGGAGACCCCCGGCGCGGACCAGGCCGTCCGTTCAGCCTCTTGACGCTCCGACCACGAGCGCACCTCGCCGCGCAGCGTCACCTTGCCGTCATGCGTCTCCACGCGGACCTTCTGCGCATCGACCTCGGCGCTGCGCCGGAATGCCGCTTCGATCCGCGACTTGACCTCGACCGTCGATACCGGCGCCTTCACGGTGATCAAGTTGGTCACGCCCCGCACGCCAACCAGGTGGTGCACGGCCTCGTAGGCGTCGCTTTTCTGATACTGCCAGTTAACTTCGCCCTCGAGAGTGATCCAGCCCTTGCTCACTGAAAGCTTGATATGTTCGTCCAACACCGAGCTCTTCCACTTCAGTGCGTCGACGGCTGCCCGGGCGATGTCGGAGTCGGTCCGCTCGGCTCGACCGCTCAACCGAACGTCGATATCGTTGGCGACCGCCTTGACGCCGTGAACCCGCTTGGTCACCTGCTCGGCTTTCAATTTCTGGGCGTAGCTCGGTGCGAACCCGGTGAGCGTCACCACGCCACCATGGCACGCAACTCCCATGTCCGCGGCCTCGATGCTCGGCTCCCACTCGAGCTCATCGAGCACATCTCGCCGCAAGTCCGTGTCAATCTTCATCAGATCCTCCCATCGATTCGCGAGAAGATTGCCTCATTGATGTCGTCTCATAAACGCACGAAAATCATGAACCTCGCTCCCAGGTCGGGAGAGTGCAAGCCGATCTCGACCGGGCAGCATGTCCCGAGTGGCTCGCATGCCGCCCGAGCCGATGGGATGCACGCACTACTTCCCTTCACGGACTTCCAGACGTCGTGCCTTCTTCCCTCCTTGCGTCGGGGCAGGCATTGCGATCTCGAGCACTCCGTTGTGGAACTGCGCGGTCGCCTTGGACGCTTCGGCACCCGCCGGCAACGGGATGGCGCGGTAGAAGCTCCCGTAGCTGCACTCGCTGTAGCAGTACCCCTCGCGCTCCTCCTTCTTCTCCTGCTTGCGCTCGCCCTGGATCGTGAGCAGGTCGTCAGTGACATCCACCTTCACGTCTTCCTTGCTCAGACCCGGCAAGTCGGCACGGACCGCGAACTGCCCTTCCCGCTCCAGGACGTCGATCTGCGGCGACCATTCGCCAGGGATGACCCCCGCCTCGCGCCGCAGCAATTCGTGACCGCGAGTGAGGAAGCTCGGCATCCGGAATCCCGCTTGGAGCGGGAAGTTCTCGAAGAGATGGTCCATCTCCTCGGCAAACCGGCGCATGTACGCAAACGGGCTCACGTTCGACTTCATGGGCGCCGCCGTGGTGCGGGGCGCGATGTCCTTGGCCTGTCCCGGACCGTTCTCGGTCTTCGGCCTGGGTGCTTCTTTGACCTCTGCCATGGCTTTCTCCTTTGTCATTGAAGAGTCACAAGTTGATCCGATCACATGGACAGTTGGCGTTCGCCCCTGCTTATGGGGTGAGCGCGGTCCTTTTTCGCAGGGGAAATCAAACCCCCAAGACACCCGGAATTGCGGCAGCCGTTACCGCGGAGTCGCGATCATCCATGAGGGATGATCCCTGGTGCCCGATGGACAGACGGGTGGGGGCACAAAAAAACCCCACCCGTACAGTCATGCACGGCGGGGCCACCATAGCCGGAAAGTCGAATTGCCCTTCGCGAGCAACTGACACTTGTAGATTATTGCCTTCGGGCTCTGATGTCAAGACCAATAGTTTTACAAGGACGACTCTACACCTTCAGCAAGCCTCGAAAGACCCCGCCCTCGTTGACGGTCGGGCGTTCGGGGCGGCCCTGGTGCCGGTAGATCAGCCTGGCATGGTCCACGCCCAGCGCGTGGAGGATCGTGGCGTGGATGTCGTGGACGTGGAGCCGGTCTTCGATGGCATGGAGACCGACTTGATCGGTTTTCCCGACGACGATGCCCTCCTTGATACCGCCGCCGGCCATCCACATGGTAAAGCCGTACGGGTTATGGTCGCGGCCATCGCCTTTCTCGGACATGGGTGTGCGGCCGAACTCACCACCCCAGACGACGAGCGTCTGTTCCAGCAGACCCCGGCGCTTGAGGTCCTTGAGCAGCCCCGCGACGGGCCGGTCCATGGCGAGGCAGGTTCGAGCATGGTTCCCCTCGATATCGCTGTGAGCATCCCATTTGCTTCCTGCGCCGCAGTACAGTTGAACGAACCGTACGCCCCGCTCCACCAACCGGCGGGCCAGCAGGCAGAGCCGTCCGGTGCTCTCGGTCGCCGGATTGTCCAGGCCGTAGAGGATCTGGGTCGCCGCCGTCTCGCTCGCGAGGTCGACAGCCTCGGGGGCTTGGGCCTGCATCCGGAACGCCAGCTCATAGCTCTTGATCCGGGCGTCGAGCTCGGACTGGTCGAGCCGGGGCACGAGATGGCGGTGATTGAGCCGGCCCAGGAATTCGAGCTTGCCCTGCTGCCGCGCCGGGCCGACGGCGGCGGGCGTTCGCAGGTTGACGATCGGCTCGAGTCCGCCGTCCAGCCGTGTCCCCTGGTAGACCGCCGACATGAAGCCCGTGCCCCAGTTCCGCGGCCCACCGGCCACCTGGGCACGAGCAACGTCTTGCATCACGACGAACCCGGGTAGGTTGGCGTTCTCGGTCCCCAGGCCGTAGGTCACCCAGCTTCCCAACGAGGGGCGGCCGGCCAGTGTCGAGCCGGTGTTCATCTGGCAGACACCCCCAACGTGGTTCAAGCCGTCGGTCCAGCAAGAATGGACCACCGCCAGGTCATCGACGCAGGTGGCGATGTGCGGCAGCCAGTCGGAGACCCAGATCCCGCTCTGGCCGTGCTGTTTCCATTTCCGCTTCGAGGCCATCAGCGGCGCTCGGCCCTCCCCCATGGGTGTGATGACCGGCTTGAAACTCGGTGGGAGCGGTTGGCCGGCCAGGCGGTTCAGCTCGGGCTTGGGGTCGAACGTGTCCAGATGGCTGGGGCCCCCTTCCATGAAAAGGAAGATGACGCTTCGTGCGGTCGCGGGCCGGTGCCACGATCCAGAGATCGGTGAGCGAGGCCCCGGGTCGGGCCCGGCCTCTGCCCCACGCGTCAGCAGGTCCAGCAGAGCCAGGCCACCAAAACCGGCGCCGGCTTGCAGCAGCCAGTCGCGCCGAGTCAGTGGCATGATGCGATGGGAAACCCGTGGACCTGAAGCCGGCGTTCCCGATTCCAGGGAGGAGCGTCCCGTTTCCGGAGAAGGCATCCGTATAGTCCTAATCAACATACAAGAACTCGTTTGAATTGAACAGCACGTGGCAGAAATCGACCAGGGCGGATTGGTCGGCCGCGAGGTTGGAGCGCCCTGAGGGCGGCTGAGGAAGCCGGGCCTGGCGATCAAGGAACGCGGCGGTCTGTTCGAGCTCTTCGGGCTCGGGTTGGCGGCCGAAGGCCAAACGGTATGCCAGTACGATTCGGTCCCGGTCGTCGATGGACGCTGGCTCGAGGCGTTCCAGGCGGGCGGCGAGGGCCTCGGCCCGCGCCAGCGTCCAGTCGCCGTTGATCATCAGCAGAGCTTGAGTGGCCGTCGTGGTCGTGTTGCGGCGGGGCGTGGCGAGCGTGCCGTCGGGAGCGTCGAAGGCCTCCAGGAGCGTGTCGATCGTGTTGCGAATGGTCCGGGTGTCGATTGTGCGCCGGCGTTGCGCCGTGCGAGCGCTCGGACCACCGATCTGCGGCTCGAGCTCGCCGCTCGTGGCCAGCATGGCGTCGCGGATCTCCTCGGCATCGAGCCGCTGGACCGTTCGTTTCCAGAGCAGCCGGTTTTCGGGATCGACCCGCTGCGCCGCGGCGAGGTCGCGCGGATTGCGAACGGCTGCCTGGCGATAGCTCGCCGAGGTCAGGATCAGCCGGTGGAGCGGCTTGACGTGCCAGCCTTGCGCGACGAACTCGCCAGCCAGCCAGTCGAGCAGCTTGGGGTGGCTGGGAAGCTCGCCCAGGCGGCCAAAATCGCTCGGAGTGCCGACCAGCCCACGGCCGAAGTGGTACTGCCAGACCCGGTTGACGATCACGCGGGTCGAGAGCGGATTGTCAGGCCGGATCAGCCAGTGGGTCAGGGCCAGCCGCCTTCCGGTCGACCGCGCTGCCGCGGCAGGCGGCTCGATCCGCGCCGGCGCCGGGTCGAACACCGACAGGAATCCCGGCTCGATCACAGCCTGCTTGCGATCGCCCGGGACCAATGTCGGCGGTGAGACCGGCCCGATATCGCTCGCCGTGGGTACCGATTCGGGAGGGATCGGCTGCAAGCGATCGAATCGCTTGAGTGTCTTTTGCAATGCCTCCCACTGGGCTTTGACGGGCCCCTTCAGCAGCGCCGGCACCTGCGCGTGCTCAAACGTGATCTGGCGAGAGGCCAGGGTGCCCAGTTGCCGCTCGAGCAGGGATCGATCCTGCTCGGGCTTCCGCAGGATCGCCCGGATGTCCTCGGGAAACTTGGCGACTGCGCGGGCGGTCCCCTGGTCGCGATACGGTTGCTCGATGGCATCGATCTGGCGGAGGACCTCGGCCGCCGCTTTCTCCCAGGCGGCTCGCTTCGACTGATACTCGGCCCACTGCCGCTGCCGGGCCATCGTCAAATCGTCACGGGGCAAGAGTGGAGTGAAGAACGCCTGGAGGCGATAATAGTCCTTTTGAAGGATCGGGTCGAACTTGTGGTCGTGGCAGCGGGCGCAGCCAATGGAGAGCCCGAGGAAGACCTCACCGGTGACGTCGGTGATTTCGTTGAGCATGTCGGCCCACTGCCCGCGCACGTTCCTCTGGTTGTACTCATAAGTCCCCAGCCGGAGATAGCCGGTGGCGACCCGTAGCTCGGGGTCGTCGGGATCGAGCTCATCGCCGGCAAGCTGTTCGGTCAAGAAGCGGTCGTAGGGTTTGTCGCTATTGAACGCGCGGACGACGTAGTCACGGTATCGCCACGCTTGGGGGCGAAAAGCGTCCTGGCGGAAGCCGTCCGACTCGGCATAGCGAACCAGGTCGAGCCAGTGCCGCGCCCAGCGCTGTCCGTAACGAGGGGAGGCCAGCAGCCGGTCGACCAGGTGCTCGTAGGCCTCGGGCGCCGCGTCGGCCAGGAACGCGTCGACCTCTTCGGGGGTCGGGGGCAGCCCCGTGAGGTCGAAGGTCGCGCGACGGATCAGGGTCGGCTTGTCGGCCTCGGGGGCGGGCGTCAGCCCGTGCTCCCGCAGGGCCTTGAGGATAAAGTGATCGATGGGATTGCGCGACCAGTCGGCCCAGGCGCCGGCCGTTGGTTTGGCGACGTCGGGCGCGATCGATCCGCGAACCGGTTGGAACGACCAGAAAGCGCGATCGGTCGCTGTGAGCTTCGCCTTGAGTGGATTGCTCGTGGTGGTGAGCGTGGCATGCGCTGCCGCGCGGTCACGGCTGGGCCAGGGAGCACCCAGGGAGACCCATCGGGTGAGGACGGCGACTTTCTCCGGGCTGAGCTTGCCGGTGGGCGGCATTTCGAGCTCTTGGTAGTTGATCGCCTCGACGAGCAGGCTCTCCCCGGGCTTGCCGGGCACGACCGCCGGTCCCGACTCGCCTCCCTTCAGGATCGACTCCAGCGAATCGAGGCGCAGACCCCCCTTTTGCTTCTTGTCGCCATGACAGGAATAGCAATTCTGAGCCAGCAGCGGCCGGACGTTCTGCTCGAAGAACTGCTCGCGGGCTGCTTGAACTGCAGGGGCGGGCTCGCCTCCGTCCACACAGATCAAGGGTGCCCCGATCGTCACCCACACCGCGACGGAGCAGACCAAACCACGCATGGTGTTTATCGACCGTGGCCGCGCTGGGCGCGGGTCTCCTGACCCCGCCCGGGCTGCTGGGCGCGGGCCTCTGACTCCGCCCGGGCTGCTGGGCGCGGGTCTCCTGACCCCGCCCCTCGGGCCGACCGAAGGTCTCCCCGTGTTCCACCCGCCGATCGGAGGTTGACAGATCACCAGCCCAGTACCTTCAAAATACGGTATCGGACCGCCGGAGCGGAATGTTCAACAAGCGTGTATCATAAACCGAACCGTGGTGAAATGCTACGGCTTGGAGAGGCCAACGCGGAGCATGGCATATCAGGCAACCCATCGCTCCGAATGGAAACCGACGGCTTTCTTGGAGACTCCTCGCTGATCACCACCGCCGGGACCCCCTCACCCTGCCTGCGGCCGACCTCTCCCCGGGGGGGGCGAGGCGGTAAAGACGAAAGGCCCACGGCGCCCTGACCTTGCGTCGCGAAGGAGTTAACCGGTCGCCCTCGCCCCTTTTGGGGAGAGGGATGGGGTGAGGGGGCGAACCACCTGGTGATCGCGGTTTCGTTCCGCCAAACCAGGTGGTGATCAGCGAGAATTCTCCTTTTTCGTGTAACATTGATCCCGGTTCTTGGGTGCCTCGAGGATGAGCCAAACCCATGGGAATGGGAGAACATCGATGAATCTGCCCGATTTCTTGACCCGCGGATCGATGGGTGAAATCCGCCTGACGGGGCATCGTATCGACCTGTACCTCATTGTGCTCTCCCACAACGAGGGGCACACGGCCGAGATGATGCACGACGAGTACCCCACCTTGCCCCTCGCCTTGATCCACAAGGTGATCGCGTCCACCATCGAAAACAAGGTGGAGGTGGACGCCTACGTGGCGGAAGTCGAGGCAAAGATCGAGCAGCTTCGCGCCAGTTATCAGCCCGGGCCCGGGATTCTCCGAATCCGCGAGTTGATGGAGTCCGGGTAGTCCATCTCATCGACGCCGTTCGCGTGGGAGACCGACCCGATCGTCCCCTCCAGTCCAGCGACCCTCAGATCCTGGCCTGGGCTGAGCAATCCGGGCGGGTCCTGCTTACTCTGGATGAGAACACGATGTCTGGCCATTGGATTGCCCATCTCTACTCCGGACGCCATTATTGAGCGTCAGGTTAATGACTTCACAGGGATCCCCCCCGCGTGCCGGAAGCCAAACACCGGCGGCTAGCGCCGTGCCGCTCAGATATCATGCGGCCTCCGATTCCGCCAACCCTCGCACATCGATCTTGCCGGTGA
>JBIOJM010000105.1:0-27733 GCA_044450785.1 Isosphaerales bacterium
CGACGCCTTTGCCACCGGCCAGACGTTATACGTCTTGTCGTTCGCCGGTTACACGGCCGAACAACCCGAGATCAGGCGAGGGATAGATTTCCTGGTCGCCACGCAAACGCCCGAAGGCAGTTGGCCGATGATTTCTCGATCGACCCCCGATGGCTCGCCCGGGAGCTCGAAACTATTGACGCCGATCACCTGCGCCGCCAGTTCCTGGGCCACGCTCGGCCTGGCGAGACTTGCGCCGAAGGGAAATTGAAGAGTAATCACCACGAGGTCGCTTGGCGAACTCAGCAACGCGCATCGGCGGCACGCTCCGACGTACGAAGGGGACGAGATGGCGCAGAAGCAGATAGAAGGCGGGAGCTTTCCAGCACATCCTGAGCCGATCACACACGCGGCCGCGGTGAAACCGGATCGCCCCGGCGCGAGCCCCCTTCTTGTCGGTCCCCCTTCCACACTCCCCAGTCAGCGCCGCGTGAAGCTCAGGGGCTCCGGCTCCGCTCCTTGTTGACCTTCGCGTTGTCGCTCTGACGGCAGTAAAACAAACGGCCGTTTTCTTTATTGCCCCGGTGGCTCGGCGTCTTGATCTCACGACGCTTCGGTCGATCTGACCGACGCGCGCAAAGAATAAAAACAGCAAGCGGCCGTAGCGAGTGGGAGCTGCGCATCCGGAACGACTCCCGCCTGGTAGAATGAAGCACAGCGAGAGAAGACGCCCTCAGCGTGAAGATGGAGGCTGGTCATGTCCGCAGCCGACAATTTTCTGAGCCTCTTTGACGAACAGGGGCGCTACAAGAACGGCGATGGCGAGGTCGGGGTCATCTTCCTGACGAGGAGCGGAACAGAATACCCAGGGAAGCTCCGATTCAGGTGCGGGCTGTTAGTGAGCGCAGAGATGGGCGGTGCGAGCCCGTGGGGCTACCCGGATGAATCGCCGCTTGACGGCCTGAAGTTCCTGCTGCACTTCCAAGGAGACAAACCCCGCGCAGTGTTCGTCGAACAGGGACGGGTCGTTCACAATTTCGAGGTGCAAGACGGAGCCTCGAAGGAAAAATTTCTGGCCAACTTCCGAGTCGCCCGGAACCTCTTCGTTCACCCCAGGGCTGAGACCGATAGCCCTACGATCGACACAGCCTCGATCTCCGATGCGTTAACTCGGGGCGCGCTTTGGCTGACGCCGAAGTCGGTGGAGGGTTTCAACGCTGCGAATTTCCCCGAACTGAAGGCGGATCGACAAGCGGAACTCCTGAACGCCGTGCAAGCGTTCAAGGCCGTTGCGAGCCAGGTCCCCGCCGACAAGCCTCCGACGAAAGAGCAGTACGGCAATGCAGCCACCGCCTTCATCGCTATCCTGAACATTCTGAGCCCTTACCTTCCCACCCCGGAGGAGTCCAAAAAGGTGGAGAAGGCGCTGCGAAATGTGCTTTTCCCGCCCTGGGTGGTGAACTGGGACTACGAACTGGGAAGCAGCGAGGAAGGGGACGCTGCGGTCTGGGTCAACGTCTTCGCCGAAGGGAACGTCGCTCGGAGCGATTACGGACGCTTCGGCTCACGGATCATCCCAATGATTCGCCAGGCGCTTGCAGCGGAGGGAGTCCGTAGGTGGCCCTACGTCAGGCTGCGCACCGCCACGGAATACAAGACGGCCTGACCCAATGGCGCTACACGATGACCTGCTAGCGCTGGCGAGGCGACTCGTACCTCCAGTCCCTCCCCCACCCGCTCTTGTTCCGCCTCCACCGCCGATTGTCGAAGCGGATCTGCGGCGCGGGGTGTCTACCGCCTACTACGCTTTGTTCCACATGCTCATCCACGAGGCAATGGCGCGGATCGTCGCCGATCCTACGTTGCGGTCCCGCGTGGGCCGGTCGCTTGATCACGGCAAGATGAAGCAGGTGTGCCAAGAGTTTTCTGGTGCGACAGTCGTGGCAGGTGTGCTGACGGTGAGGCCGGGCGTTGCTATCGCACCCCAACACCGAGACATTGGTACAGCCTTCGTCGATCTACAACAGGCGAGGCATGACGCCGATTACGACACAGCGACTCCGCTGGGACACCCGGATGCGGACTTGAAAGTCATGACGGCGGAGAACGCATTTCTCGATTGGGCGGCTTGTCAAGCTGACCCGTCCTCGGGGGTGTTCCTGACTGATCTGTTCTTGAAGAGCGTCCTGAAGAGATCGTAGTTAATGAGGGAAGAGCGGGAATCGAGGGCGAAGCTACTTTCCGAGGAAATATCAGGCCTTTCGGCAGAATTGTCTGTGCATCGGTCCGACACACCGAAGCATTCTTGGCCGCAGACGAGCGCGAACCCACACTTCTTCGGCACCAGTCTAATGCCGCGAGAGTGCCGACGGGATTTGAACTCAATAACTCTCGCTGCTCACCGTCATGCTGGAAATCCTGGAGCCGCAGCTTGGCCACCGCCCTGGGGGGAAATAGACCTTTGTACAGAAAGAACGCTTGCGGTCCGCCGATTCCCAGGCGAAAATTGGGCTTTCCGTTCGTGACGGCATGATTGACCTGCTCGCGGAAGGCCCTCGCATCCATGGACCGAGCAAGCGACGGTGCGGACGACATCCTCGATCGGTTTCACCCGGCGGTGTCGTCGTGGTTCCGTGAGCAGTTCGGCGAGCCGACGCCGGCGCAGCGGCTCGGTTGGCCGGCCATCGCATCCGGCCAGAATGCCTTGATCGTGGCGCCGACAGGGTCGGGCAAGACCCTCGCCGCCTTTCTGGCAGCGCTCGACCACCTCTGGCGAGCGCCTCGAGAGAAGCAGGGTGTGCGAATCCTCTATCTGTCGCCGCTCAAAGCGCTCAACCAGGATGTCTGGCGCAATCTCCATTTCCCTCTCGAAGGAATCCTGGCGAAGTCTCGCGACCTCGGCGTGCCCTTGCCCGCTCTGAGAGTCGCGGTCCGGAGTGGCGACACTCCCAGCCACGAACGCGCGGCCATGGTTCGGAAGCCCCCAGACATCCTCATCACCACGCCCGAATCGCTCCACCTCCTGTTGACGAGCCAGGCCAGGGAGACGCTGCGGGGGATCTCGCACGTCATCGTCGACGAGATTCACGCCGTCTGTGGCAACAAGCGTGGCGTGTTCCTGGCGCTCTTGCTGGAGCGACTCGAGGCGATCAATCCCGCAAGTTTTGTGCGGATTGGACTGTCGGCCACCCAGCGTCCCCTGGACGAAGTCGCGCGCTATCTGGGTGGGATCCGGCGAATCGGTGGGGCGTCACCCGAGCGCGGCGCGGAATTTCGACCCGTCACGATCGTCGACGCCGGCTGGCGTCGTGACCTCGATCTCGAGGTCATCTGGCCACGCAGCCCGGACCGCCCTGCGGTCGCCGGATCGATCTGGCCCGAGATCGAACAGCGGTTGCTGACTCTGGTCCGGGCCCACCGCTCGACGATCATCTTCGCCAACAATCGGCGGATGGTCGAGAAGCTGACGTCCCGGCTCAACGCGTCGGCTGATCCAGACAGTGACGACGAGACGGACATGCCGCCGGACTGGGCCGGCGCGGGGGACCTGGCGGGCGATCCGGCCACGGAGTTAGAACGCAGCGCCGCGCGTCCGTTCCGGGCGCACCACGGAAGCATCAGCCTTCCCGAGCGGCGAGCGACGGAAGATGCCTTGAAGCAGGGTGCCCTGGCGGCGGTCGTGGCCACCGCGTCCCTCGAGCTGGGTATCGACATGGGAGCGGTCGACCTGGTATGCCAGGTCGAATCGCCGGGTAGCGTGGCGCGCGGGCTTCAGCGAGTGGGCCGGGCAGGGCACGTGGTCCGCGGCGTCAGCAAGGGGCGCCTGATCGCCAAGACCGCGAGCGATCTGCTCGAATCGGCCGCACTGTGCCGCGCCATGCTCGAGGGCGCGATCGAGCCGCTTCGCGTGCCGCACGGGTGCCTCGACGTGCTGGCGCAGCAAGTTATCGCCTGTGTCGCGATGGAGCCGTGGGACGTGGCGGCCCTCTTCGACCTCGTCCGGGCCGCCTATCCGTTCCACGACCTGCCGGCCGAAGCGTTCGAGAACGTCCTCCGGCTGGTCTCCGGGCGGTTCCCCACGCCGGAGTTCCGCGACCTGCGCGCGCGCCTCTCCTGGGATCGGGTCCACAACCGCCTGTCCGCACTGCCTGGAACGAAACACCTTGCCTTGGTCGGCGGCGGCACGATTCCCGACACGGGTCAATTCCCGGTACATCTGGGGGAGGGAGGGCCGCGCCTGGGCGAGCTCGACGAAGAGTTCGTCTACGAGCGGCGGGTCGGCGAGGCGTTCGCGCTGGGCAATTCCACCTGGCGGATCGAGGCGATCGAGCCCCATCGCGTGGTGGTCGGAAAAGCGGAGGGGCAGACGGCCGTCATGCCATTCTGGCGGGGAGAGAATGCCGCGCGTTCGGCCGAGCTGGGTGAGAGGGTCGGGGCGCTCTGTCGTGAGATCACGGACCGGTTGGATGACCCGGAATTACTGTCCTGGCTCGAAAGTGAGTGCCGGCTCACGCCGCCCGCTGCCCGCTATCTCAGGCATTACATCGCCGGTCAGAAGCGGCTGGCGGAGGCCGTCCCCAGCGATCGGACCATCTTGATCGAGTCGTTTCTCGACCCGGCGGGTGAGCTGGGGCTCGCCA
The DNA here is from genome assembly GCA_044450785.1 of Isosphaerales bacterium. GTDB lineage: Bacteria > Planctomycetota > Planctomycetia > Isosphaerales > Isosphaeraceae > JBIOJM01. The sequence goes on from JBIOJM010000105.1 coordinate 4,620, forward strand.
TCCTGACGCCGTTCGGCGGCAAGCTGCATCACGCACTGAAACTCGCCCTCGTGGGACGGATCCGTGATCGGCTGGGCATCACGCCGGCGTGTCTGCACACCGATGACGGGCTTTTGTTCCGGCTTCCCGGCATGGATGATCCGCCGCTCGACCTCCTCGATGGGCTCTCCGGCGAGCTGGCGGAACGCTTGATCCGCGAGGAGCTGCCCGAGACCGCGCTCTTTGGGCTGCGGTTCCGCCAGAGCGCGGCCAGGGCCTTGCTCATGCCCCGCCCCGACCCGGCCAGGCGAACGCCGCTCTGGCTCCAGCGGCTGCGCGCCAAGGACCTATTGCAAGTCGCGAGGCAGTTCCCCGATTTTCCGATCGTCCTCGAGACGATGCGCGAATGCCTGGACGACGACCTCGACCTGCCGCGACTTCGCTCGCTCTTGAGTGCGATTCAGGAAGGGACCGTGCGCGTGGTACGCCGCCAGGGCGAGATCCCGTCGCCGTTCACGTCGGAATTGATCTTCCTGTTCACGGCGGCTCATCTTTACGAGTGGGACGAGCCGAAACGGAGCGACCGGCAACCGGTCCGCTCCGTCGTGGATGAGGACCTGCTCGAGCCCTTGCTGCGCGGGGGACCGCTGGACGACTGGCTTGCGCGGGAGGCTGTTGGACGAGTGGAGAATCGCCTTCGGCACATTGGCCGGCCGCCGCGAACCGTGGACGAGGCAGCGGAACGCTTGCGCCTCCTCGGCGATTTGACAGTCTCCGAGGCGGCCGGGCCGATGGATGCATTCCTCGCCGAGTTGCGGGTCGGCGGCCGAGCCCTGACGATCGAGCTTGCCGGCACTTCGGAGCCAATGCGTTGGATCTCCGCCGAGGAGGAGCCGCTTTTTCGGGCGGCGTTCCTGGTTCGATCCGGCCCCGATGAGGAAGCACGCGGCACGATTGTGCGTCGCTTCCTGCAGACGCACGCATTGATCGGTCTGGCCGATCTCACCGCCCGATATCCGATTCCCGCCGACGAGGCGGCCGAGCTGCTCGAACGTTGGTCCGAGGAAGGAAAGGTGGTTCGGATCGACACGGGAGGCACCGCGGGCGAAGCGCGGTGGGTGGAACGGGAAAACCTCGCCGAAATGCGGCGGGTGACCGTGGCCGTGCGACGGAAGGAGAGCCTGGCCGTTCTGCCCGAAGTGTTCGCCGATTTCCTCCTCCGCAGGCAATACGTTCATCCCGCCACATGCGGACAGGGGCCGGCCTTCCTCGAGCGGGTCCTCGATCGACTGCAAGGATTCGCGGCCCCCGCCCGCGCGTGGGAAGAAGACATCCTGCCGCGCCGCATCAAGGACTACCGCCCGGCGTGGCTCGACGAGCTCCTCGGTCGTGGGACCTGGCTCTGGCGGGCGGAAGCCGGCCCGCGCGACGAGCCGCGGGTCGCTTTTCTGCCTCGCGACTTTCCCGGCGATCCGCCGGGCGAGGTCGCGTCGTTGGATCTCTCCCACGACGAACAGCTCATGCTCGAGCTGCTCGAGCGGCACGGTGCCAGCTTCGCAACCGATCTCGCGCGGCTCGCGGGCGTCGAACCGTCGCGGGTGCGCGGCGCCTTGAGCAGCCTGGTGGGACGAGGACTGGTCACGAACGACCGCTTCGACCCGGTGCGGCAGGGGTCCGAGTCGACTCTTCAGGCGCTTTCCGATGCCGCTTCCGCTCGTCGCGCGGGTCTCTCGCTCGGCACCCGGCCGAGGAGGTCGACCGCGGCGCGGTCCGAGGGGCGGTGGTGGCGTCTCGATCGGCCGGCCGGCGACCCGGAAACCAGGCTTCTCGCCTGGGCCGGCGTCCTGCTGGACCGGTATGGCGTCTTGACGCGCGACGTCGTCGCTCTCGAGCCGTCGGCCCCATCCTGGGGCGACCTCGCCCCGCTGCTGTCACGGGCCGAGTGGCGCGGCGAGCTTCGCCGCGGCTACTTCGTCGAAGGACTCTCCGGTGTGCAATATGCTCGAGAAGATGCCGCCGCGGAGCTGGCGCGGCTCGCAGCCGCGCCCCAGGCAGGCACGGCCTCGCGGGCCGTCATTGGTTCATCGGAAGGAGAGGGGGGGAACGATGCGCGCGCGGCGAAGGCTCCTGGTCGCGACGTCCTCGTCTGCTCGGCCGATCCGGCGAACATCTACGGGGCTGGCGCGCCGCTGGATATCGACCTCCTGGGCGGCGGCGTCGCGCGGTTGCCGCGCCTGCCGGGCAATTTCCTGGTCCTGTGCGACGGCCGCCCCATCCTGATCATCGAGTCTCAGGGAAAGCGATTGACAGGCATTCCCTGGGCCAAGCAGGTCGACGTCGATCGCGCGCTCGCTCTTTTTCTCAACCTGGCCGGCCCGAGGCGGCGAATCCTCAAGGTCGAAACGTATAATGGAGAGCCGGCGGCGGAGAGTCCCGCGGCCCCTCGGCTGACCGGATTGGGCTTCGTTCGTGATTATCCCGGCATGGCGTTCTACGCGGGGTGGCCGCGGGCTTCCGCCGGATCGTGATTGGTGTCGAGCCGGCCGCGTGACTTTTCGATTCCCCGCCTATTCATTACGATCAGGCGACGCACGCCGCCATCCCCGGAGCCGAGTCATGGAGACGACCCAGGATACGCCTGATCCGTCGGACACCACCCATTACGATTGCGTCGTGATCAGCGACCTTCACCTGGGCAGCCTCGTCTGCCAGGCGAAGCTGCTCGAGGAGTTCCTGTTGTGGGCCGTTGAGCATTGTGACCAGCTCGTCATCAACGGCGACGTCTTCGACGACTTGAACTTCAAGCGGCTGACAAAGCGGCACTTCGCCTGCCTGAAGATCATCAGGCGCAACTCCGACCGTGACGATTTTCACCTCGTGTGGATTCGCGGCAACCACGATGGACCGATCGACATCATCAGCCACATCGTCGGAGTCGAGATCCTCGATGAATACGTTTACGACAACCACCAGATCCAGCTCTTGATTCTGCACGGAGACCAGTTTGACACGTTCACCACCGCCTATCCCTGGCTGACGGAAATCGCCTGCGGCATCTTCTATTTCATTCAGAAATGGATGCCGCACCGCGCCGCTCGTTGGATCCGGCGGATCTCCAAGCGATGGCAGCGGAACAGCCAGTTGATCGAGCGCCGAGCCGTGGAATATGCCCGCGGCCAAGGTTTCCATTTTGTGACGTGCGGCCATACTCATCTTCCCCTGGTCGCCCGGCACGACGGAGTGCTTTACGTAAACAGCGGCACCTGGACCGAAGCGGCTCCGTGCCCCTACGTGGCGGTCCGCGGCAGCGAAGTCCGGCTGGAGTACTGGCCGCCGGCCGAGATCATTGCGGCACGTGAGACGGAGGAACGGGCCGGCGCGAACCCCCCGATGCTTCCCCCCACCGTGCCGGCCGTGGGTGAAGGATCGTCGCGGGCCGCGACTTCGTGAGGGCGCCAAACGGGTGTACGAAGCTCGTGATTCTGGTATCATGTAAAACCGAACCAAGGCGCTCGAGTCCCCCATCACGGCGGGCACGATGGGCGAATGATTGGATCGTGTCGCGAGACACCATCGAGAGCGTAAAGTGGAAAACAAATCAGAGCGGGGGCGGTTCGAGGCGATCGGAGGCTGCTCGTGAGCAAAACTGACGCTGATCTCTCGCTGGAATCCGATGGACTCGAAGAGCAGCTCGAGGCGGCCACTCCCGCACAGCCGGTCGTCGTGATCCAGTATCGGAACCGTGGGGTGCCTTCCTGGGTGTTCTTCCCCCTGATGCTCCTCATCACGCTCGGCGCGATCCTGATCTATCATCGCCTTGTCGTTGAACGGTACCGCGTGCAGGCCGCCGTCGAATCGAGACAAGTCCTGGAGAACTGGATCGGCGCTCCACGTTCGAGCCGGTCGCTTCCGGTTGGCGAGCGGCCGTTGGCGGTGGCGGCAAGCTCGCAGCCGGACGTGCCCGCGCACGGCCGATCCGGGCCTTCGGAGTCGGCGCCGAATCCAGCGACGGAGGCGCCCGCGCCAGCACCAGCGCCCGCTCAGACAGCGGCCGTCTCCGCTCCGGCGACCGTGACAGCCGAGCCCCAACCGCGACTCCGCACGATCCTGCCCAACCCATCCGCGGCAGTCGGCCCTCCCGCGGCGCCGTCGACCGGGCAGGAAGGAACGGGGCTCGTCGCTCTGGGCGGCACGACCTCCACGCCGGCGGGCGTTCCATCAAGCATGCCGGCAAAAGATCGCGCGCCTGCAAACAGGGACACCGAGGTGGTTGCTCCAGCCCTGCAACCGCTTCCCTCCAAGGAGGAATCCGAACGCCAAATCAAGGAAGAAGCCGCGAAGAAAGAGGCTGATCTTGTGGCCCGCGAACAGAACAGGGAGGCGGATCTCCGTGCTCGGCGGTACGAAGAGCGCGCCAAGTTCCGCGAAGAGCTTCGTGAGGTCCTGCGTCTCCATGGTAGCGAGGCTGGCCCGGAGATCGACAAACTTTCTCGACGTTATGGATTCGATGCCAATGCCGAGAAGTACGACCTGGCCGAGCGGACCTGGCGTACGGCAAAGATGAATGTCCCGTCAAAGGTCAAACGGCTCCGCTCGCTCGAAGTTCCCGAGGCGGTCATTCTCGACTTCTTGTCCAACGACCAGAATCTGCTGCGCCGGAGTCCCAAAGGACCGCGCAACGCGAACGAAGTTCGAATCCGTGCGGCGCGCCAGCTCCTTGGTTTCCCGCTTCCCGCGGGCAATCCGGCGCTTCGTCTGGATCCGGGTGCCGGCCAGCGCCCCCGCTGAAACGACGAGAGCGCTCTCGATGCCATCATGAACCGTGACGAGTGGCGAGTGGCGAGTGAATACGATCCGAACTGTGCTCCCTGCTGACCGCTGACCGCCTTGCCTACTGTCAGAGGACCCTTCCCATGCGTTTTCCTTTGGTCCGTTCTCTCGTCGTCCTCGCGATCCTCTTCATGCCCGTCCAGGTCCGAGGCGCCGACGACGCAGTCATCCGGCAAGGGACCAAACTGCTCGCGGAGGGCGATCGCCTCGCCGATCAGGGTCAATTCACGGAAGCCGTCATTCGCTACAAGCGCGGCATGGAGCAGCTCCTCCCCAGCCTCCGGAAAATTCCGTTCAAGCACGAGGTGAAGCGTGACGTCACGAAGCGCGAAAACATGAAAGCGCTCATCCTCAAGGAGATCGACGAGGATATGACTCCTCAGGAGTTTCGTGCTAACGAGCTCGCCATGAAGGCGTTCGGGCTCTTGCCGCGTGATTTCAATCTCCGGGAGGCTCTCGCTCAGGTCTACTCTGAAGAGGTCGCGGCATTTTACGACCCCAAGACCAAGACGATGCACCTGATCGAGGAGACCAAGACGGCTGTCAAAAAAAAGCCGACGTTCCTCGAGCGCCTCTTCGGCGGCAAGGCGGATTTCGACAAGGACGAGAACAAGACGGTGATCGCCCACGAGCTCACGCACGCCCTGGCCGATCAGCACTATGACCTCGACGCCATGCAGAAGGCCGTCAAGAAAGACGACGATCGTTCGCTGGCGCTTTCAGCACTGATCGAAGGCGAGGCCACGCTCGCCATGTTCGGGGCCGGCATGGACGATTGGGAAGGCGACGACATCATTAAGCTACCCGCCGAGAACCTGGAGTGGACGTTCAACCTGCTCTCGCCCTTCCTGCCGTTCTTGGGGAGCGGAAAGACGCTTCGCAACGTCCCGCCCATCATCAGCGAGTCGATGACTTTTCCTTACTTCAGGGGCATGGTCTTTTGTGCCAAACTCACCAACAAGGGGGGCTGGGCGGCGATCGACGAAGTCTATCGCCACCCGCCACTATCGACCGAACAGATACTCCATCCCGAAAAGTACCGCCTGGAACTTGACCTCCCCATGTCCATCGACCTGGGTGTGCTCAAGCCTGGCGAAGGATGGAAGGAATTGGGCCGGAACGTCCTGGGAGAGATGCAACTGGGCGTCATGCTCCGCAAGCACGGCGGCAAGGCGGCCGCCGCGGGATGGGACGGTGACCGCTACGCGGTCTTCGAGGGCCCGGATTCCAAGCTGGGATTGGTCTGGCTCTCGACCTGGGACAGCGAAGACGACGCACGCGAGTTCTTCAAAGGCTACGTCTCCTACCAGACAGCCAAGGTGGGCCATATCGGAGGGCCTCCCACCCCCATCGCCGATTCCGTGTGGCGAAATCTCGGCGACCACCTCTACGTCGTAGAGCGGCACGGCCGCGACGTCGCCGTGGTCGAGGGCTTCGCTCCCGCGCAGACGCCCACGCTCCTGGACGCCGCCTTGCACGCGAAAAAGACAGAGATGAAAAAATGAATCATGAATCGAAAATGGGGGATCTCTCATGTCACGTACCCGTGTGACGTGCTGGGCGTGCCTGCCGGCGGCGGTGTTATTCGGGATGCTGGCTTCGAACGCATTGTCGGGCCAGGACGCGGTGGGGCCCGCAACCAGGTCGGGCGAGGGGACAGCCGGCAAGACCCATGAGACGGCCAGGGCGGAGCCCGAAGCATCGAAGAAGACCGATGAGAAAGCAACGTCGAAGCCCGCGCCGGAGTTCGTGTACAAGACCGATGCCGAGTGGCGGAAGATTCTGACCAGGGTTCAGTATGCCGTGACCCGGCAAAAGGCGACCGAGCCCGCCTTCTCGGGCAAATACGCGAACGACCACTCCAGGGGCACCTTTCTCTGTTTGTGTTGCCTCAAGGCGGGTCGCGACACCGAGCTCTTCAGCTCGCAGCACAAGTTCGATTCCGGGACCGGCTGGCCGAGCTTCTATCGGCCCCTCGGCGATCGCGCTCTCCAGACGGCGTGGGACTACGGCGGGCTCGAGGCGCGCGTGGAGGTGATGTGCCGGCGGTGTGGAGCCCATCTCGGGCATGTCTTCGACGACGGCCCGGATCCCACCGGATTGCGTTATTGCATCAATTCAGCCGCCATCCACTTGAGATCGCCGGAAGGGGAATCGCCCGCGCGGCGGGCTTCGAGCAAGACGACCTCCACGTCGAAAAAAGCCAGGGCGAAAGTCAAGGCAAAACCGAAATCGCGCTCGAATTCATTGAACACTGAACAAGGACAAACGAGCCATGCCGACAGGACGAAACATGAGCAGCCTCTTCGTGGGGACCGTCGTTGGTCTGGGGATCAGCGCGTGCTTGTCGGTTCTCGCGGTCTCAGCCCAGACTGAAGACAAGCACCCGGTCGTGGTTCTGGAAACCTCCATGGGTGCGATCACGATCGAGCTCGACAGGGAAAAAGCACCGATCACGGTCGAGAATTTCGTGAAATACGTCGACAGTGGGTTCTACGACAACCTGATTTTCCATCGCGTGATGAGCGATTTCATGATCCAGGGGGGCGGGTTTGACCAGCAGATGCATGAGAAGACGGAGGGGCAGCGCGGTGAGATCAAGAACGAGTCGGGAAATGGATTGAGCAACAAGAAGGGTACGATCGCGATGGCTCGCCTACCGGCTCCCGACTCGGCCCAAAACCAGTTCTTCATCAATGTCGAAGACAACGAAAGGCTCGACACTTCAGGCGGTGGATACGCGGTCTTCGGCAAGGTGACCGACGGAATGGATGTGGTCAACAAGATCCGGAGAGTGAAGACGACGACGCGAGCCGGCATGGCGAACGTCCCGGTCGATCCGGTCATCATCAGGAGCGCCAAACGGAAAGCCAAGAAATAGCGGCAGCCGATCGCAAGAATGAGGCCCGGGCGGAACTCTTGACCCGCCCGGCCATGACTTCTAAGATGGCTGGCATAGGGCGGTGTCCCTTCATGGTGGCGCGGGCCCCGGACCGCCGTACTTTGTCCCATCATCGATCCCGGTCAGATACAAGGAGTCGCGAATGGCTCACATCGTCGCTGAGCCCTGCTTCGATTGCAAATATACCGACTGCGTCGTCGTTTGCCCGGTCGACTGCTTCTACGAAGGCGCGCAGATGCTCTACATCCACCCCGACGAGTGCATCGACTGCGAAGCCTGCGTTCCCGAATGCCCCGTCGAGGCGATCTTCCACGAAGACAACCTGCCCGACGAATGGAAAGAATTCACGGCCTTGAACGCCGAGGAATGTCCCAAGTGTCCGGTCATCACCGAGAAAAAGGATGCTCTGGAATCGGAGTCGTGTGATAAGAGTCGGAAGCGAAAGTAAAATCGCCTAAATGGCTTTCTTCGACTTGGCTGACTTGTGCTTCGGTTTCGGCACCACGACGTGCTTCACGGGGTGGTGCACGACATGGTGGGCCTTCTTCGCGTGGAGAGGGCCTTTGGGCGCCGGCGCCGGAGCAGGTGCCGGAGTGACCGGAGACGGAGCCGGAGCCGGTGCTGGGGTGACCGGAATGACCGGCGTGGTGGGCGGAGTCGGGGTCGGTACCGGCGTCGTGATCGTCCCGATGTTCAGGACGACGTTGTCGGAGTAGCCGAGGTTGGCCGACCCGATCGTGCTCTCGATCGTGCCGGGCGCCACGGACACATCGACGGTCCCCGACGTGGCGAGTGGGCTCGACAGGTTGAACTGGACGGTGTGAGCGTCGATCCAGGTGAGGCTTGTCGCCCGAACCGCATTGGCCGCGGATCCGGAGAGGACCAGGTCGGTCGCCGTGATGTCACTGGGATTCACATTCTTGGAGAACGTCACCGTGACCGACGTCGGTCCCGTCGGCAGGTTTATGGTCGTACCGGCCGCGTGAATTTCGCCGCCGATCGGGACCAGCGTGGTGGTGACGACCCGGAAGGCGCCGCCCACGGGGTTGCCGCCGATTCCATTGTACTCGAATGCTCCGACGTCGCGTGGTCCGTAGCCGATCACGCCGAGGCCAGCGCCGGCAATCTTGATCTGGCTGTTGCCCAGGAAGTCGGTCGTGATCGCCGTGGCCTCCCAGGCGTTGTCGATCGCGGCCGAGACGGCGGTCAACTGGTAGTCGCCGTCGAGGAAGAAGGTGGCGGGCCCATCCGAGCCGGGTCTCGGGTCGATCGGGAACACGAAGGCCGGGTTTCCGGTGAAGTTGCCGAGGTTATTCTCCGCGTCCTGGGCGGTCGGGCCCAGCAGGGCTGGGTCGAACCCATTGCCCAGGTCGTTGGTGGCGTTGGCCTGCGAGGTCTCGCTGGCGCCGTTCCCCGAGAACAAGTTGTTCTGCAACGACACCTTGCCGGGATTCGAGGAGAAGATGGCGTAGCCGGGGCGAGCGAGCGACTGGTCGTGGTTTTCCCAGAAGATATTGCTGGCCACGTAGGCCTGGAGGGGTGTGGTGGCCGTGTTGGAGAGGACCAGGCCGTAGGTATTGAATGCGAAGTCGTTGTTGATCAGGTTGACGGGATTGGTCTGCGAGGTCGTGCCGCCACCGTCGATGATGACGACGCCCTCGATGTTGCCGATCACCCCATCGTTCTCGATTTGGGGAGTCAGCGCGGTGGGGCCGCCGCTCGTCACGGACGTCGTCACGTTGATTCCGGCCCCGGCATCGATGATGAAGTCCTTGTCGATCAGGATGTTCGAGTTCGAGACCAGGACGGCAACCGCGTTCGGGTTGATGAATCCGTTGGCCGGATCCACCACCAGCGGGCTGGCGATCGTGAAGCCGGCGACCTCGGTCGCGAGCTGGGCGAAGCTCTCCAATCCCGTGGCCGAGACGGTGGCGTAGGTGCCCACGGGCGCGGTCGCCTGGAAGGGAGCGCGGATAATCGTCGAAAGTGCGTCGCCTGTGCTGGTGGTGAACACGGTCCCGTCGGTGCTGGACGGGTCGGCCGACAGGACCCGCACGAACTGCTTGAGCGTGACCTGTTCGGTATAAACGCCGGGGAGCACCGCCACCACGTCGCCCGGTGTCGCGGCGGTGATGGCCTTGCTGATGGTGGGATAGGGGTTTTCCCTCGAGCCGATCAGGGCAAGGGGGTTGCTGACATACTGAGGGCCGCCCACGAAGAAGTTCTGGGCCAGCGAGGGCACGTCGACAACGAACTGCTCGGTCGCGGTCGTCACGTTGCCGGCGATGTCCAGGGCAGGCAGGGTTATCTGGTACAGGTTGTTGGTCAGCGCGCCTGACGTGGAGAACGAGATCTCCTCGGCGCCTTGGCCCCCCTTCCCCTTGTCGAGAAGCGTGAGCTTGATCGAGCCGGCGTTGATCGGGATCTTGACGTCGTCTTTCGTGCCGAGGATGCCGTCCGGGCCTGCGTTGATGACCGTGGGGAAGAAGTGAGTCAAATCGATGTTTTCGCTGGCGGTGATCGTGAACGTGATCTGGCCGCCCACCAGCGTGGTCAACACCTGACCGGCCGTTGGCGAAACGAAGTTGATCGTGGGTGGGGTGGTGTCGACGACGAACGGTGCCTGAGCGTTGGGATCGCTGGGGTTGGACTGGTTGCCGCTCTGGTCGATGATCCGGGCCCGCGCCACATAGTATCCGCTGTCGTCGCCGGGCAGGGGCGACAACAGGCCGTCGAGCCCGACGTTGTAGAACCCCTGCAAGTTGGGCAAAGGATTCTTGTCGGTGACGAGGCCCGTGTTCGCTCCGTCGACTCCCAGCGAGACCTTGAAGGCGCCGCCGGCCGTGGATGTCCCGCTGCCCGCGTTGGGGCGGATGTACTGGGCGAGGATGGAGAGATTGCTCGGAAGCTGGCTCGGGTCGAAGAAAGTGGTCGGCACGCCGTTGACCACCACCTCGATGCCGACGTCCACGATCGCCGTTTGACCGGCCAGGGGCACCAGTTGCGGGTTGGGCTCGCTGACCGTGCCGTCGAAGGTGGGCAGGGTCGAGTAGGTGATGTTGTCGCCGACGATGTTGGTATCGCTGGCGGGGTCCATCTTGAGCGAGCCCGCCAGGACCGAGGGCGGTGTGGTGTTGATGATGAACGAGTCGAAGAAATTGCCCCCGGGATACCCATTCCCTGAGGGGAGCGCCAGTTGAGCGCCGGTTGAGGTGCCGCCGACGGTGTTTTCGCCGTCGAGCGCGACTCCTTGCGGGTTGGTGAGCACCGGCGATCCACTGCCGAACAGGGTGATCTGGTAAGCGTCGGTTCCGAGTGTCAAGGCGGCCGCGCCCAGGCTGATGATCAGGGTGTCGGTCGAACTGTCGTACGACAGTTTGCCCGCCAGGTTGATTTGCTGGTCGAGCGGCTGGCTGGGGTTGCTGCCCAGGTTGACGAGATTGACCGTACTCGCCGTGATCGAATTCGGGTCGATCGGGCCGTTGAACGTGATGTTGATCGACCACGGGGTCTGATTCGTTCCCGCGAGGCCACCCACCGTGTAGAAGTTGACCGGGGTGGCCCCCTGGGTCGGAGTCTCGGTCACGCCGGTGACCTCGGGCGGGTGCAGGTTCACATACTGATACGCCCCGATGTCGATGAACGGGTTGCTGCCGAAGCCCACGCCTCCACCGGAGATCGGGGCGCGGATGAAGCCCAGGACGTCGCGCTGGCCCGAGACCGGAGCGTAGTTGTAGGTGCCCGGGACCTGGCCGGGAGTGGAATAACCGCTGGAATCGGTGGAGAGGGCCGGCTGCCACTGGTCGGGGAAGTTGAAGAAGCCCGATCCCGGCAAGGTGACGATCTGGCTGGGATCGTTGATCAAGCTGAAGCCGCCGAACAGAGTGTCTCGTCCCGGTTCCTGGGGGAATAGCAGTGAGTTCGGGTCGGTCCGGATTTGGGTGGCGACACCCCCGATCAGCGAGAGAGTCGTGGTCGGGTAGATTGCATTGCCGGCGGGGAGCGGTCCGATCTCGCTGCGAGCCTGGTTGATCGCCGGCGAGGTCGGCTCCAGCTCGAAATTGCCCGTGGCCGCGCTGACGAACTGTGGGTCGGCGTAGATCGCGCCGTTGTTGGCCGCCCAGTCGCCGTCGTTGGTCGTGATGTTGAGGTTGCTGGCGTTGTTGAAAAAGAGGTTGTATTGCTCCTGGCCCAGGCCGTTTTGTCCCAGTTGGTCGACGGCGATCTGCGTTGAGCCGTCGAAAATGTTGTTCATGGCCAGCACGCTGACGTGCGCATTCAAGTTCATTCCGTTATACTGCGGCGCGATGGTCTGGAGGGCGAACGGGTCGTCGTAGAACGTGTTGTTCAAGAGGACCGCTTGATAGGCGCTCTCTCCCGAGGTGTCGTTCGTGTTCTCGGAGTTGATGTGCACGCCCTGGCCCGAGTTGGAGATCGTGTCGTTGTACATGTAGAGGTACACGGGCTCACCCCGAAGACTGCCGCGTTGCGGGAACGGAGTGAACGTGCCCGTCGCCAGGGTATAGTCCCGGTACAGGCCGCTGAGCAGTTCAGGATGGACGAACACGGCGGCGTCGGAGAAAAAGCTGAGATTCGAATCGGCGATCGTGAACATCATCGCCGAGTTGATCTGGTTCCTCGGTTCCACGTAGCCGGTCTTTTGCGCGAGCCAAGAGAAGGCGGGCGGTAGTCCCGCCGTGCCGGCGGGGTTGAACGAGTCGACGATCCCTCCGCCCTGGACCTCGATCCGGCTCATGTAACTGATGTCGGCGTTGCTGATGTAGCTCCCCTGCATCGGGTTGGTCGGATCGTACTCGGTCAGCGAGTTGCCGCCGATGTAGATGTAGCCGCCGTCGCCGGCCTTGGGCACCGTCAGACTCTGGCCGACATAATTGGGGCCGACGACGTTCTGCGTCGGGAAACTGTTGAAGATGTTGTCCATCTGAACGCCGCGCACCGTGGTGCCGACCGTGTCGTCGCGCAGCGAAGTCATGATCACCGGCACGCGCTGCTGGCCGGTCGTCTGGTTGCCCGGAATGCCCAGAATGCGGAGCTGCGAGTAGGCGCCGGGATCGACCAGCGGGCTGGGGGTGGGATCAACGCCGTCGTCAACGCCGACGACGAAACCCGCCCCGGCGTTCTCTGCAGCCCCGGTTCCGGTCGACCCGGCTAGCGTGGCCAGGTTGGCCGCGCCGAGGTTGTTGGGGACCTCGTCGTTCAACATCTTGACGATGACCGACTGGCCGGGGCTCGGGATCGTCTCGCCGTTGGCGAGCAAGGTGCCGGGCAGAGCGCTCTGGATCGTCAAGGAGAGCGAGGGCTGGACAATCGGCCCGTACGCCGTGAGGTTGGGGGTGGGGGTCGAAATGTTGCCGCCGAAGAAGCTGTACGACCCGGCGAGGACGATCGTGCCGCGGAGCACGTAGGTCAGGTCGGTCGAATCCCACACCGTGCTGACGGTCTGGTTCACATAGCCGGGAACACCGATCGCCTCGACGGGGCCGAGATAGTTGTAGTTTGTCGCAGCGTTCAAGAGGTAAACACGAGCGGTGATCACCGACAGCCCGTCGATGCCGTTGCCCTGCATGACGTTCCCCCGGAAGAAGGGATGGCCCGACAGGAGAGGCGTGAGCGGGTTGCCGGCGAGCAGCCCGTTGGGCTCGATCTGCATCGCCGCGTCGAAGTTGTGGAAGAAGTTGTTATTCGTGATGTAAACCGTCGAGCCAAGATCGGCGGACGCTGTCGGCGGCAGGGGAAAGAAGGTTTGGCTGGTGATGAACGAGAGCACCGACTGCGAGGGAATCGTGAAGGTCGGCGTGTTGTCCGCTCCGCCGCCATACTGGAAGGTGGCCGCGTTGATGACGGCGATGCCGCCGCTCTGGATGCCGACGCTCGCCCACATGCCTGCGGTCAACGCAGGCGTGGTCTTCTCGCCGGTCACGTCGATCGGATTCGGCACGAGGGTCGTCGTTGCCGCGTCGTCCTGGACGGAGGTGAACAGGACCGTCGGGTCCGACGCTGACTCCTCGACGAAGTTGGTCGAGAGCGGGCTGTACGAGCTGTTCTGGTCAAAGCCGTTGATGTAGGAGCGGGAGCCGATATTGAGGCTGGCGCCCGGGTTGAGGACGTTGAGGCCGCTGCCTTTATTCATCTTCATCAACACGCCGGGCTGGATGTACAGCCGGTCGGTGATAAACGCGGTCTGTCCACCGGTATTGACCAGCATCTCCTGTCCGACCACCAGTTGCGCCAGGACGATGAACGGCAGAGGCTCGTACAGGGTGTAGTTCTGGGATCCCCCCAGCGTGGTCGGGTTGGTTGGGTAAGGCATGGCGTTGGTGGGTTCGATGTACCCATTGCTCTCGGACGTCAGCCAGATGCCGTTCAAGCTGTCGTTGATGACGGTCGCCCGCCGGACCAGGGGACCGCGGGCCGAGTCGTCTTCGCGGAACGAGTCGAGGTCGGCGCCGATCGCCGCCTCGGTGCCGCCCGCCCCGCCACTATCGGAAATGGCGGCGTTCGTGATCGTCGGCCGCGAGTTGTACAGGGTGATGCCGCTGTAGAAGCTGCTTGATCCCTGCGGGACGGCGCCGCCTGCATAGCGGACATTCACGTAATTCAAGATCGACATCACGTCGGACGCGCCCGAGACGGCCGCGCTGCCCCCCGGACCGACCAGAGTACCGTCGACCGGGAACGAGGCTTTCTGCGACGCAATGGCTTCGTCGTAGTTCCGGAAGACGATCCCGCCCCAGTCGCCCGCGTGGGGATTGGTATCGGGGTTGTTGTTGGTGGCGCCGCCGATCGTGGCGTCGTTGTACGACGTGAAGTTGACTGGATTGGTCGAGGTTCCGTCCGCCTGAAGAGCACTTCCCTGGTTTTGCACGTAGAGCGACGCGTTTTGCAGCTTGAGCGTCGAACCTGCCGCGAAGACAAGGGTTGTGTTGTACGGGACCGATGCACTACCATTGGTGACCCCGCTGCGGTTTCCCGCGGGGGCCTGGAGTACGAAGGCGGCCTGGGTCACTTGCCCGGTGACCGGGCTGCGTTGCGGAATGCCCGGCAAGGCCACCACGACGACCGGGCCGACATACGCCAACTGCGAGGCCGCATACAGGGCTGATTGCTCGAATTTGCCGTCTCCGCTGAAATCGTAGGCACTGTTGAAGTTGCCTGGCTGGTAGAAGAACGTGCTGTTCAAGCCGCCATTGGGGTCGTGGGTGGGATTGGCCGGCGCGGTGCTGGGATTGCCTTCGGGCGCCAGCACCGGGTAGGGATTGGCCAGGCTGCCGTTGGACAAGGTGCTCGGCAATAGAGGGCTCTCGACGTAGTCAGGCCTGGCGTAGACCACGTTGCCGTAGGGAACCACCGTGAAGCCCGCCATGAACGCGCCACCGGGCACGCCGTCGCCGCTCATGTCGTTCTGGCGATATGTTCCGCTCGTCTGCAAGTCTTCGTAGTTCGGCAGGGTCGGGAAATCGATGCCGGTCTGCGCGGTCTGATTCCCGAGGTTCTCGCCATCGAGCTGGTTGCCGTAAATGTCGTAGATCCTGGTGTCGACATTGCCCGGCTCGAGCTGGTTGGGGACATAGATCCGATAGTCGTCGGGCGCCAACGTGACGCCGGCGTCGAGCTGCAACACCAGGCGGGTCCCCGACTCGCCCGGAGCGGTGACCTTCGACCAGGTCTGCGTGAGCGTGTTGTAGCTTTGAAGGGTGACCTGGTAGTTCTGGAGCAGGTTGAACCCTTTGCCCGTGCTCCCCAGGCCCCCTTGGCCGAGGTTGCCGAAATCGCCGTCGGAAGTCCCATTCGCGCTATTGGCCGATTGAATGAGCTGGAGGTCGCTCGCGTAGTTGATCGGCACCGGGATGCCGCCCAAGCCGACCGTCGAGTACGGGAGTGGGTTCGAGAAGTCGACGACGACGGCCGTCGGCGGGGCGGCAACGTTGTCCCGCGTGTTCGTGGTCCCCGAGGGCGGCACCTCGAAGTACGACTGCTCCGTGCCGATGACGGTCGATCCGTTCGGGTTGTAGCTGGATTCGAGCGCCATGCTGGTGATGTAGACGGGCTGCGGCTGCACGTCGAAATTGATGATGAAGCTCTTGTTCCCCTCGCCAGGAACGTTCGTGTCGTCCAGGGGGTTGGCGGCAGCGTCGGTCAGGCCCGGGTATTGCAGCTCCGTGGTGTGGGCCACGAACGTGTAAACACCCGCGGGGAGGCCGGGCAGGAAGGTCAGGTCGATGTGCCCGGTGTACTCCAGGACGTAGGTGCCGGTGCTGTCCAGCACGGGATTTGCCGGGGGACTGTTCGCGACGAAGGTCGCGGTGGCGATGTACTGCGACTCGTCCTCGAAGTTGTTGCTGGTGTTGACGAGTGAGTAGTTGCTGATATTGGCCGCGGTCGCCGGATTGAGCGCCGGGAACAAGACGCTGGCGGGTGTGTCGAGGGCCGCATAAGCCTGGTTGACCACGTCAACAACGCTGAGCGACAGCGCCGTCAAGCTCGGGACGGGGGTGATATTGGGCTGGGGACCGTTGGGCAAGGGCAGGTTCGGGCCGCCCACCGTGAATGAGGCGCCGGTGATTTGCGGCGACGTCTTGTCGATGCGGAAGGCATCCGCATAGGACGCGGACAGGCCGGGAAGCGGCGGTTTGTCCGGCTCACCGACCACCACGGCCACGGCCTGTTGGAAGCCTTCGGGGAGCGGTGGGGCTGTGACGGAGAAGGCGCCGTCGGCGTCGGTCGTCACCACCGCGTCGTACGTTCCCGTGTAGCCGCGTCCGCCTCCTCCGACGGCCAGGGTGATGTTGCCGTTATGCAGCCCGCTGAACTCGACGTAAACCTGAAGGCCGGCCACGGTTCCCGGGAATGGGGCGTAGACCTGACCGATGAACACCGGCTGGCTGATGTTCGTGTTCTGGTCGCCGACGATCCCGGTATCGTTCGCGGGGGTCGGTTCCATCTCGAACGTCGTGATGATGGGCGCGGATAGGGCCTGGAGACCCAAGTTCTGAATGAAGTTTTCCGGCAGCCCGTCAGCGCCCGACGGGAAACTCCCGGTGAAGTTGCCGTCGAGCGAGTTGCCGACCAGGTCGGTGACGCCCGAGCTGGTGCCGTTCTTGCTGAGGACGACGATCGCATAATTGTCGGCGGGCAGCTCGGTCTGAGGCAGGCCGTTGTAGCTGAGCGTTGCCGTGTTCGTCTGCGGATTATAGCTGATCGTGCTGCGGGGATCGCTGTTCAGGTTGACGCCCCCGTTTGAGCCGTTGATGAAGCTGGCGAGGTTCGTCGAGTTGGGGGGCCACGAGGTCGCGCTGCCTTGCCGGATCACCAGGATGTTGGCGAGCGTGGCGGTCGCGGGATCGATCGCCTTGCTGAACGTGACCGAAACGGCTCGGCCGCTGACCGAGGTCTTCGTGATCACCGGCGCGGTCACGTCGGCGAGCTTGAACGAGATGGGGCCGGACGGCACGAGGTCCTTGCCGTCTTCCGAGACGACCGGGTTGTTCGCGGTGCTTTGGATCGAGAACGTGTATGTCCCGTTGGCAAGGACGCCGACGGGCCTCGTGAAGCTGAAGGGCCACTGGATGATCGTCGGGTCGGTGGGATTGTCGACGGCGATCGGCGTGCCGACGTTGACCGTGACGCCGATGGGCTCGGCGGTGAACGTCAGGTCGGCGGCTGAAACCGTCGAGAAGTTGACCGCCTTGTTGAAGGTCACGGTGATGGTGCTGGGCGCGACGGTGACAATCGCCCCGTTGGCCGGGTTGGTCGAGGAGACGCGCAGCACATCGACGGCGTTGATCGCACTGACCGCGTTGACCAGGCCGTAGCCGTCGGCCGTGATCCACGTGCCCTGGGCTTGGCCGTTCATGGGAATGGCCGATTCTTCCAGGCCCTGGCGGATTTGCGCGGGAGTGAGCTGCGGAACCTTCTCCAGCATCAAAGCCGCCACGGCCGCGGTATTCGGCGCGGCCGACGACGTGCCGAAGAACACCGGCAAGGCCTGCTGGTTGGCCGGTACCAGGTTCGTCGTGCTGGCCGGCTCACCGGGGAACGGGGGGTTGCTCGTGTCCAGGGTGAATCCAGCCGAGAAGAACGAGGTATTGCCGCCGTCCGGCGCCGTGACCGTGGGGTTCTGGACCGGCACGGGTGAGGCCAGAGGCACACCGGTGGGGTCGAAGACGGTGAGACTGGGACCACCACTCGAGCTGAATGGCTCGTTGGCCAGCGGGTTCTGGCCGAGATAGGGGGATGGCGCCCACCATGGAGTCGCGCCGACCCCGATCGTGTTGGCGGCGGCCTGATGCCCGAACGTGCTCGGGTACGACGTGCCGCCGGCACTCCCGTAAGTCTGGTCGACGTTGAAGACGCCGTTCGAGTCGTTGAACCCCATGAATTCAACGTGCCCCGGATTCGGTCCTGAGACCACCTGGATCACGACGTAATAGGTGCCGTTGCTGGGGATCCCGACAAACTGCCAGGGTTGTTGCATCGCAACGTTGTTCTGGTTCATTCCAGGACCAACAACGACGTTGCCATTCCCATCCAGGATGTAGATGTTGACGTTCGACGACACGACACCCGGCGAACCGGCGGGCTCCTGGAATTGGTAAGGCTGGTCGTACTCGAAAGTGACCAGAGCTTTGGTCATCGCCATGAAGTTTGGGTTGTTCACCGTGATCTGGAGCTTATCGTTAGTGCCAGTGGGGGCGAAGTTCATGAATGTGCCCGAGCCGATGCCCGGGATGTTATCGGTCATGGGACGGAAGGTCGACAAATAGCCGCTGTCCGGCCCTTCGTTGCCGGCGGCACTGAAATAGGTCGCGCCCGCCTTGACAACGGCATTGACGCCCTGCGCGACGACGCCGTCCTGGAACATCGGCTCGTCGGCATATTTGATGTCGTCGACGATGAGCTGGGATCCGGCAGCCTGCAAAGCCTGGATGTTTTGTCCAAACGAGACTTCGCTGATGGCGGCCGTGGCGAATTGCAGGTTGGCCCCCGGTGCGATGTCGTGGATGTTCTCCAGCATCGCGCGGCCTTCGTCGGTGCTCCCTGCCGGGCCGTCCTGGAGCACCTTGACGGGATTGGTGGAGCTGAGGTCGCCGGTCTTGTACGAATCAGCCAATCCGCCCGCATACTGACTGACCGAGTCCGAGAGCACTCCCACCGTCACGCCCGTCCCGTCGACGTTGTACTGCGTGCGAGCCACGTCGGCGAACAACGATGTTTCGGCCTCGTTGTAGGCGACCCCTTGATACTCGCTGGACGTCACCGGATAGTACAGGGCCACGCCGCTCATCGTCTGGTTCAGGCTCGCGATGGTCGGCAGCTCGTTGATCGGCGCCCAGCCGTCAACCAGTGCGTCGGTGGTGCTCGTCGACTGGATCTGCATCCCCACGTCCGTGAGCTGAGTCACGAACTGGTTGAAGTCACCACCCAGGCTCTTGACCGACACCCCGACCAATCCATTCTGAAACTCGATCGTGGGAAACTCGGCCGCAAGCTGTGAGGTATTGCCCCCGCTCTGGACGTACGCCTGGTAGACACCGACGACACCGACCCCCAGGTTGGCCATCGGCCCGTTCTGGGCGTCGAACAGGTTCGTGTCCGTCGGCGTCCAGAGCGGCGCGGGAATGGTCGTTGACGTACTGGTGGTCCCCGACAGCAACTGCCGGGCCTCGAGAAACTCGATGCTTGGTCGGCCCTGCCGCTGCGGGTTCTTTTGGTTCCGGCGCCGCGCGGGCCCCTCTTGCCGACCGTATCCCTTGAAGCTCCCCATCGACAGACTCCCCAGTTAGCTTGTGAGCTTCGACCCCGACCGGAACGCACGAAAGAGCGCTCCCATCCCAGGGTCATGCTCCCAGACCATCATGGTGATTTTCGCGTGTTTTCATTGACCACCACCGGCCTCCCAAGAGTCCGGTCGGCCAGTAGTCAACTGTTAAACAGTTTCACGTGAGATCCCCGCGATGAAGCGGATGACACCATGCACGCAGTCAATCATTACAGCATTGATTCCGTTCGTCAAGCCCTGGTTCGGAAGAATTCGAAGAGATGTGAGTCGGGGGTGGGGAGAAGCGCCGAATTCCGGGGCCCGTGCGAAACGCGGAAACTGAGTCAGTAGGAGTCTGTCCTCTGGAATTAAGAAGTCAAACGCGAGCGGCACCGAACACGGTTTTTGGAGGCAATGGGCGTGGTGTATGCGTCGGTCCCGGGTTCTGAATTCATGGCGGCTCAGCGGCGTGAGCGAATCGCGTGCGCTTGCGAGCCGTGAGCGGCGTCGGGCCGACCAGGTGTGACTTGCCATCGATTGAGCTGCGGTGATCATGTCCATAATCGCCGAGAGCGGGTTGCCTCTGCTGCTATTCTACCGTGATGAGCCCGCCGGTGGGATCTGCTAGGTTCAAGAAACACCTCAGCATTCATCCTGTGGGACCTCGACTCCGAGTCGACGCAGGTCGGCGATCAGGCCGGGCGTGTCGATGTATCGCACCGCCGTCAAGCCCGCCCTGCGAGCCCCTTCAACGTTTTCCTCGATGTCGTCCACGAAAACGCATGACGCGGCGGGAAAGCCGGCGGCAGCGACGCACGCCGCGTAGAATCCCCGTTCGGGCTTGAGATACCCGACCTCGTGCGAAAACACCAGTTCGTTGAACTGGTCCAGGGTCGCGGCGAACTGCCGTCGATAGAATGTCGCATGGAGGACGTTGGTGTTCGAGCCGAGGATCAAGGTGTAACCGCGCGACTTGAGGAGGTCGATCAACCGGGCGACGGGCTCATTGAGCCAGAAAATGTCTTCCCAGTCGCGGACGAACTCCTCGTAGGGCAATGACAGGCCGGCACGAGCCATCACCTCTCGAGCGAATCCGTCCGGCGTGATTTTGCCGCTCTCGAACTGGCTGAGGATCTGGGCGAATCCATTGTCGAGGACCCGCTGGCGTAAGACCGGGCCCGTGACGCCCAGTCTGGCGCCGAACCGTTCGCAGGCACGGAGGTAGTCGAAGAACCCGATGACGTTCCCAAAGTCGAAGATCAAGGCGTGTTCGCGTCGCATCTGCATCGATTCACTCCGCCGGCTCACGACTTTCGGCGGGGCCGATCTTGGCCAGCTCCCGCCAGACTTTCTGATCGATCGAAGCGCGCACGAGCGCGACGGCTCCGTCGCAGTGGAGCAGGTTGACGCCCCGGACGTGTCCGCTCGAGGCACCCATGAAGGCGGTCTTGCCGTCCAGCGCCAGGCATGAAGGGTGGCCATTGGGAGGCAGGGCATGGTTGTAGAGGGTCGAGCGGAAGCCGGCCGAAGTCCACGACGAGCCGGCATCGCCGCGCCAATCGGACGGATCCGAGGCCGTCGGGCATCCCGCTGCGGAGACGAGACCGCGGACGACCTGGTAGTTGAACGGCATGATGTGGTCCGGCTGGTTGTCGCCGACCAGGCGTTCGGAGAATGCGGCCGTATAGCTCAGGCCGTCGCCGGCTTCGATCTCCTGCAGGCTGAGTACGTGGCCGGGTGCAAACGCTCCGTCATTCCCCGAAGGGCCAGCGCCGGTCGAGGCGCGATAACTGATGGGCGCGGCGAACCGCCCTGCCGTTGCGTTGGGATCACTCGCGCAGATGAAACCGCGGACGGGCATCTCGCCGGGGACCAGTCCGGGCCGCGCCTGGGGCGGAGTTCTCGCGTCTCGCAGCTCGGTGAGGTCGGGAAGCTGCAAGGTATCCAGGAGCGTCCGGAGCGGACCCGGGGAAGGGGTCGCGCGTGGCTCATCGAGGCCGGCGAGGTCCCCAACCGTCGGGAGTTTCTGGTGCATCTGGTCGTAGAGAGCCAGGCCGTGGCCGATCTGACCCAGGTTCCGCTGGCAGGCCACCAGACGGGCTTGCTCTCGGCCTTGCGGCACCGCCATCAGGAGAAGCAGGGCCGCCAGGGCGATGATGACGAGGACGACCACGACCTCAACCAACGTCAGCCCGTGACGCGTTCTCTCGGATGTTGGGATCAACTCGTCTCGCAACGCGCAGTCCTTCACGTCGATCAATGCGTCTGAATGACTAATGACTAAGGACAAAGGACCAAGGACTCGCAAGGCTCAGTCCGTCGCCTCGATCAATGCGTCGCCGGCCCCGACGTTTCCGGCTGAGTCGGTGGCGCGGATCATCAGCACGTGCATGCCGGGTTTCAGGTCGGGGAGGGACAGGGTGATCTTCTCGTGGAGAGTGTCGAATAAACCGTCATCGGGGAAGATGGGCGTCCAGGGACCGCCGTCAAGTGCGTAGTCAGCCTTGACGAGGCGAGTCAACTCATCCTTGAGATCGATCGAGGCCCCTCGGCCCCGCGGAGTGAGGTTGACTGACGGTGGATCGTGATCGACGAGGAACGTGAGACTCTCACGGTCGCGGGTGAGCGCATCGCCCGGACTGTTGGAAGGACGGTCGCTCGCGACGAGCTTCAACCGGTAGGAGCCCGAGGGAAACGCGGTTGTGTCCCAGGCAAACGTTTTCTCCGTGATCGGTTCATCGGTGAGCCGGATCCACTCGGGCCAACCCTCCTTGCGGACTTTGAGTATGAAGTTGAGGTCGTCGTCATTTGGGTCGCTCGCATCCCATCGAACGCTCAGCCGCACCTGGCGTGCGGCTCCGTCGGCGGTGCTCACGTCGGGGACCTCGAGCCGGCTGATCTCCGGGGCCAGGTTCGAGGTGCGGTAGCTCAAGGAAACCGAGCGCAGCTCGGGGGTTCGCCGCAGGTCCTTGGTGGACAGTTTCACTTGATACTGGATGAACCGGCCCGCTGGCGAGGCGGTCGACGCGATCGCGGGATTGGTCTGGTAGGCCGACCAGGCCGACCAGGTCTCGTCCGGCTCGCCCACATTACCCGAGCGAGCCTGGAACGAGATCTCCGTGCCCGGCGGCCGGTCGCCCTGCCAGCGAAGTGAGCCGAACCGGCTCACCAGCTTGGTGTCGTGGACCTCGGAGACCAGCCGGCCCTCGGCCGCGTAGCCCGGGGAGAGCCGCACCACGCTACCCGGATCACCTGTCCCCATGATGATCGCGCCGTCCGGCTCTGCGAGCAGGGAGAGGATCTGCCCGTTGTCCAGCTTGGCGACCGGGGCCGATTCGTGACCGTGGTCGCGCAGTTCGAAGAGCTGACCCTCCGGCCCGGTGCCGACCAGGAGGCGGTCGTCCGCCCAGGCCAGGGCGTGAACGAGCGCCTTCACCCTCAAGACCTCGCGTGGCACTCCGTCGGCGTCGAGCCGGTAGACCGCGTTATCTCCCGGCGAGATCGGCTTGGGAGCGGCCGAGCCACCTCCGGCCGGCCGGCCGGCCGGCGGCCGGGCCCGCCCCGGCGCGGGGGGGGGCGCCAGAAGGGCCAACGCCGGGACCACGGCGGCGGTGGCGGTAGGCG
>JBIOJM010000106.1:0-27728 GCA_044450785.1 Isosphaerales bacterium
CCCGCGAAAAGCGTTTCATCCAGATCATGAGCACAAAACCTCCGATACCGGAAGAGCCGCAGGTAAGTGTGGGTGAGATAGAGAGTTGCCCCCACGAGCTGATTCACGCAGACCCGGACGCAGCTCAAGTCCACGCGACGGCGTGACGCAAACGACGCAAGCGACGCAAATGACGCTGGAAAACACGCTCGTGTGTAGTCTCTCTACGTCCTCGACGTTCGCGCCTCCATCAGCCGACCCGCACCACCGACCAACCTTGACGCACCACGCCCCCGTTCGGCGACGGCGAATTCGGTGCGCCGAAGCGGAGTGAACGGTTGCTTTACCTCACAACCGTTAAGCGGCACAGTCTCGGCACTGGATAGACTGTCACCAATCACCTGAACGCGGTCTAGCCGACCCCTCGCCATCCGCCCAGCGGCCCGTCGTCTTGCCTTTCCGGCTCTGGCTCCCGATGCGGCGGACTTGCGAGCGGCTCATCGGGCGCCTGTCCGCGTTACTCAATCGATGCTCAGCTTCCGGCTTCATTGTCCGGCCGCGCGAGCCCGCTCGCGCTCGCGCAGCTCGCGTCGCTTGATCTTGCCGGACGGGGTTTTGGGCAAGGCGGTTACGAACTCGATCAGCCGCGGGTACTTGTATGGCGCGATCGTCCGCTTCACATGCTCCTGGATCTGTTCGGCGAGCCAGTCGCTCGGCGAGTGCCCCTCGCGGAGCACGACGAACGCCTTCACGACCATGCCGCGGACCGGGTCGGGGCTCTCGACCGCGGCCGCTTCGAGCACGGCCGGGTGACTGACCAGACCGCTTTCAACCTCGAACGGCGAGATGCGGTAGCCGCTCGCCTTCATCACGTCGTCGTTGCGGCCCTTGAACCAGAAGTCGCCGTCCCTGTCGCGTACCAGCACGTCGCCGGAGTAGTACCACTCGCCGCGGAAGATATCCGCCGTGCGCTCGGGCTTGTTCCAGTACTCCTTCATCATGCCTGGATGCGTGTCGCGGCGGAGACAGAGCACACCCTCGGCGCCGACCGGCACCGGCCGCATGTCGTCGTCCATCAGCTCGATGACCGTGCCCGGCCCGGGCCGGCCGCAGCTTCCCGGCTTGAACGGCATGCCCGCGCGATTGAAGCAATAAACCATGCACTCGGTCATGCCGATGCCATCGATCGGTGTGATGCCGAACTGACGCTGGATCGTTTCCAGCGTGTCGGCCGGCAGCGGCTCGCCCGCGCTGACCGCGTGCCGCCAGCAGGAGATGTCGAACCGATTGGCCGCGCCGGCCGCGGCCATCATCATGCGGTAGGTCGTCGGCGGGGCCGTGAAGTTCGTGATACGATACTTCTGGAACAGCGAGAACCATCGCTCCGGGTCGAACCGGCCGCCCATCGCGTCGTAGAGCACGACCGTCAGCCCGCGCGACAAGGCGAAGAGGAACGTGCATGCGATCGGCAGCAGCCAGCCGAGTTCCGATGGGCACGCGACCACATCGTCCGGCCGGTAGTCGTGCCAGTACCGCACCAGCCCTTCGTAGCCGATCGGGTAGCGGTGGTAGTGAACGACGCCCTTCGGGTCTCCGGTCGTTCCGGAGGTGTAGGCAATGAACGCGATGTCGTCGTTCCGTGTCGGTGCCGGGTTGAACGCCTCGCTTCCCTCGCTGACGAGTGTGTCAAACTCGATGTGCTCCTCGCCGAGTGTTTTCGGTTCCGGGTACGGGACGACAATGATCCGTTTCAGCTCCGGGATTTTCGCCGCCGCCTCGTCGATCACGTCCACTAGCCCGCTGGTGGTGATCGCTGCCACGGCGCCCGAATCCTTCAGCCGGTACTGGACCTCGCTCGCTCGGAACTGCGTACTCGACGGAATGAACACCGCGCCGACCTTCGCCACTGCCAGCGCGGCGATGTAGAACTCCGGGATGTTCGGCAGGCGCAGGAACACCCTGTCGCCGCGCTTCACGCCCAGCCGCGCGAGCGAGGATGCCAGGCGGCTCGTCGCCGCGTCCAGTGCCGAGTACGACAACGACCGGCTCGCCAGCGCTGCGTTCTCCCAGAGGATCGCCACCTTCTCGCCGCGGCCGGCTTCAACCTGTCCGCGCGTCAGTGCCTCACCCAGGTTGAACTCAAGCGGGATGAAGCTCCATGGGTTCCAGCTCGACGCGACCTGAGATTCCTCGAATCGCATGGGCCCTTACCTCCCGCACGGTCATCGTGGAGCTTACACAGCCGACGCCTCCGCGAACTCCGCGGTTCGCTCTTCCTTCACGTCGCCACTGCTCGCGGCCGGCCTGGGCACGCTTGAGCGGCCGTCCAAAGTTCTTCCACTCCGATCCCCTTGCTCGAACTGACGCGCACGACCGGGACGGAGCGGCAGCCGGGCAGGTTGAGCAGCTCGCGGAGCTGCGACTCGACGTGCTCCGCGCTCGGCAGGTCGGCCTTGTGGACCACGACGATGTCGGCGATTTCGAGCTGGCCGGCCTTTTCCCATTGCAGTTCGTCGCCAGTCTCTGGTTGCACGAGGACGATGACGACATCGGCCACTTCACGGATGGCCGTGTCACCTTGGCCGGCCCCGACGGTCTCCACAATGACGGTGTCGAATCCGAAGCGGCCGAACAGATCGATCATGAGATCAACGTTGGGCGCGACACCCGAACGACCGCTGGGCGTGGCCAGACTTCGGATGAAAACCGCATCGTCGTCCGGCCGGTTCGGCATGCGGATGCGATCACCGAGCAACGCGCCGCCGGTGAGCGGACTCTGCGGGTCGCACGCCAGAACCGCGACCGACCGCCCCGACCGCCGAATCACCTCGATGAGCTTGCCGATCAGAGTGCTCTTTCCCACGCCACCGCTGCCCGTGACGGCGATAACCCGCGTCTGACCGCGCGCTTGAAGAGCGGTCACGCCCTCTTCCTCCCCGCTTCCCACCGGCGCCAGAGGCTGATGGTGAGGGTTCGCGGTGGGGCCCGCGGACCCGCTGCGGATCGTCTCTGAACCTTCCCCCCGCGCCGCCTGCGTCAGCAGCCGGCTGAGTGCCCGCCGATCGCCCGGCGCGAAGCGAGCGAGGAGCTGCTCATGACCCCGCATCCCCTGCCCGCGGATAAATTCCGCGATCTCGCCAAGCACGGTGCCCGGACCGAATACGCGCGCCACGCCAAGCTCGATCAGTTTTCGCGCATCCTCTTCCGGAACGATCCCACCCACCAGCATGCCGACATCCCCCAGCCCGGCCTGCCGCATCAGCTCGAGCACCCTCGGCACCAGCGTCATGTGCGCCCCGCTCAAGAGGCTCAGGCCCAACCACCCCGCGTCCTCGTCGGCCACCGCCCGCACCACCGCTTCGGGCGACTGCCACAGCCCCGCGTAGATCACGTGAAATCCCTCATCGCGCAGCCCGCGCGCCACGACCTTGATGCCACGGTCGTGGCCGTCGAGGCCGACCTTGGCGAGAACAATTCGCGCCGGCGTTGTCATGCCCATCGATGGTGTCTCGCTGCCAGGAGGATCCTCACGCACTCTTCGGTTCATACCGGCCGAAGACGTCCGCCAGGGTGTTCATGATCTCTCCGACGCTGGCACGGGCACGGGCGGTCTGGAGCAATGGCCCAACCAGGTTCTGGCTCGTGGCGGCGGCGCGACGAAGTTCGCCCAGGCATCGCTGCACCTCGCCGGCTTCGGCCCGGCCCCGGCTCGCTCGCAGCGCAGCGATCTGGTCTCGCTCGACCTGGCCATCCACGGTGAGGACCTCCATGGGCTTCCCATCCGGCTCAACGAACGCATTCAAGCCGACGATCAGCTTCCGCTTCGCGTCCACTTCTCGTTGATATGCGAACGCGGCATCGGCGATCTCGCGGCGGAAGAAGCCGGCCTCGATGGCGGCGATCATGCCGCCGGCAGATTCGATGCGGTCGAAGCACGCCAGGGCGTCGTGCTGCATCGAGCGAGTGACGGCCTCGATAAAGTAGCCGCCGCCAAGCGGGTCCACCGTGTTGGTGACTCCGGTTTCGTACGCAAGGACCTGCTGCGTGCGCAGGGCAAGCGTGACGGCGTGTTCCGACGGCAGGGCCAGCGTCTCGTCCATGCTGTTGGTGTGCAACGACTGGCAGCCGCCGAGCACGGCGGCGAGGGCCTGGTACGCGACGCGGATCAGGTTCAGCTCCGGCTGTTTGTCCTGGAGCGAGCAGCCGGCGGTCTGGGCGTGGCAGCGGAGTTTCCAGGACGCCTCGTTGGTCGCACCGTAGCGGTTGCGCATCGCGTCGGCCCAGAGCACGCGGGCGGCGCGGTACTTGGCCACCTCCTCGAACAGGTCATTGTGCGCGTTGAAGAAGAACGACAGGCGCGGGGCGAAGTCGTCCACGGCCATGCCGCGGGCCAGGCACTGCTCGACGTAATGGAAGCCGTCGGCCAGCGTGAAAGCCAGCTCCTGGGCGGCGGTCGAGCCGGCCTCACGGATGTGGTAGCCGGAGATCGACACCGGGTTCCATTGCGGCACGTGCCGGGCACAGAACTCGATCACGTCGCACACCAGCCGCACGCTCGGCTCCGGCGGAAACACGAACTCGTTCTGGGCGTGGAACTCCTTGAGGATGTCATTCTGGATCGTGCCGCGGAGCTGGCGGCAGTCGAAGCCGCGTTCCTGGGCGGCGGCCAGGTAGAACGCCATGATGACGATCGCCGGCGCGTTGATGGTCATGGACACGGAGATCGTTTCCAGGTTGATCCCTTCGAAGAGTACGAGCATGTCGTCGAGCGTGTCCACCGCCACGCCGAGCCGGCCGACCTCACCCTCCGCGCGCGGGTCGTCGCTATCGAGGCCCATCAGCGTGGGCAGGTCGAACGCGGTCGATAGCCCGGTCTGCCCCTTCTCCAGCAGGAACTTGAACCGCTCGTTCGTCTGGCGCGGCGTACCGAACCCGGCGAACTGCCGCATCGTCCACAGACGCCCGCGGTACATACTCGCGTGCACGCCGCGCGTGAACGGGTACTGGCCCGGATATCCGAGGTCGGTCTCGTGGTCGAGGCCGTTCAGGTCGGCCGGCGTGTAGAGCGGTTCGATCGGCCGGCCGCTCACCGTCGTGGGCGGCTGCTCGCGGGCCGGCGACCCAGCCAGCTCTTCGGCCCAGCGTTCCACTCTCGCTCGATCGGCGTTCAGCGTCCGGCTCATGCTCGAATCCTTCCAAACAGCGGAACCTTCGTGGACGGGCTGATTGGCCCGAACAGCTCCGAGTGCTTCGCGACGTAGTCACGGATGCTCGTCGCGTGCCTTCCTGTGATCGCCTCGATATCGTGCGTGAGACGATCATAACGGTTGGCGGCATGCAGCCGAGCCATCGTCAGCAGGTGCTCGAAGACATGTTCCGGCAAATTGCGGCTGCGAAGCTCCTGATCTCGCCATCGCTCCAATGGCACATCGACATACGTGATGGTTCGACGGAGTGCGTCGGAATATTCCGCCGCGATGGCATGCATGTCCTGAGACCACGGTCCGGTCAGTTCGTAGACCTTGCCGATGTGAGCGGTCGGATTTGACAGGACGGCCGCAATGACCTCTGCCACATCGCGTCCGTCGACGGGCGACGTTCGCCCGGAGCCAAACGGCAGCCGGATCGTGGCGTCCCTGGCGATGGATTCAGCGGCCCAAGCCGAGAAGAAGAAGTTCTGGAGGAAGACCGTGGCTCGGAGATGCACGACCGGCAATCCTGACCAGTTCAACACTTGCTCGGCAAGCCAATGTTGACGCTGCTGGGGAGAGTCGGTCATCGCGGTCAGGCTCATCTGCGACACGGTCATCTGTGAGATGTTGACGAACACCTCCAGATTACCACGCTGGCGCGCAACGGCTGCGGCGGTCACTGTCGCCTCCACGTAAGGCGCGGACACGCTCATGCCGAAGTACATCCGTCGGCAGCCTTCCAGAGCGCGCGCGACGTCCGCGGCACAGGTGAGATCGGCGACGACGACCTCGGCGCCCATCGCTCGCAGCGCTTCGGCCCGTTCATCCTCGCGTCGGACAAGCGCGCGGACCGGCAAGTTGCGTTGCCGAAGGATCTCCACAACGTCACGACCCACTCCACCCACGCGGCCGGCGGCGCCGGTGACAAGAATCGGAGCGTCGACAGACATTGGTGCGACTCCAAATGCCGGCGATCGCGGCCCGAGCGTTCAACGAATCTCGCATCCGCTTCTGACGGGAGAATGAGTGTTGAAACCCGCGAGGAATCGTATCACGATCGTGATGACAAGACAAGGATAAGCCCGTTTCCCTACGGCTTACGCATCACAACAAGAGAAACGAATTGATATTTTTGGCTGACGAGCGTGCGGACAAAGTCGTCGAGAGGAGCCTTGCCGCAATCGAAGAAAGGGAATGGGATCAGGTCGATGTCGGGGTTCGGGGATCAGGATCAGGTAGATCAGCGACTCGTCGAAAGCCGGTCTCCATGCTCACCAGTCGCGCGCCCAACGAGGCCCTGGCTACCGTGAACGTGTTCCTTGTGTTCGGGTCCGTTAGCTGCTCGACGGCGGATTCGGTGATCCTCACGACGATCACGGCCGGCACGTTGAGCAGCTTGCCGATGTCCGCGGCGTTGTTCTCGGTGAGGCCGGACTTCTGGAACTGCTTCTCCTTCGCGAGCGCCTGAATGTCGGACTGGGCGACGACGCTGTATCCCTTCCGGATCATGGTCTGCACGAACTCATCCTCGACGAGGGCTTGTTGGTCCATCTGGTCGTTCTGGTGACGGGGGTCATCGACAGCGACGACGGCGAGCCTGGAAGGAACCGACAACGGTGCGCAGCCAGGGACCGGACTTTGCAATCACGACGGCACTCACGAATTCGTTTCTTTCAGCAACGTTCCGTCACTCTGACCCGTGCGCTCGGATGGGCATGTTCGCTGACTTCGATATCGACGGCGGAGGCATAAAAATGCACCTGTCAGGCCAAGCACGCTGCACACGATAAGGAACGACGAGGGCTCGGGGGTGGAGACTGTTGGACCGTAGACCAGTCCGGTGTCGAATGCCAAGCCGACCGGTTCGCCGCTCACGGATGCGAAGAACGAGCCGACGCCGCCGCCGCCGGGAGTAAATTCGGTGATCGTGCCGGCGTAGTAATTGGCCGAGAAGAGGTTCCCGGACGAGTCGAAGGCCAACGCAAAGGTTAGGGGCTGGCCGGTTGCGAAGACCGAGGCCGCGCCACCGGGCGTGAATTTCGTGATCGTGCTGTTGCCGTTGGCCGAGAAGAGGTTCCCGGACGAGTCGAAGGCCAGGGCGAGACTGCTCACCGCGCTCGCGAAGAACGAGCTGACGCCGCCGGGGGTGATCTTATCGATCACACTGCTGCCCTCGTTGCCGACGTAGACGTTCCCGGCCGAGTCCAAGGCTATGCCGTACGGGGTCGAGAGGCCGGTCGCAAACATGGTGCCGACGCCGCTGGGCGTGAATTTCTCAATCGAGCCGGCGCCGGAATTCGTCACATAAAGGTTTCCGCTGGCGTCGAATGCCAAGCCGACCGGTATGTTCAATCCGGTTGATGCGAAGACCGAGCTGACGCCGCCGGGCGTAAACTTTTCGATGGTGCCGCTGACGCCGCCGTACGCGTTTGCGACGTAGAGGTTTCCGGCGGAGTCGAACGCCATCCCGTAAGGATTGCTCAATCCGCTCGCGAAGGTATGCGTCGTACCGCCGGGTGTGATCGTCTGGATCGTGTTCGTCTCGTAGCTGCTGACATACAACAGGCTCACGTCCGCACGAACTTGCGTCGGCACGCTCAAGGCAAGCCCGACGATCGTCAACCTGACCCACATCGTCGAATTCATGTTTTGCTCCCCGGACGTTCGGAAGATCGCCCTTGATGGGCAACTAGAATCCACGGTTGAGCGCCAAAATGCCAGCACGCATTCATTGGCTTTTCACGCGGAAGCACGGTTTTCGCGTTGCGTTTGGGCACCACGTTGGAACAGTGCGAGTGGTTTGGGTGCCGGCATGCCTGGTACAATCGGATGAACTAAGCCCTCCATAAAGTAGTACGAAGGGTATTAACACGGCTCGCGATTGTGTTCGGATCGCCGCGCCAGACCCGAGGTCACACCGATGATCCGCAATGATGCGGGCACGACCAATCCGACGCTTCTGAACCGCCTCTGTGACTGGCGCGATCACGAAGCGTGGGTCGATTTCGTCACGCGTTATGACCCGGTGATCCGGTCCACTTCCCGTCGATACCGGCTCGACGCCGAGTCCACTGACGAGCTTTGTCAGCGGGTCTGGATCGACCTGGCGCGGCGAATGCGAACCTACCGCTACGACCCAGGGAAGACGTTTCGCGGTTGGCTCCGCCGATTGTGCCAATCGCGGGCTATTGATCTGCTGCGGAAGAAGAATGCCGACGCAGTGCTTTCGCTGGAGGACCAGCCGGCCGAGTCGCTCTTGCAGGACGCCTCTGATGGTATCGACGCCGAGGAAGCCGCGGCATGGGAACGCCCGCTTCTGCTCCGACTGGCGGCGGAGGTTCAGGACGGCGTTCGGCGACGGGTCGAGGAACGGACGTGGCAGGTTTTCTGGAACATCGCCGTCGAGGGACAATCCGTCCGTGAGGCTTCAGAAGCCGCGGGCATCTCCTACTACACCGCGTTCGCCGCCCAGAAGCGGGTGCGCCGGATGCTTCGCGAGGAAGGGCAACGGCTCCTGGCCGAACCGCGGGTGCATGAGCCAGAAGTCCGACGGACCGGAGGTTGATTGAACCCTCAGATGGCCGCCGAGGTTCCCCCATGTCCCCATGTCCCTCAACCGAGACGCTCGGCCGGCTCGCACGCGATTCGTCGAGCGGCTCGCGCTTCGCGACGATGGAAGCTCATGTCCAAATGTGCACAAACTGTCAGGAGGTCCTGGAACGGCTGGCCGCTGATGCGTCCGTCTCTGAGGGGCCCGGCCCCGCACGAGTGCCGGAGCCGGAGCAGACGCCCTCGATCCCCGGATTCGTGATCGAGGGCGTGCTCGGGCGGGGGGGACTGGGGGTCGTTTATCAGGCATGGCAGCCGCAACTCGCCCGTCGCGTGGCCATCAAGGTCGTGAGCGGGGGCGTCGGGATCGCGGCAGAGGATCGCGGGCGCTGGCTTCGCGAGGCCCAGGCGATCGGGCGGGTCCGCCATCGCAACGTCGTCCAGCTCCATCAGGCGGGTGAACAGGACGGCTGTCTCTATCTCGTTCTCGACCTGATCCCCGGGGGGAGCCTGGCGAAGCGCGTCAGCGGCCCTTTGCCGGCGCGTGTCGCGGCCGGGTTGATGGCGACGGTGGCCCGGGCGATCGAGCATCTCCACCAAGCCGGGATCGTTCACCTCGATGTCAAGCCCTCGAACATCTTGCTCGACGGTCCGCCTGACGGTCGCTGGGATCAGGCCACGCCGATGGTCACCGACTTCGGTATTGCTCGGGCGGGCGACGACCCAGGCGGGACCGCGGCCGATCCGATCGGAGTGCGGGGGACCCCCTCGTACATGGCCCCGGAACAGATTGCCGGCGACCGCGCCGCGATCGGTCCGCGATCCGATGTGTTCGCCCTCGGGGCGACCCTGTACAGCCTCTTGACCGGCCGTCCTCCGTTCCAGGCCGCGTCGATCATCGAGACACTCAGCCTGGTGCGAACCCGTGAACCCGCTCCGCCGAGGACGCTGGTCCCCGGCCTCCCGCGTGACCTCGAAACGATCGCCCTGACTTGCCTGCGGAAGGACCCAATGCGGCGATACGCGTCGGCCAGCGCGCTTGCGGACGACCTGGAGCGCTGGCTCGATGGGTTCCCGATCCGGGCGCGTCCCGTATCGAAGCTCGAACACGCCGGTCGATGGTGCCGGCGCCGGCCGGCGTTCGCGTCGCTCCTGGCCGTCCTCGCGGTCACCGTGGCGGCGAGCCTCGTGGGCTTGCTCACGCTCTGGCGCCATTCCGAGGCCGAGCGCGCGCGGGCCGAGAATGCCCTGGCCCGTGCCATCGAGAGCGACAAGGCCACGTCCGGAGCGGTTCGTGAGCTCGTCGGACTGCTGACGACCACCGTGGATGCACCGCAAATGCTCGTGTCTGAGAGAATAGAGAAATCTTCGCGCGTCGTACGCGATCTCACGGCGAAACTGCGCCAGGATCGAGGATTCGCGGCATCGAACCTCGTGGCGATCTGCGACCTCGAACGTCAATTGTCGGAAGATTTCCGGCGTCGGGGTAAGTACGCCGAATCACGCGCGTTGCTCGTGGACAGCCTGGAGTTGTTGGAGGGGCTAAGACGTGACGCCGACGACCCGGATGTTGACGAGGCATATGCTCGGTCCCTGATGCAACTCGGACGGGTCGCCCAGAAGCAGGAACGCTTCGACGAGATGCTGGTCTGTTTCCACCGCGCTGAGGAGGCGCTGGAAGGCTTGGTCCACGACTCGCGACGCTTGGAGGTTATCGTCGCGATCGACGAATCGCGACGAGTGATCGCCTCGGTGCTAGGTCATAGCGGCCTGAAAGAAGCGCAGCGGAGGCTTATGGAGTCGCACATTCGCATGCTTGAGCAGTTGAGCGAGCACGCCGGGGGCGATCCTGCGATCGGGCTCCTTGCCACGCTGTTCCCACTGGACCTGGCCTCCGATGACAGCGCGAGTGCGAAGCTCCGCGCCGCGATCCAGCGATTCCCGGCCAACAGACGCCTCCCGGAACCGTTCGAGACGAGAGTGGCGGCCTGGATTGCCAACGATGTCAAGCCGTATCCGTCCGGCCCAAATCCCACCGGCGAATCGAAGGGCCGCCTCGACCCTGACGCCCACGCCGATGCGGTCATCCGGGCGCTCGAATCAAGATGCGAGGCGCTCCGCGATGACCCTGCCTTGCTTCCCGCAGCGGCCCTCCAGGTGGCCAGCATCGCCGGCCATCGAGGCGCGGAGCAACGAAAGGCTGGCCGCCTGGACGATGCCCGCCGGACCGCCGCATGTCTCTCGGCGTTCGCAAAGACGCTGGCACGAAGAGATCCCAACGAGGCGGCGTTCCACCTGTTGCTGGGCGAAGCCTTCACGCAGGAATCGAAGAATGCCTGGCAAGTCAGGGATTTCCCCGCGATCGAGGAGACACTGCGAAAGGCATTGGGCGAAGCTTGTACCGCGTTACGTCTCGAGCCCCGGAACGTAGCGGCGCGACTCAAGGTCTCCACTCTCCAGGACAAGCTACTTGGTCTCATGTCCGAGCGACCGTCATCGCGGTGAGCTCGCGACTCGAGCGAACTTCGGGTTCACCCGATTCTGTGAAGAATCCTCCAAGGGAGTGGCTGATGCCCTGATCACGTGTGCTTGTAAATGCAGAGTGGAGATGAGGCCGTATCACCGAAGAATGGGATCAGTGAAAGTCCCTTGATACGTGGCCGAGATTGGGGAGCTGCGTCGTCAGATCTTGCAGTCGATCGACGATCACATGGATGACGCCGTCCTGCCGCTGCAGCAGCCCCGTGGCAATGAGTGCTCTGGCCTGGTTGGCGACCCGGCGAAACCGCTTCCACACCTGCGGCCGGACGATCAAGTTGACAGTGCCGGTTTCATCTTCGAGCGTCATGAACGTGATTCCCTTGGCTGTTTGCGGGCGCTGTCTCAGAAGAACCAGTCCGGCGAGTCGATAACGCCGGTTGGCTTTCAAGCTCTCGAGCGCAGACGCCGGCACGACGTGTTGCGAATCCAAGGACTCGCGCAGAGGGGCGAGTGGATGGCCCCGGAGCGACAGTCCCTGGGCATGGTAGTCATGGATGACTTCCTGTTCGGGTGAAAGCCGCGGCAGAGGGGGCGTAGCTTCGTCGGCAAGACCGGCTAGCAATGGCTCGGGCGGGGTCATGCCCAGCGACATCCAGTAGGCCGGCCGGCGTGTGAGACCGAGCGAGCGGAATGCATCCGCTGCCGCCAATCGGGACAGAACCGCGGTCGTGAGGCCAGTGCGCGCGACGAAGTCCCCATAAGAGATGAACGGTCCGAGTCGACGCTCTCGGACCACCGTCTCCGCCGCGCTGTTGGACAATCCTTTCACCGTCGACCAGCCTAGCCGAACGGCCAGCGCGCCGTCGGCCTCGAGGCGCTCCAGCGTGCTGTCGCAATCGCTCTGATTGACGTCGACAGGAAGGACCTCGACACCATGCCGGCGAGCATCGGTCACCAGTTGCGCCGGTCCGTAGAAACCCAGTGGCTGGCTGTTGAGGAGCGCGGCCAGGAAAACCGCGGGATGATGGCATTTGATCCACGCAGAGACATAAACCAAGAGTGCAAACGACGCCGCATGGGATTCCGGGAAGCCATACGAACCGAAGCCTTCAATCTGTCCGAAGAGGTTGCGGGCGAATTCCTCCGAGTAGCCGTTGGCCAGCATGCCGTGAATCAGTTTCTGCTCGAACTGATTGATAACGCCCGTCCGTTTCCAGGCGCCCATGGCGCGCCTCAGTTGGTCGGCCTCGCCCGGAGTAAAACCCGCCGCGACGACCACGAGCCTCATGGCCTGCTCCTGAAACAAGGGCACGCCGAGGGTCTTGGAGAGGACGTCGCGCACGGCTTCGCTGGGGTATTCCACAGCCTCGTGGCCGCAGCGTCGCCGCAGGTAAGGATGGACCATGTTCCCCTGGATCGGACCAGGTCGGACAATCGCCACCTCGACCACCAGGTCGTAAAACTCCTTCGGCTTCAGCCGCGGCAGCATGCTCATCTGGGCGCGCGATTCGATCTGGAACACGCCGACCGTGTCGGCCCGCTGAATCATCTCGTACACAGCGGGGTCCTCGGCGGGAATGGTGGCCAGCGTGAGCGACTGGCCGTTGTGTTCCTTCAGAAGATCCAGACTCCGCCGAATGGCCGAGAGCATTCCGAGCCCCAGACAATCCACCTTGAGGATGCCAAGTGCATCCAGGTCATCCTTATCCCATTCCACGACGGTACGGCCGGGCATGCTGGCATTCTCGATCGGCACAATTTCGCAGAGCGGCAGGTCGGTCAGCACCATGCCACCGACATGTTGCCCCAAATGGCGAGGAAAACCGAGGATCTCGCGGACGAGATGGATCAACTGACGACCGAGGCGGCACTCGGGATCGAGGCCCGCCTCGGACAGGCGAAGGAGCAACTCGTCGCCGGCATCGGCATGACCGATCACATTGGCCAGGGCGTCGACCCGGTCGAGCGACAAGCCCAGCGCCTTACCGACGTCCCGGACAGCGGAACGCGGTCGATAGGTGATCAATTCAGCCGTCATCCCGGCCCGTTCGCGGCCGTACTTTTCGTAGATGTATTGAATCACTTCTTCCCGGCGCTGATGCTCGAAGTCGATGTCGATGTCCGGGGCTTCGGCCCGATCCTTGGATATGAACCGCTCGAACAGGACATCGATCCGATCTGGATCAACCGCCGTGACCCCCAAGCAATAACAGACAGCCGAGTTGGCCGCCGAGCCGCGTCCCTGGCAGAGGATCCCCTGAGCGCGGGCAAAACGGACCAGGTCCCAAACGGTCAAAAAATAGGCCGCGTAATTCAGTTCCTCGATAATCGCCAGTTCACGCTCGATGAGCTGGCTCACCTTGGCCGGGACTCCAGCGGGGTAGCGCTCTTGCGCCCCGGCCAGGGTGAGCCGCGCGAGGTAGGAGGACGGTGTCTCGCCGGCGGGGCATAATTCCTCCGGATATTCATATCGCAATTCGTCGAGTGAGAACGAGCAGCGATCGGCCACTTCCGCAGTGTGCGAGAGGGCAGCCGGACACTGGGCGAACAGCGAAAGCATCTCGTCGAGTGCCCTCAGCCGCCGTTCGCCGTTCGAGAAGCGAGCCGCGCCCAACTCGGCAACGGTCGTTTTGAGTCGAATGGCCGAGAGCACATCCTGAAGATAGCGCCGCTTGGCGTCGTGGTAATGAACATCCCCCGCGGCGACGAGCGGCACCCGGGCAGCGCGTGCCGCACATTGCCATTGATCCAATTGTCGTGCATCGCCAACGCCGCGATGCAGCTCGGCAACCGCGTAAGTTCGTTCAGGAAAGACTTCGC
Organism: Isosphaerales bacterium; assembly: GCA_044450785.1. Classification (GTDB taxonomy): domain Bacteria; phylum Planctomycetota; class Planctomycetia; order Isosphaerales; family Isosphaeraceae; genus JBIOJM01. The sequence goes on from JBIOJM010000106.1 coordinate 14,022, forward strand.
GCCACCGCGATAACTCCGACGGAAGGCCGCCGGCTAGTGGCAGTAATGCGCCGAGGAGCAAACCGCCTGAGTGCTCGGCGACATCCGCGAAGGTGAGTCGACATTCTCCTTTGGGAGCCAGGCGACGGCCTCGGGTCAAGAGTTGACAAAGCCGGCCATAACCTTGACGGTTCATCGCCCACAGCAAAACGGGACTGGCATCCACAAGCGTCACTTCGGCTCCGATCAACAGCTTGAGACCGACCTCCTTGGCGGCGACGTGAGTACGGACCGCGCCCGCCAAACTGTTCCGATCGGTGACCGCCATCCCGGCATAGCCAAACCTGGCTGCCAGGGTGACGAGCTCGTTGGGATGGGACGCGCCTTCCAGGAAGGAGAAGTTTGTCTTGCAATGAAGCTCGACGTAACGGTAGGGCGGGGTCGCCACGGGATGTAGGTCCCGCGCCGGCGCCGGCACATAAAGTTTGGAGGGCGGCTGTTCGGGCATGACATGTCAGTCGAAAAAGCCGTGCAGATACCAGCGACCGTTGCGCTGGTCGCGATAGACCCATACCTGCGTGCCATCCTCCCATTCGGCTCGGTAATAGTCGCGCTCGATATCCTGCGCACGCCACCAGCCGGTCGCGATCCGCTCCGGCCCCCACGAGCGCACCACAAGACAGTCTTGTCTTTGCCATACCATGCGGTAGGGCGGACCGTCCGGAACAATCGAGGACACCTCAATCGGCTGAGGGATGCCCAACAGTCGAAACGGACGGCCGCGAGACTGTTCCGCGGGTAACGTGAACCTGTCCGTCTTCAGCGTTGGATCGTTCGTCCATGGGACGAGTCGGACCACGTGCTCAGGCTGTGAGTCCGAAAGGACCTCCGCTCGCAGCACCGCCCTGGCTTCCAGGCGGCTGCTGAGTCGATCGACCAAGGTGTTCAACGCCCGGGAGGTTTTCGATTCGAACCCATCGCCGAACCAACAGCGCTGGGCTTGCTCCAACCGCCCCAGTCGCAGCGCGGCCCAGCGCACCGCCACGACGCCCCCAGTCCACGTCCGTCGCTCCAGTTCCAGCTCGGCGAGCTGTGCGAGATGCTGGTCATCCCGCGTTGGCTCGACCAGCCGGATTTCGATCTTGACCGGACCGGTTTCGGTTCGGATTTCCCCCTCTAATTCGTGGAGACCCATGCCGTGGCGGTCGGCCATCGACAGGAGCTCTCGCAGCATTTGCCGGGACACAAGAACGACGGCAAAGCGGTCGTCAATCGGCACTTCCCACTCGCGGGCGGCCGAGAGCGGTTCCTTGAGCCGCTCGCACACGAAGGTCTCGGGCAGGAGGCCGAGCGCCTGGTCCAGCCGCTGCGGCAAGATCACGCCAAACCTGCTGGCCAGCGTCTCGCGCGGAAGTCGAAGGACCTCGCCAATCGTGGTCAGGCCCAGGGCTTCCAGCCGCTCCAAAGCGGCGGGAGGCAACCGCAACGCCGCCATGGGAAGGTCCGATAACGCCTCCTCCTCATTCCCCGCGGGCACCAGAGAGATGGTCGCGGTATGAGCGAGCGCCCAAGCCGCACCTACTGTGCCGGCCAGCGAAACGTGGATCTGATAGCCTCGCCCGCGCCAGTAGCCGCGAACAGCCTGGAGAAATCGTTCCTCTCCATCCCATAGATGTGTGCAACCGATGACTTCAGAGAGCAGCGATTCGGGATGCGCACTCTCTTCCAGACCGACCAAAGGCGAGAAGCACTGACAGTCGAGCGCCAGTTGAGCAAGGGCACTCCGGTCCGCGTCGACATCAGCGGGAAGGAAGTTAGCTTTCGGGAGCAGCGCTTTGGCCTCGGCCAGCGGTTGACCGATGCGCAGGCCCATTCGTTCGGCCTTCGTACTACAGTTGGTAATCACGGGTCGCTGGTTTCGGCCTGCGAACAGCACAATTTCCGACCGCTTACGCTCGGGCCGCGCGCTCCACAGTCGTTGGATTGGCCACTTCGGAAACCAGACGCACAATACCCGCGGCATGGTCGATCTCCCACGCCTGAGCGCTACCTCCCTTGCCGCCCCGGCGATACAGCGTCTCGATACGCACCCGTCTGGTCTGCCCCTGTCCTCCAGCCTGCGGCGTGACCAGCAATCGTAAGTCGGCCCATACAGGTTCCCGTTGCGCCCCGAACGGCCGAAAAAACAAGCCCACACCTCCGCCCACTTCCGCCGCCATCTGCCAGCGGCGATGAACCCGCTCGGGAATCCGCTGGTCGACCCATGCCCAAGTGGCCGACACACCCGGACAACGCAGGCATTGCTCGATTGCCCAGCACGTTTCCTGAAGAGTGGATGGGCGAAGAACAAGGATTCTGCTCGAATCGATTCCCCAGCCCGATAAAGCAGGGACGTAGCACTCCCGCGCGGGATCCACGAACGCCCAGATTCCACGACCCCCAGAGCATCGCGACGTGATTTCGAAGGCAGAGGTCACTGCTCCCGCGCCCGGTCTCGCCACCAACCACTCCACAATGCCGCCCGCTCGGAGTCCAAGCTCAGGCAACAAGCCGTCTTGTGAGGTGGATTCAGCCGTCGGCACGCCGTCCTCGAAAGAGAATAACCCGAGATCTCTGCGAAGCTCCCGGACCGTTTCTCGAACTTCACCGCCCGAGCGGCTCAGGTGTCCTGACATGTGTTTCTCCAGGCAACCGCGAGGAACCCGATCAACGAATACTACCCATTTGTACAGATACGTGTCAATGGTCTTCTGGACAGCGGTTGAATTCGTTTGTACACCGAGGGTGAGGATGGCACGAAATGCCAAGAATACTGGGAATTGTCGACCTCTTGGCGCATTCTTGGTGGAGAGCACGGCCTGTCAATTGACCGTCGCCAAACCATTCATGATAATTTTCACAGGTGGTAGGTAGCGGTTGCACATCGCCGCGTATCCGCACGACCACCAAAGAGGCTCGACATGGCAACCTATAACACTGGGGCAGGGGAGCGAGCGCTGCGATGGCGACCGAGGGCGAAAAGATCCAGGGACTCCTCGATTTCTTCGAGGACTCGTTCACGGCATCGGAACTAGTCAAGTTCCTCACCGTGAATGGGTACAAGGAGGTCGCATCCGCCGCGAGCCAGTTTGTCGGCGGTAGCGAGTATTGCTTCAATGTCGCCCAAGCATTGAATCGCCGGGGCCTGATCGATGACACGTTCTTCGTCCGCTTGAGGAGGGCACGCCCCGCGAAGGAGGCGCTCATCCGGGGTCTCCAGGAAGCCTGGCTCGTTGAGGAAAAGACGAGCCCGAAGTCATCGGGCAGCGCGAGTTCAAGCTATCCTCGGAAGATGATCCAGGCAGAACCGCCTGCGACTCCACATCAAACGTCGGTCACAGCCCGGGGATTTGTGCGCCCCGATCATCCCGACATCTTCATCAGCTACGCCCAGGTCGACGACAAGGAGCCACCCGGGGTGGACCATGGCTGGGTCACGACGCTGGTGACGTACCTGAAGGACCTCCTTGCGCAGAAGCTCGGGCGCCGCGAGTCGTTCTGGCTCTGGTGGGATCACCAGTTACCGCGCGACCTTCCGCTCACTCCCGAGATCGAGGCCAAGGTCCGGGCGACTTCGATCCTCGTGGTTGTCCTGTCGCAGGGCTACCTGAGCTCGGAGTGGTGTGAGAAGGAGCGGACGCTCTTCTTGGAGGAGGTCCGGCGACGCGTCGCCGGCGGCGCGCGTGTGTTCGTTGTCCGCTACAACCCGCTCGCGCACGACGAATGCCCCCAGGAGCTCCGGGACCTGATCGGCCATTCGTTCTGCACCTCGGACGAGGTGACGGAGGAGGAGTCCCTCCCGCTGGGCTACCCCTATCCGACTCCACAGGACAAGGAATACTACGCCAGGGCCAATACGTTGGCCGCGGACCTCGCCAAGGAGCTCTGCCGCAAGAGGGGTACCCCAGACCCCACACTGAAGTTCCTGGCACCGGCCGTCACCGAACCCACCGTCGCCGCTGCCAATCCCTCGGCAGTGGTCGCTGGCGTCGTCAAGTCCCAAGAGGCGCCCGCCGAAATCCGGCCGGCCGTCTACCTGGCCGAGGTCCCAGACGCCCTCGACGGTCTCCGCGAGGAGGTCAAGAGCTACCTGGAGTCGGAGGGGCTGCGGATCTTGCCGGAAGTCGAGTATTGCCGGAACGAGGCCGCGGTGAACGACTCGCTCGACAAGGCGAAGCTGTTCGTTCAGCTCCTGAACGATGCCCCGGGCAAGCGTCTCCTGAATTCGGCCTGGAGCTGCGTCGGCCTCCAAAACGCCTGTGCTCGCGCGCACAAGATCCCCGTCCTCCAGTGGCGGGATCGCAAGATCGACCCCACCGCCGTTGTCGACATCGAGCACCGCAAATTGCTGGAGGACCCGTCGGTCATCGTCGAGGACCTGCTCGATTTCAAGCGCCACATCGTCCAACGCGTCCGGGAGATCTTGCTTCCTCCTCCACCGCATCGGTCGCCGGGCGTCGAGCAGGTGGTATTCATCGACGTCAAGGGCACCGAGCACGACATGGAGCTGTCGCAGCAGGTCTCCGACATCCTCTTCAGCGAGGGACTCGGGTCCATCTCCTCCCTCGCCGGCGCCGATCCGACCCTGGCGGACCAGTTCCTGGAAGAGGCCCTCGTCGACTGCGCCGGGTTGCTACTGATCCACGGCTCCGACCCGCTCTGGCTGGCCAAGGAGCTGCTCAAAGTCCGCAAGCTGCACGCCCGATACGATCGGCTCAAACTCGGACTCTGCGACGGCCCACCGCCGGACAAGCCCCGGTGCAACGTCAGGATCGGCCAGCATTCGATCGACTGCCGCGCCGGCGTACGCGGGGACGGGTTCGCGGCGTTCATCGCGGCCTGCAAGGGGGGCTCCCCGGCATGACCCCGCTCCTCCCAGCGCCCCTGCGGCGGACCGGCTGCCCCTATCCCGGCCTCCGCCCATACCTGCGCGACGAGACGGACCTCTTCTTCGGCCGCGACGAGCAGGTGGCCCAGGTGCTCGGACGGCTGCACGAGGCCCGCTTCCTGGCCGTGGTGGGCACGTCCGGCTGCGGCAAGTCTTCGCTGGTCTATGCCGGGATCATCCCCGCCCTGGAGACCTACCTGGAGGTAACCGACGGGGCAAATCTCGTGGTCGTGGCGCTCCGGCCGGGCGACCAGCCCCTCCGGGCCCTGTCCCGCGCCTTGCTCGACGCCTTGGACCCGGCACGCGCCGGCTCCGAGGCCGCCGTCTCGTTCCTCCAGGCCGACCTGCGTCGGGGGCCAATCGCCCTGGTCGAGGCGCTTCGCGTGACCCCGCCGCCAGAGGGTACCCACCTGCTGTTCTTGATCGATCAGTTCGAGGAGATTTTCCGCTATCGCGAGGAGGAGGACAGAGACGAGGCGGACGCCTTCGTGGCGCTGCTGCTGGCCACCGCCAAGCGGACGGACGTCGCGGCGCACGTCGTCCTGACGATGCGGTCGGACTACCTGGGCGACTGTGCCGTGTTCGGCGGGCTGCCCGAGGCGATCAGCGCCAGCCAGTTCCTCACCCCTCGAATGACTCGCGACCAGCGCCAGAAGGCAATCGAAGGGCCCGCCCTCACGGCCGGCGGCCGCGTCGAGCCAGACTTGATCAACCGCCTGCTCAACGACATGGATTCCGGCCCCGACCAGCTCCCGCTGATGCAGCACGTCCTGATGCGCCTCTGGCTCAAGGCCCAGGACGTCGGCGGCGATGGTGCGGCCGGGATCGAGCTGAAGCTGAACGACTATGAAGGCGAGGACATCGGCGGCCTGGCCCACGCGCTCGACCTCCACGCCGACGAAGCGTACGCGAAACTGGAGCCGAACCAGAAGCCCGACCCGAAGCGGATTGCCGAGGTGATGTTCCGCCTGCTCAGCGAGCGCGACGCGGGGACCCACAACGAGGGCCGCCCCCGCGACACCCGCCGGCCGACGCTGCTGCGGACCGTCGCCGAGGTGGCCGGGGCCGAGGTCACGCCCGCGGACGTCGCCCGCGTGGCGGAAGCTTTCCGCGCCCCCGGCCTGAACTTCCTCACGCCGCCCGTGCCCGAGCCGCTCGAATCGACCACCCGCCTCGACGTGAGCCACGAGAGCCTGATCCGCCGCTGGAAGCGCCTGCAAGGCTGGGTGGATTCCGAGGCCAAGTCGGCCGAGATCTACCGCCGCCTCGCGGACTCGGCACGCCTCTGGCGCGACGGTAATTCGGACCTGTTCCGCCGGATCGAAACGAATGCGACTCTCGCCTGGCGCAAGCGTGAGCGCCCCAACGCCGCCTGGGCCCAGCGCTACGGCGGCGACTTCGACCTGGCGATGAGGTTCCTCGATGAAAGCGAGAACGAGTGCCGGCGCGAGGAGATCGTACAGGAGAAGAGAAGAAACGCCCGCGTTTATCGGGCCCGGTGGATCGCCGCCATCTCGCTGGTCGGCCTCTTCGCGACCCTGGGCCTTATGGGGTGGGCCATCAGCGAGAGAGACTACGCGGAAAGCGAGAGCATCCGCGCGAAGACGGAGCGCGTAAGGGCGGACAAGGCCCGCGACGAAGCGAATCGCGCTTACGCCGATCAGAGAAAGTCTATCGAAGACCAAAAGAGGGCGTGGGCCCTGACACGCTACTTCCAGCTGGCCGCCTTGGCCAAAGGCGCCTTGGACAAGACCCCGCAACTGGCCGCGCTGCTGGCGCTCGAGGCGGTGCGGGCCGTGTCCATCGACGTCGACAGGACCTCTTCCGAGCCGGGCAGAGATGAGAAGCTGACGCAGTCGCTCAGGGACGGCGAGGAGTTGTTGAGACTGGCCCTGCGGGGCATCGGCGGACGCGGGCTCTGCGGGAACCGCGGCCCGATCAATCTAATCGCCGCCACCTCGGACGGCCGCCGCGTGGTGACCGCCGGCAACGCGGAAATCTTGTGCTGGGACGTGCCCGACGGCGGCGGGATCACCCGGGCTTCCCCCCTGCGCGGGCCTAAGTTGCCGCTCCGATTCCTGACCATTCCCCCCGGAGACCGCTGGATCATCGGCAAGGATTCCGCCAACATGATTTTCCTGTGGCGGCTGGGGGAGGGCCATCCCGACGCCGAGCCGAAGGCCCTGATTCTCCCAAACCCTGCAAATTCCGTGTCTCCCAGTTTCGACGGCCGCTGGCTGCTGATGACGTCCGACGAGACAACGCTCAGCGCGGCAGGGCCCGCCGATCGCCCTCCGGCGCGACTCTGGAACCTGATGGCCGACGACCCCACCGCCCACGAGGTCGACTTGCGGTTCGGCAAGGATTCCAGGTCGGTCGCAGGATTCTCCTTCGACCCCAAAGGAAGGTGGCTCGCGATCGTCCACCCGGACCTGGCCGCCAACTGCTGGGATCTGTCGGCGACCGGGGCGGAGTTCCGGCCCGTTAAACTGTTGTCCAGCGGGCCGGGGACCGCCACGAATGTGGCCATCAGCCGCGATGGCCGCCGGCTGATTGTCTGTCTTCCGAATGGCAAAGCCCGAGTCTGGGAGCTGGAGCATCCCGAGCGCAAGCCCGGTGAAGTCGACTTGTACGGTCCCGGCGAAGCCGCGAGCACCATGTCGACGGACTTTCACGGACGCTGGGCCGTCACGATGGCGTGGGCACCCACGTCTCCCCCCGCGGGAATTCCCGCCGCCCCCATGGTGCGGCTCTGGGACCTATCCGATCCTGACATAGGCAAGCATCCGGTCATCCTCGGGGTGCTGCCAGACCCGTCCAGGCCAATGGGCTTCGCCGGTAACCTGGTCGTGAGCGACGACGAGAAGTGGCTCGCGTCCTTCACCACCCATGGGGTCATCGTCTGGAAGCTTGACCCCAAGGTACCACATGAGGCCAAGCCGATCATACCGTTCGAAAAGAAGCCAAGCGCGGCCAACATGAGGGCATTCGCATTCAGTGCCGACGGCCGAAGGCTGCTGACCGGCGGCAACGACGGGGTCGTCCTCCGGTCGGGGGACCTGACCTTGCCCAACCCCTTCCAAGCCCCGCTGACCCTGCGCGGGCAAGACGGCCCGATCCACGCCCTGATGGTCAGCCGCGACAGTCGACGGCTCATCACAGGGGGCGCGGACGGCACTGCGCGGTCGTGGGACCTGGACGCCCTCAGCGCGTCGGCCGACCCCATCGAGGTGCGGGGCCCGGACGGGGCGACTCCGTTCTTCTCACGCGATCGCCATCGGCTGGCGTTCGCGGGTCTCGACGGTTCGGTCCGACTGTGGGACCTGACCGTCGCGGACCCCCTGGACGGGCCGGCCCTTCTGCTCGCTCCCCAACGTTTGGGTGCTTCTTTGACCTCTGCCATGGCTTTCTCCCTGGACGGGCCGGCCCTTCTGCTCGCTCCCCAACGGAGGCAGTCTCCGTCGCTCCTGGCCTGGGACCGGGACAACCGCTGGCTGATGGCCCGGGGCGAGGGCAGGCCAGCATGGCTCTGGGACCTCTCGGCCCCCGTGCGCAGCGCCCGGGTCGTCGACCTCGGCGAGTTTGCGCGGAGTGACCAGTTTCTCATCAGCGCTGATAGTCACTGGATGGCCGCCTCGGTGATCCCGAGACCGGCCGTCGGGACGTTATCGCACCGGCTCGTCCGGCTCTGGGATCTCACGCCGGACGGCCCGCCGTCCCGGCCGATCGCCGTCAAGGGCGAACAGGACGCCGTCGCTTTCGTCGGCCGGGGCCACCGACTGGTGACCAGACGCGACGGCCAGTACAGCCTTTGGGACCTGGCGTCCGGCGTTCTACCCTCCGGGCCGAAGGCCCTGGCCGGGCAGATCCCCAACGACCCCGCCTCCTACCGGGTCACTCCGGACGGGCGCCGGCTGTTGCTCCTCAGGAGCAAGGGCGACGTCCCGATGTGGGACCTGGAGGACCCGGCCGCGCCGCCGGTCATCCTCAGTCGTTCCGACACGCTCATTACGAAATACGTCGGCTCGTTGTCCTTTACACCGGACGGTCGCAGGGCAATCATGCGTGTCTTCGACGGCCCCGTCATCAGGGTCTTCGTCTGGAGACTGGACGGCCCCGGCGCGACCCTCGATCCGGTCGAACCGCCCGAACCGGAGGGGTTCGAGGAGCTAAACGGAGTCACGGGCCCCGGCCCGAAGGGCGCGACGGGACCGGTCGTCCACCGCCCGAAGGCCGCCCTGAGCTTTTCCAGCCCCGACGGGCGCTGGCTGATCGACGCCGGACGGGGAGGCAAAGTCCGCCTCTGGGACCTGATCCGCCCCGACCCGTTCGGGAGCCCGGCCCTGACGTTCCCCGACAGGGGCTCGCTGCCGCTCCTCCCCGTGTCGCCCTTCACCGCCGACGGCCGCTTGCTCGCGACGGCAGAAGGGAACAAGCTCCACCTCTGGGACCTTCGGGGTGAGGAACCGACCGACCGGGCGACGATCCCGCTGGAGTCCCGCGACCAGGTTCGCGCCCTCGCCGTCGACCCCACCGGGCGATGGGTTGCCCTGGCCGGTTCCGACAACCAGCTTCGCCTTTGGGAGTTAACGTCCAGTGGCTCCTTTGCCCGAACCATCCTCCAACCCGCCCCCGGGCTGAATCCCTGGAACGGCCTGTTCCTCAGCCCCGGGGGCAGGCGGGTGACGGCCATTGGCTATGACCCTGTCGCCCGCGTCTATCGGGTGCCGCTGGACGAACTGCGGGAGGCCGCCCGGCGGGCCGTCGGGCGCAACCTGAGGCGCGACGAGTGGAACCGGTTCTTCCCCGGCCAGGACTATCACACGACGTTCGAGTCTCTCCCGGAGCCCCCGCCCTGGTCGGCTTCGCAGCCGACGACCGGCCCGTCCTGATCCCCAAACCCCGCCCAACGGTCTGGAACCCCGGGGCATCCGAAACGGCATCTGACAACAGCGATCTGACCCCCACGGTTCAGGATGACAGATCCGTCCCGACGTGCGTGCGGCCCGATTCGATTCGATCGACTGGGCTACGAATCTCCCTACCGGGATACGCTCTTAATGAGGACCTGCCGAAAGTCTAATGGGCGGCGCTGGATTCGAACCATCGACTTCCACCGTGTGAGGATGGCACTCACACGCGAAATCCCTTGTTTTTCAGCACCGGCGATTTGCAAATTCTCCAAAAATCGTCCGGAATGCAACGGAAAACTGACGGGAGAGCTGACAGCTCCGATGGGAAGCGTCTCAGGACATCCGTCTGGATTCGCTGACTAGTTCCAGCAGACGGCGCATGCGTGCGTCGTCGGGACCGGCAAGGTTCTGCCATTCTGCCCTGATCCAGTCCAGGTCGAGCTTGTCCGAGTTTGCGGCGACGAGGTTTTCGATATCGACTTGGTCCTGGGTGCGAAAGGCGAGGAGTTTGAGAAGGATCAGACCTTCTACCGCGGCGATGCGGATGGGACGATCGAGCCATTTCTCTTCGGTGGCACGCTGTAGGATGTGAAGATACGCCGGGATGAGAGGCTTGAGCCAATCGATGCGGATGCCGTGATAGGAAAGCGTTACCATATGGTGTTGAGTCCATTCGCCGATGGTCGCGAGGGTGTCGAACTCGAAGCCACGGCGCCGCAGGTCCTCGAGCAACCGCGGCAGGACAACTTGCGGCACCTGCACGAGAAAATCGATGTCTTTCGTGAACCGCGGCTGGGATCGGTAAGAAGCCGCCATGCCGCCGATGAGCGCGTAGGAGACCGCATGATGGTCCATTGCGGCGGTGGCTTCGTCCAGCGCCTTACGCATTTCGTCTGAGAGAGTGGGATCACGCGCCATATTGGCTGAACACTTTTTGCTGAAGCCGCTTCCATTCCGCCTCTTGAGCCTCCATGCGCCGCTCGATCTCGGCACGCCTGGGGGAAGTATGCACCATGTTCATCCCAATTTCCATGAGTTCCGCGATCTGCTTCCAGCGCTCCTCCGGCGATAGTCGACGAAATTCCTGCGCGCGAGCGTAGACTTCGGCGGCTGAGTTGGGAAACTTCAAAGGCAAGCCGGTCGCGGGATCGATGACATCGTTCACACTGATTTCCTCCTTGGACATTCTCGCGCAACATTGATTGCCGTTCAATCCGGTCCGCTTCGCCTGATCTGGGTCGCGGTTCCCATTAACAGCCCATCATTAACCGCCGTAGAGGAGGTGCTCCGCCACCTGCTTGCGCCAGGCCGCCTTGTCGAGAAAGAGCAGCTCGTCGAGATCGGCCGGTGTTTTGACCGCGTCCCTCTCGAGCGCCTCGCGGAACCTGCAATTGCCGAAGAGGATGTCGATCGGCGGCTTCAGCGTTTCGTATTCGTACGGAGGATTCCGCCAGGCGAACCCGCTCGGCCACAGCCGGCGGATTGCGGTGATCAGCGCCAGCGTCGTGCGCACCGGCTGGAAAGTCGGCGGGTCGGTGACATGAAGGTACAAGCCACCGCAGCTCTTGTCCCGCCATTTGTGGAATGTCGGCAGGAAGCGGACCGGCCGCAGGCGCAGTCCCGTCAGCTTGAACGGCCCAAGTTCCGCAAGCAGCTTTATCGGGTTGACAAACGGCGAGCCAAACACTTCGAACGGGGTGGTCGTGCCCCGGCCCTCGGAAATGTTCGTCCCTTCGAGCAGCACCTGCCCCGGGTAGACGAGGCAGCCCTCCCAGCGCGGAAGATTGGGCGAGGTCAGCACCCACGTCCGCCCCGTCTCGGGCCAGAGCATGCGCCGGAACCACCCGTTCATCTTCACAACGCGGAGGTCGGCCCCGATATTGTGCTGGGCGTTGAGCCACTGCGCCAGCTCGCCCATCGTGAGGCCGTGCCGCATGGGGATAGCCGACCGGCCCACGAAACTGGCGTAATGCAGGTCAAGGAGCGGACCTTCTACGGAGTCGCCGCCGAGCGGGTTGGGCCGGTCGAGCACGACCACGGGGATTCCCGCCGCAGCACACGCCTCCAGGCACGCCATCATCGTCCAGGCGAACGTGTAGATCCGGGTACCGACGTCCTGCAGATCGATGACCAGGCACTCCAGTCCCTGGAGCATGGCCGGCGTGGGCTTCCTTGTCTCACTGTATAGGCTGTGGACCGGCACGCCGAGCACTCGTCTCGGCCGTGCCCGGTTTCGATCATGTTTTCCTGCTGCTCACCCCAGAATCCGTGCTGCGGCGAGAACAATGCGGCGAGCCTGCCGGGAAAGCGGCGGGCGAGAAGCGTCGCGGCATAGTCGAACTCGTTGTTCACCGACGCCTGGTTCGCGAGCACCCCAAATCGCGCCGCGTCGCGAAGCACGGTCGGCGGCGATTCCAGGCAGTTCTCCAGTCCGGTAGTCACGATGGCCATGGTGGTGGTCGCTCGGGCAGGACGAAGACAGCCGTGCTCCACGGCTCGTGTCGCGCGATGTTACGGGGCCACGAGCGTGCTGGCAACAGCACGCCAGGATTCTTGCTCCGACGGACCTCGGGACTAGCAGGAATCACACATCGGACCGGCGGAGCCATCGTAGCGAAGGGCCGTGGTGATTACAGCGAACTCAAGACCCTGGGGGCAGGCTCGCGAAATGGCGACCGACCCGAGTCCTGCGGTCTGCTACAATGACCTCTGGAGGTATCCCTATGCCGATTCTCGAATTGAGCGATGCGCATTTCCCCTGGATGGGGCATTGAGAGTAGACCCCGACCTGGGGGCAGACAGATCCTGACCCATCCTCGAGGTGAGCCATGGGCGCACGAGCCGCACGAGCGAAAACCCTATTCCTGGCCGCGTCGGACTTGTCCGATCCGGCGGAGCGTGCCGCCTACCTGGACCGCGAATGCGGCGACGACGCCGAACTGCGGACCCGGGTCGAGGCGCTTTTACGGGCCAATGATGCCTCGCCATTACCACCTCCCCGCACAGAAGATGCGACCGTCGACTCCGACCCGGGACAACCGGCGCCGGGTACCTCGGACTTGCAGAGGCCGAAACCCGATCTCGATCCGTCGCCAGTCTCGCTCACGGCCGATTATGACACCACCGCCCTACCGAACGTGCTCATCGCCGGCCGATACACGCTCTAACAAAAGATCGGCGAAGGTGGCATGGGCGAGGTCTGGGTCGCCAAGCAATCCGAGCCGGTCAAGCGTAAGGTCGCCTTGAAGCTGATCAAAGCTGGAATGGATTCGCGCATTGACTGCCATCGTCCGCTGGACGCTGCGCCAGGATGTGACGATAGCGTGCAGGAAGCGCTCCCCAGTTTGACGCAAGTCATTGGGCGGCGCTGGATTCGAACCAGCGACTTCCACCGTGTGAGGATGCTCGCACAATCGGAAAACCATATCCCTCAAGCACTTAGCATTTCCATGGTACGCACGGTTTCCACAGTTTTCAAGGCTAGTGTGCGCTGAAGTGTGCACCCGATTCGTGGCTCACAAAACCGGTCGTTCGACTGCGCGAGATCATTGTGTCGCGAAGTGCGGTTCTGGTGGAGTAATCGCGTGGAGGATTTTGACCAACCGGGCGGTCCATAGACAACGGCTCCTCGTCGGCCTTGTGGTCAAGGACGAGAATCACCTCGGCTCGATCACGCCGCCGTCCCATTCGATCTTGCATCTGGGCAACGCCGTCTTCGCTAGTCCCGCCTTCTCCATCGCCGGATCATCCAATCCCCAGTGCTGCCTTCAGGCACTCATCCAATTCAGAGAGCATTTCCGCTGACAGGTTGCCGACCTTTTCCTTGAGCCGGTCCTCGGTCATCAAGGACAGCAGCGTGCAGCAGATCACACAGTCCCGATCCAGGCC
>JBIOJM010000107.1:0-27521 GCA_044450785.1 Isosphaerales bacterium
GGGGGGGGGGGGGGGGGGCGCGCCGGTGGGCGGGGGGGGGGGCCCCCCCCCCCCTGGGGGGGGCGCGCCCCACCGCGCGGGCCGTGGCGATCGGTGGGCCTCACGATGCCGAGCATCGTTCGACCCACCCTACATCCGGTTGCGGCGCTGCCGCGTTAGGTACTTTACAAAGACAGGCGATCAAGCAACAAAGGGCGTCGATTTTGTGGTTTATCCCGGTGTCGACAATTCTCCGAAGCCAGGCTAGAACAGCACCCCGGCTTGCCCAACACCCTCTGTTTAAGATAGAATCAATCCTTGTTATACAGGGAATCGATTCGGGCGAGCCTGCTCACCGACGCTGGAAAACCCAAGCATGCAAATGCGTCACCGCCATTCTGCCGGGATCATTCGCCGCGAGTTCATCCAAGTTGGATTCTCGGGGTTGGTGGGCTTGGGGTTGTCCGACCTGCTCGCGGTTCGGTCACGAGCCGGCAGGGCGACGCCCGGGGGTTCGCCAGTCGCGGTGCCGCGGCGCGCCAGGTCGGTGATCCTGGTCTTCTTGACCGGCGGCTTGAGCCATATCGACTCGCTCGACATGAAGCCGGGTGCGCCCGATGGGATCCGAGGTGAGTTTCAGCCGATCGGGACCAAGGTCCCGGGCATTCATCTCTGCGAGCACTTGCCCGGGCTGGCGGCCCGTGCCGACCGATTGGCGATCGTCCGATCGCTGGCGCATGGTTACACCAACCACCTGAACGCGACCCACGAGGTCTTGACGGGCCAATCACAACCGGGCGCCTTCTTCGACAAGGTCGCCTCGCGCGATGACTATCCTTGTTATGCCGGGGCGACGGACGCGATTCGGCCTCGATCCGATGGCATTCCCAGCGGGGTGATGCTTCCCACGTTCTTGATGGAAGGCCCCCTGGTCTGGCCTGGCCAGCATGCCGGTTTCTTGGGACCACGACACGACCCCTGGCAAGTGCGGCAGGATCCGAATCGACCCGGCTTCGGATTCGAAGGGCTGGCGTTGCCGGCGGGCCTCTCCATCGAGCGGCTGGGCCGGCGGAGATCGCTCGTCGATCAGCTCGCGGCCCGGCTCGATCAACGGGCAACGCGGGCGACCGAGACCAAGGACCCGTTTGCCGACCAGCTCGACCGAGCTTATTCGCTCTTGCTCTCGGGCAAGGTGGCACGGGCGTTCGACCTGGGCCGCGAAGATCCCAAGCTCCGCGACCGGTACGGCCGGCACATGTACGGGCAGTCGCTCCTGCTCGCAAGAAGGCTCGTCACGGCCGGGGTCCCGATCGTCCAGGTCAACATGGGCCGCGTTCAGACCTGGGACACCCACTCCGCTAACTTCAAATCCCTCAAGGACCGGCTGCTGCCGCCGACCGACCAGGGTGTGTCGGCCCTGCTCGATGACCTGCAGACCCGAGGCCTCCTCGACGAAACGCTGGTGGTCGTCACCGGCGAGTTCGGACGAACGCCCCGCATCGGCTCCAGCACCGGCAACGCCAACACCCGCGACGGCCGCGATCACTGGGCGGCTGTCTTCTCGGCCATCTTCGCGGGCGCGGGTGTGCGAGGGGGCCAGACGATCGGCCAGTCCGATAAGATGGGGGCCTATCCGGCCAGCCGCCCCTACACGCCGGGCGACCTCGCCGCGACGATCTACCGCGCGCTCGGGATCGACCCGGCCATCGAGCTCCACGACCGGCTCGGACGGCCCATCCGCCTGTGCACGGGCGAGGAGATCGCGCCGCTTTTCAGCGGGTAAGAACCACCGAGGCCGGGCGGTGAACCGACAAGACACGGAGGATTCGCCATGTCCATCGTAGAGCGAATGCGAGCTCAACTACCCGAGGCGATGAAGACCCGCGACACGGTCCGACTCGGCTTCCTGCGTTACTGGATCGCGCAGTTGACCCTGGGGACCGGGGCCGAGATGACCGAAGCCGACGCCTTCAAGAAGATGCGCGGGGTGCTCAAGGAGGCCAAATCGGGCCTGACGACGTTCAGTGCCCTAGAACTGGCGCTGATCCGCGAATGGGTCCCTCCCACGTTGACCGCCGAGCAGATCAGCGAAGCACTCGCTCCCGTCGCCGAACAGATCAAGGCCGCACCCAAGGACGGCATGGCCATGGGGATCGCCATGAAGACGCTGGCCGGCCAGCACGTGGAAAGCGACGACGTCAAAGCCGCCATCGCCGCCCTGCGCACCTGAGGTGGGTAGAGCTGAAGGACAAGGTTCACCTTCCGGACATGCTCGATGTCGGCCGCATCGATGAGAGTCGGTGCGGCCGCGTTCCTGCCGAACTGGCCGGCAGACTCAAGGAGATCGTCGAAGAGCGAGATCGGGAAGCGTGACCCCATGACTGCTCGATTCGATCACGGCTATGCCCTCCTCATCGGCGTTGGCCGGTTGGCTAACTGGGAGGAGATGTCGCTGCCGGAATCGGTTCAGGACGTCCGCGCGATCAAGGAGACCCTGGCCGACCCGAGGTTGTGTGCTTATCCGGACACCGAGGAACACATCCGCGAAATCCACGACGAGAGCGCGACAAGAACGGGGATTCTTGAGGGATTGGAATGGCTGATGAGCCGGGCCGATCAAGACCCCTCGGCAACAGCCGTGGTCTATTACTCGGGCCACGGAATGCTCGATTCGCATTCGAGCAACTACTTCCTGATCCCGCATGACGTCGACCCGTCCGGCATCGCCGGCACGGCAGTCGCATTTCAAGACTTTGCCACGGAAATCAGGAAGGTAAGGGCTCAGCGTCGCCTCGTCGTGCTCGATTGTTGCCATGCCGGGGCATTGCGCGGGGGCAAGGGAGGTCTCAGGCGAGACTTTCCGTCCCGGATGGAAGCGGCGTCCGCGCCCAGGTCCTTCCTCGATCAGCTCAAGGAAGGCAAGGGGCACGCGGTGTTCTGCTCTTCCGAGGAAAGTGAGTCGTCCTGGGTTCTCAAGGGCGGTAACATCAGCATTTTCACCTACCATTTTCTCGAGGCACTCCGCGGCGCGGCCAGCAAGGCCGGCGAGACAGTTGTGAATCTCTCGCACTTGATGAACCACGTGGGCCGGGAGGTCCCCAAGAGCGCCCAAGCTCAGTGGGGCAAGAGGCAGACGCCTTTCTTCCTCTTCGAAACTCAGGATTATGCCGTTGCGCTGCTGCGAGGCGGCAAGGGGCTGCCCTCGAGCGCGGAGTTTCTCCAAGGCATTGCGTCGACTCGATCTCCGGGCCCGGAGTTCGGCGATTACCCGGAGCTGACCCGAGCTTATCTCTCCCCGTGGTCCGTCTTCGAGCGGGTGAAGCTGGACTCGTTCCGGGGCCGGGAGTGGCTCGAAAAACGGCTCGATGGCTTCCTGAGTCGTTACGACCGGGGCCTTTTCATCCTGGAGGCCAAGGCAGGTCTGGGGAAGACGGCCTTCCTGGCCCATCTGGCGCGCACGCGCGGTTACGTTCATCACTTTGTCGAGCTGGCCCCAGGCCCGGACGGCGTCGCTCGGGGCCTGAAAAGCCTGACGGCCCAGTTGATCCGAGCGTGGGGCTTGGCCCCCGAGGTCCTCGACGCGGTAGGGCCAGTCTCGAGTCTGCGCCCGGACTTCCTCCAGAACCTGCTCAAGCAGGCGTCCGACCTCAGGCAGCAGCCCGATCAGAAAATCGTCCTGGTCGTGGACGCCCTCGACGAGGCCGGTCCTCCCGCGCCCGGACAGAATGTGCTGGGATTACCGCGAGTGCTGCCCGCAGGGGTTTACCTGGTCGTTTCCCACCGGCCGGTCGATGTCTCACTGACGATCGAAGCTCCTCGTGAGATCGTGCGGATCGACGCCCAGGCGGCGAACAACCTGGCAGACATGCGCGCGTTCCTCGAGGAGGCCGCCGACTGGCCGGGAGTCAGGAAGGCGCGCGAAGAGAACGAGAACCCGGTTTCGAGGGAGTCGTTCGTCGCGACCCTGCTCGAAAAGAGCCAGGGGGTTTGGATCTACCTCAAGTACGTGCTCGATGAAATCGAACGCGGCCCGCGTTCCCCCTTGAAACTCGATGAGCTGCCCCAGGGCCTCTGGGAGTATTACGAGAAGTTCTGGAAGCAATGGAAGGGAACGAACATCAAACGATGGCGTTCCTTCGATCTCCCATTCCTGAGCACACTGGCCGCCGCCCAGGACGACCTGACACTTGAGAATCTCTTGACTCTGACCGGCCTGGGAGACCGGCCCAAGGTCGCTCGTCATTTCCGTGACGCGCTCGACACCTGGAGCCCTTACCTGGCGTCGTCTTCGGGGGGTCCGGGATCACCGAAAACCTATCGCTTCTATCATGCCAGCCTGCGCGACTTCTTCCACGGCATGCTGGAACGCGCGCAGTTGACCCACTCCGAGCAGTCCTTCGCCGAGGAGCTGGCCGAGGCCACCCGGCAAGCTCAATCCCGGATGAGTGACATCTTCATTCGCCGCTGGGGCGGCCTGGACGCGGGGCTTCCCGCCTTGTCCCACCGCGTGGGGAGAGAGCAGATCGACGATTACGGCCTGCGGCATCTGGCGGAACACCTCGAAGGCGCTGGCCGCATGGCTGACCTCCATCGCCTGATGCGTCTGGAGCGTCGCGTCGGTGAGAAGGGGACTGGGCCAGCTCGCGCGGAGAACGTCTGGTTCACGGCCAGGGAGCGCGTCGGCGACACCGAGGGCTACGTCAACGATCTCGCCCGGGCCGCGCGGCTGGTCGACGTCGCCGGCCGACCGGACCTCGACACGAGCCATCTCGCCGCGCACGTCGGCCTGGGCATCCGCTATGCACTGATGTCGTCCTCCCTCAACAGCCTCGCAGCGACCATCCCAGGAACGCTGATCGCGACGCTGGTCGAGAAGGGCTACTGGCTGCCCTCGCAGGGGCTGGCGTACGCCCAACGAGTCCCCGACCCGGGGGAGCGGGTTCTCTTATTCATCGAAATCAGTCTGCACCTCGAAGATCGCGAGAAAGAAAGCGCACTGCGCAAGGCGCTGGAGGCGGCGCGGGAGATCGAGTGCGAGGATCCCCGGGCCGAGGCCCTGGCGGCGCTCGTGCCTCACGTGACTGAGCCCCTGCTTGACAGCGCGCTGGAGGTGGCGCGGAGGATCGGGGACGAGGTGTACCGGGCCAGGGTGCTGGCGGCGTTGGCGCCGCGGCTGGCGGTGCTGGACCGCGCCGAGGAGGCGCTCGTGCTGGCGATGGAGATCGAGAGCGGGTGGCGACGGGCCAAGGCGCTGGTGGCGCTGGCGCCCCTCCTGAGTGAGTCCCTACGTTGCAGGGTCGTGGAGGCGGCGTACGGGATCGGGGACGAGCGGCTCCGTGCCGAGACACTGGCGGAGCTGGGCCGCGCCGAGGAGGCACTCGGGCTGGCGCGGGGGATCGGAGACGAGTGGGACCGGGCCAAGGTGCTGGCGGCGTTGGCGCCGCGGCTGGCGGCACTGGGCCGCGCCGAGGAGGTGCTCGGGATGGCGCTGGGGATCGGGCACGAGGCGTGCCGGGCCGAGGTGCTGGCCGCGCTGGCGCCCCACCTGAGTGAGTCCCTGCTTCGTGGGGCGCTGGAGGCCACGCGCGGGATCGGGCTCGAGGTGTCGCGAACTCAGGTGCTGGCGGCGTGGCGCCGCGACTGGCGGCGCTGGGCCGCGCCGAGGAGGCACTCGGGCTGGCGCGGGAGATCAAGCACGAGCGGACACTAGCCGGGGTGCTGGCGGCGCTGGCGCCGCGGCTGGCGGCGCTGGGCCGCGCCGAGGAGGTGCTCGGGATGGCGCTGGGGATCAATGACTTGGAGTTTCGGGCCAAGGTGCTGGCCGCGCTGGCGCCTCACCTGAGTGGGTCCCTGCTTCGTGGCGCGCTGGGGGCGGCGCGGGAGCTCTGGGGGTTGCCCCTGCGCGAGGTTCTGGCGGCGCTGACCCCGCGGCTAGCCGCGCTGGGCCGCGCCGAGGAGGCGCTCGAGCTGGCGCGGGCGATCGGGGACGAGTCGGACCGCGCCCAGGCGCTGGCGGCGGTGCTGGCGGCGCTGACCCCGCGGCTAGCCGCCCTGGGCCGCGCCGAGGAGGCACTTGAGCTGGCGCGGGGGGTCGGGGACGAGTCGGACCGCCTCCAGACGCTGGCGGCTCTGGCCCCGTGGCTGGCCGCACTGGGCCGCGCCGAGGAGGCGCTCGAGCTGGTGCGGTGGATCGGGGACGAGTGGCTTCAGGCAGCGGCGCTGGCGGCGCTGCCGCCACACCTGAACCAGTCCCTGCTTCGCAGCGCGCTGGAGGCGGCGCGGCGGATCGGGGACGAGCGGTGTCGGGACACCGCGCTGGCGGCGCTGGCGCCGCGGCTGGCGAGGCTGGGCCGGGCCCAGGAGGCGCTTGAGCTGGCGCTGGGGATCGGGGACGAGGCGCGCCGGGCCAAGGTGCTGGCCGCGCTGGCGCCCCACCTGAGTGAGTCCGTGGTTAGCAGCGCGCTGGAGGCGGCGCGGGGGATCCGGGACAACTGGGGCCGAGCGGAAGCGCTGGCGGCTCTGGCCGAGCGGCTGGCGGCAATGGGGCGCGCCCAGGAGGCGATTGAGCTGGCGCGCGGGATCGGGGTCGAGCCGCTCCGGGCCTGGGTCCTAGCGGCGCTGGCGCCCCACCTGGGCGACTCCCTCCTCCCCGCCGCCCTTGAGGCGGCGCGGGAGATCGGGAACGAGCGGCATCGGGCCCGTACGCTGGCGGCGCTGGGCCGCGCCGAGGAGGCGCTTGAGCTGGAGATCGGGCTCGAGTCGCGCGAGGCCGACCCGATGGACGAGCTCGATCCGATGCCGGAGGTCGAGGACAACTCGAGCCAGGTCAAGCACCTTGCCGCTCTGGGCCGCGCCGAGGAGGCGCTCGAGCTGGCGCGGGGGATCCCGCAAGAGTGGCGTGCCACGGCGCTGGAGGCGCTGGTGCCCCACCTGAATGAGCCCCTGCTTGGCAGCGCGCTGGAGGCGATGTGGGGAATCAGAGACGAGCGGCTCCGGGCCGTGGCACTGGCCGCGCTGGCGCGGCGGCTGGCGGAATTGCCCCAAACGCAGGTTCTCGCGCTCTGGACTGAAACGCTCCGACTTGCCGCGACGCGACCGCGCAGCGGTCTCCTGGCGGACCTGCGTGCCCTCGCGCCGATCGTCTCCGCCCTGGGGGGGCCCGAGGCCATCATCGAGGCCTGCCGGGCCATCGCGGATGTCGGACGCTGGTGGCCGTGAGCGGCCGATTCGCTCAAACGGTCGGATCGGACAACCCGATCATGGATGTTTGGGTTTCAATGGAACTGATAGCTCGACGGCGCCGACCGCAGGGTCGTCCTTCAGCGTGGGAATCCGGCCGCGCTCGATCGAGCCCAGGATCGTCTTGCCGACCACCTGGTGCACGTCGAGCCCCAGTTTGGCCAGCCGCTCGAGGCAGTCTCCGCCCGGTTGATCGCTTTTCAACTCGACCAGGACCCTTACGGAGTCGCAAGAGGCCACGGTGTCCAGACCCGAGCCGCGGAGGATGCTCTTGAGGTCGCGCGGCGTCATGAGGTCAGCTCCAGCAGCCGTTTGATGTCGATTTTGCCGTAGCCCCAGCGCGGGTTCCAGCATTGCCTGGTGAAACCATCCTGATGGGTCGAGACGATCAGCCGCCGCTTGGCTTCCGACCAGTCGACCGTCGGTTCTTTCTCCAGGAGCAGAGCCAGTGCACCGGTGACATAGGGTGCGGCCATGCTGGTGCCCTGCATGGCAGCATAATCGATATCGGCGATCCGCGTCCATGCCGGCACCCATCGAGGAGATGCCTTGCTCGAGAGGGTTGAGATCAACCACTGGCCCGGGGCGGCGATCTCCGGTTTGTTGACGCCGTCGCGGGTCGGGCCCGGGCTGGAGAAATAGGAAATGTCCTCGAGATGGATCTCGTCGAGCGCGACGCCGGACAAGCTCGGGTCTTGCGAGGTCCATTCCTTGCGGGTGGCATGAGCCGCGACGGTGATCGCCGAGAAGGCCGTGCCGGGCATGCCCACCAGGTGAGAAGCTGTGGCACCACTCGTAAATCCCCCCGTCTCGCTGTCGACGATCCAGGCGTGGATTGTGCCCACGGCGACTCCCCGCTGGCCCTTGCCGCGATCCTTCTCCGCGATGATGCTCCAGCCGTTGAGCCACTGGTCCAGCGGTTGGGCGATGACGACGAAGGAGGTGGTGTGATCGCTGCTGTAAGGAGCCCGCTGATGGCTGGCCTGGACGACGAACACCGAGCGGTCAAACTCCTGCTGGCCGTTCTGGGGGGGCTGGAAGCTCTCGCCGTTCGGGCCGCGGAGCCGGACCACGATCGCGTCCTCGCGGCGGTGCCAGACCTGGAGGAAGAGCATGCCGACCCGCTCTCCATCGCTCGGCGACGGTGCTGCCGTCGTGACCCCCGAAATGGCCCCCGAGGCTCAGGTTCACCACACATGGCTGGCTGCGCCGGGCCGCCAGCTCGAAGATGTGCCGGATCCCGTCGACGATCTGGTCGGTCTGAAACGTCGTCTTGACCACGGCCAGGTCGGCTTTGGGAGCGACGCCGGCAAACTTCAGACCTGCCGAACCGCCGCCGTTTCCGGCCGCAATTCCCGGGTGGTGCCGTGGCCGACTTCGTCGGCTGAGGTCGATGCCGCGCCGGCGGTGATCTCCGCCTGGGAGTGATGCTTGCCGGACACCTGGTCCAGATAGTCGATGATCCGTGATTGGCTCCCTGTCCAGAAAGCCCGATGTGCAGCGTCGATGCCCGTGTCGACGACTCCCAGAAGCACCCCGGCGCCGGTCTGGGAGACGGTGCGTTGGCCCGCCAGAATGAGACCGGTCGAAACATGGGCCAGGTCGCAGTGCGGCTTGAGCCGATGGCTTGCCTCCACGTACTTCACCGCCGCCAGCCGGGCCAGGTCACCCAACTTCGTGCGGGGAACATGGACCGTCAACGTCGTGGCCGAGATCGGCTTGCTTCTCCCGTTCCATTGCTCGACTTTCTTCTCGACTTGGCCCGGGTCATGGGAGTCGACCAAGACGGGGACCAAGTCCTCTTTCTGAAAACTTTCGAGAGCCGTCGGACCCATCTGCGCCGTCAACGAGCGTATTCCGAGCTCCATGTGCTCGAGGGGGCCCGGGTGTGCGGAAACCGGCCCGGTGGCTTCCGTCGCCTGTCCCTTGGCGCCCCGAGTCTTGCCCGTTCTCTCCCGACCGGTGGCCAGCGCCCCCAAGATCAGAAATGGATCGAGCTTGGAGACCATCGTGTCGATCGCTTTGGACGACACCCTGATCCGACTCTCGCCTTCCGTTCTCTTCGCCACCGTGAACCTCCCACTGGCCGTCCTTCCGCCGGTTCCAGAGCGATCTCTGACCCAGTCATGTCTTGCCGGTTCGCCACCACCGAGCCGATGCACACCCACCCGCCAGTCGAAGGCAGCACTCAGGCCTTCGAGCAGAGCGAGCGCACGATCGCGGCGTTCTCACCGACCTGATCGCCGAGCTGCTGATACATCCCCACGATGACGGCATCGACCGGCTTGATGTTGGCGAATGCCTCCGCAAAGCATCGCCTCACCTCGACCGGATTGCCGACTCGCCGGCCGGCGGCCAGCACCTTGTAAACCAGGCAAGGCTTGCGCGTCGCCTGGATCGTCTTGAACATTCGCGGGGGATCGGACGGCAGGTAGATCTCGCCCAGCGGCAAGTCCGGTCCCAGGATCCGGCGAAGCTCGTCCTTGGGACGAGTGAGGTAGTAGAGGCAGCACATGTAATAATCGACGTCCCACCCTTTCTCCTCGGCCGTCTCGATCAACCGGGGGTCGTGGGCGGACAGGCCGACCAGAACGCCCTGGTCGCGGATTCGTTTCAATAATCCGGTGAGCACGTCATGTTTCTTCTGACGGTGGAGCTTCTCGCCGAGCGCGCCGTGAGGCGCGATGCCGATCGGCTTCGACCTGGCCGCGTGGTCGATGTGATCGGGATGCTCGTCCCAGTCGGGCTTGCCCAGGCAAAGCCAGTTCATCGAGCCCCCCTGCTTGCGGTAGCGGTCGAGGTCGGAGAGAGTCCGCTCGGCGTAGCTGTTCTGCCAGGTATTGAGGCCGCACTCCTCGCAGCGCAAGAGCAGCTCGACGACGTGCTCCGGGGTGTGCCAGTCGGTCTGGTGCTGGCTGAATAGCCGGTTGAAATGAGAATAGCCATAAATGGGATTGCCGCCGATGATCAACCGGCTCACGCGATGAGCGCCGAGCGCGACGCTCGGGAGTGCGTCTCCTTTGAACGGCCTCTCCGCAGCCGCCGCGGCGGCAGGGAGGACGGCAATCCCGGTGGTGACGACAGCCGCCTGCTGCAGGAAGCCGCGCCGGCTGGAGCTCGATGATTGCATGCCGCTCGAAGGATCGATGGGATGCTCGGCCATTGTTGATGTTCTCCGCTGCCGGTCCAGGGAAGGGGAACTGCCTTAGCATATCGGATCAATAACCCTCTTGCCAGCGATCGCGCGGACACGACCCGCTCGATCCGCCCCTCGACTCGATTGAAACTCACCCTCGTTCCTGCTCAATTGACAAGAAGAAGGAACCCGACACATGACGTCCGAGTGTCTTTACCGTCGCGTCCTCGGCTCACAGTTCGACGAGCTGCCGGCGGTGCTTCAGCGATTTCATGGCGCGGAGGAAGGCGGCCGGGCGCGGGGGACGTTCCGAGTCGAACGTGGGGCGGGCCTGCTCCGCAACGCCGTGGCATCGCTGTCGGGGCTGCCCAAGGCGGGGCTCGACGTGCCGGTCAGCCTTCAGATCGTGGTCGTGGGAAACCGGGAACGGTGGCTCCGCCACTTCCCGGGCCGGACCTTGGTCTCGACCCAGTGGGCCGAGGGAGGACTCTTGATGGAGGCGTTCGGGCGGACCAAGTTCTCGAGCGCGGTTGTGGTCGATGGGTCGACGGTGCGCTATGAGTTTCGCCGTGCCTGGTTCGCCGGCGTCCCGCTTCCCTCCTGGCTGTCTTTCTATGTGGACGGCTGCGCCAAAGCCGGTGAGGCCGGCTGGCGCGTGGTGGTCCACGTATTCGCCCCTTTTCTCGGCGAAATTGTCCACTACGAAGGGTGGGTCGAGCCCGAATGACCGACTCGTCGCGCGTCGTGAGCGTCCTGGGTGGCTACGGGATCTTCGGCGGCCGGATCGCCGAGGCGCTCTCGCGCGACCCGCGCTGCCGGGTCCGGGTAACGGGACGTAGCACGAGAATCGGGGCCAATTTCGCGCACCGAATCGGGGCCGAATTCCACCGGTGCGACCTGGGCGATCGCGATGCGCTCGAGCGCGCGATCGCCGGATCGTTCCTGGTCATCCACACCGCCGGCCCGTTTCAGGGCGCCGATTACCATGTGGCCGAGCTCTGCCTGGAGGCAGGGGCCCACTATCTGGACCTGGCGGATGCGCGCGAGTTCGTCGCCGGCATCGGACGACTCGACGAAGAGGCCCGCAGGCGCGGGCTCCTTGTCGCCTCCGGCGTCAGCTCGACGCCGGCGATCACGTCCGCCTTGATCGCCAGCGTCGCGCCCGAGTTCGCCCAGATCGAGGAAATCCACACCGCACTGAGCCCGGGGAACCAGAACCCGCGCGGCGCCGCGACCATCGCCGCTGTCCTCTCCTATCTGGGGCGGACGATCCGCGTCTGGCGGGACGGCCGCTGGGTCGAGCGGCCGGGCTGGGGCGACGCCGAGCGTTTGCAGTTCCCCGATCCGGTCGGCCGCCGTCGCGTCCATAACTGCGAGGTCCCGGACCTGGAGCTGTTTCCCACGGTCTTCGGCGCACTAACGGTGCGCTTCTCCGCAGGTTTGGAGCTGAACCTGCTGAATTACTTGCTCTCACTGTGCGCGCTGCCGTGCCGCTGGTTCGGGTTTGACTTCACGCGCCACGCAAGCCTCTTCCTCAACGTCTCGATGATGCTGTTCCCCTTCGGAACCACCAACGGCGCGCTGGCGATCTGGTTGAGGGGCAAAGACCACGCGGGCCGGCAGATCGAGCGTCGAATTGCGCTGGTGACCGACTACGACGGTCCGGCCACGCCCAGCTCGGCGGCGATCGTCCTCGCCAGGAAGGTCCTCGACTCCGGCCCGCCGCGCACCGGTGCGTTCCCCTGTGTCGGGCTGCTCACGCTCGACGAGATCTTGGTCCACCTCCATCCGCTCGGGATCTGGTGTGCGCGCGGCGATGAATCCGGCTGGCGAAGCTCGGATCGTTCAGACGGCACTCAACCACAAAGAACACAATGATCACAAAACTGTCTTAGGCGCTGCGCGGAAATAACTGTCGCCTTTCGCAGAGCGAAAGACGACTTTTCCGGCAAGTTATTCTCGCGCAGTTCATCAGCGATTCGAGGAGCTTGATATGACGACACCCGGAGCCCGGTTGCGCGCGGCCTGGTCGGCTGGATCGATCATGATTCCGGGCGCGTTCAACGCCATGGTGGCCAAGCTTGCCGAGCGGCACGGTTTCCCGGCGGTTTATCTCTCGGGCGGGGCGCTTTCGGCTGGCTGGGCGGGCCTGCCGGATGTCGGGCTCCTGACGCAGACGGAGTTCGCCGCCCAGGCGGCGATCCTGGCCCGAGCGACGTCTTTGCCGGTGCTGTGTGACGCCGACACCGGATTTGGCGAGGCACTCAACGTCGAACGGACTGTCCGGCTCTATGAAGAAGCCGGGGTCGCGGGCCTGCACCTGGAGGACCAGCTATCGCCCAAGCGATGCGGGCATCTCTCGGGGAAGGCACTGGTCGATTCCCCGACGATGTCGGCCAAGATCCGGGCGGCCTCCTCGGGCCGGCGCGATCCGGATTTCGTGATCGTTGCGCGGACCGACGCGCGCAGTGTCGAAGGCTTCGACGCAACCGTCCGGCGGGCGCGCGACTATTTGGCCGCCGGGGCGGACATGATCTTTCCCGAAGCCCTGGAGTCGGTCGACGAGTTTGCCCGGTTCGCTCGAGCCGTCCAGGCCCCGCTCCTGGCCAACATGACCGAGTTCGGCCGTAGCCCGCTCATCCCCTTCGACGACCTGGCCGGGCTGGGATACAAGGCCGTCATTTATCCCATGAGCGCCTTTCGAGCGGCCATGCGCGCCGCCGAGCAGGTCTTGAAGACGCTGCGCGACCGCGGAACACAGCAAGGCTTGCTCGAGCAGATGCAGAGCCGCGCCGAGCTCTATGAAATGCTGGGATACAACGACTGGGAAGCGCGCGACCGGGCTTACTTCACTCCGCCTTCCGACAGGGGGGAACGCGAATCGTGAATGGATTTCAGAGACTTCTCGCTGAAGACCACCAGCAAACCCGGCGCTCGCGGGTCCAAGTCGGCTACGAGAGTCGTCCCACATACCAACCCGAAGCGTGAGCGAGGGCGCTGGCATCGCGCCGTAAGAGACTTGCGGCGTTCCTCGCTGACGCTTCGGGTTAACCCGTCGAGCCGCCTTCGGCGGCGCCCTCACGGCCCGTGAACTCTGGTTTGGAGGGATCTGGTTCCTTCCGCTGTTTGTCTTTACTTTGCTCTACGGCGACGCGCGTCTGTGGCCGTATACACTCTGGTGCTTCTCGCCCGAGGGTTAGCTTGGCCCGAGAGGCTTCGACCTTGTCATTGGTGACTTGCCATGCCGGGTTTTCCCGCCGTGGTATTGATCCCGTTGGGGAGACTTCAAACGTCCCCGATACCCCTCTTGGCGCGCGGTGCCGTGTTGTTTCACCACCCGCATCCGCCAACCGGAGACATTCATGGTCGTCCCAAACGAAGAACCGAAGAAGCCAAGTAAGCCCAAGAAGCCGGCCAAGCCCAACAAGTTGCGTGCGAGGTCGCTTCCCGTCCCTGTCCCCGCCTCGTCGGCGGCGCTCAATGTCATCAACCCAGACGCGGCCGGAATCGATGTTCATTCCGACATGCACATGGTCTGCGTCCCCGCCGACCGCGACGCCAACCCAGTCCGGCAGTTCGGCGCCAACACCACCGATCTTCAGGAGATCGTCGCGTGGTTGAAGAAGTGCCGCGTGAAAACGATCGCTTTGGAATCCACCGGCGTCTACTGGATTCCTCTGCTCGAGCTCCTGGAATCGGAGGGCTTCGAGGTCTACCTGGTGGAACCGGGGCAACTTTCCCGTTGCGGCGCGCGCCCGAAGACGGACGTGCTCGACGCGCAGTGGATCCAACGGCTGCACTCCTACGGTCTCTTGCGTGGGTCGTTTCGGCCGCCGGATTCCGTGCTGGCGCTGCGTGCCTACTGGCGGCAGCGGCAGATGCAGGTGCGCTACGCCGCCTATCATGTCCAGCACATGCAGAAGGCCATGGAGCAAATGAATGTCAAACTGACGGAAGTCGTCACCGACATCACGGGGCTGACCGGCATGTCGATCATCGAGGCCATCCTGAACGGCGAACGCGACCCCATCAAACTGGCCAAACTTCGGGATGAACGCTGTCATCACAGCGAGGACCAGATTGCCCTCGCGTTGGAAGGAACGTGGCGGCCCGAACATCTCTTCGAGCTTCGGCAGGCGCACGAGTTGTACCGGTTCCATCATCAGCAGATCACCGAGTGCGACCAGCAGGTTCAAGCAGAACTGGCGAAGTTTTCGAACCGGGCTGGAGAGAAGACTCGGACCGCTAAGCCGCGCAGGCGTGGGCGCAAAAGCAATGACGTTCGGTTCGAGGCGACGGGCCCGTTGTTCCAGGCGTTGGGCGTCGACCTGACATTGATCGACGGGATCGATGTGGGAACGGCCCTGGTGATTTTGGCCGAAATCGGCGTGGACGTCAGTCGCTTTCCGACCGAGAAGCACTTCGCGAGTTGGCTGCGGCTGTGTCCCCCGCAGAATGAGAGCAACAACACCAAGAAACGCCGCGGTCATCGCAAGGCAACGAACCGAGTAACCATCGCCTTGCGGATGGCCGCGCGGTCGGCGGGCAAGACAATGACGCCGTTGGGCCTGTTCTACCGCCGGATCCGCAGTCGGATCGGTGGACTCGGAGCAGTCAAGGCGACCGCGCACAAGTTGGCGTCTTTGGTCTACAGGATGCTCAAGTACGGCCAGGAGTACGTGACCCAGTCGATGGAAGAGTACGAGGCCAAGGTGAAGGCCAATATGCTGAAGACCCTGAAGCGGAAGGCGGCGGCGATGGGCTTCCAACTAACTCCGCTGCCCACGGGGTAGGTGACGCGATCGAGGCCGTCGCCATCGCGCGACAGGCCTGTGGCTACGCACAACGCTGAGCAACCAAGTCCTCGGGCATCCGTTCGCAATGTTCGGGGTCTGGGGGATCTTTGCGCGTCTTCGCGTACTGAATCCACCAGCAACGTGAGTATACTCAACCAATACCCGCGACCCACGGGGGGAGTTCATGGGGAGTGTAGGCCTTTCCCCTCGACCGGGTGGTGATGAGCGAGAAGTCTCGGATTTCACGAAATATTGGAACCAGCGGCTGCCGCCGTTACATTACTTATAGTCGATCGGAGAGGGCAGCCAGGCGGGCGGAGCATCACACCGATGGCGATGGGAAAGGATCGGGCGGTCTTCAGGCAGCTTCGCACCCTCTTCAACGTGGGGACGATCGCGGAGTTGACGGATGGCCAGCTCCTCGAGCGCTTCGCCACCAGCCGGGGCGAGGCCGCCGAGCTGGCCTTCGCGGTCCTGGTCGAGCGGCATGGACCGATGGTTTTACGCGTCTGCCGCAGTGTGCTGGTCGATCCGGACGACCAGGAAGATGCCTTCCAGGCCAGCTTCCTCGTCCTGGTCAAGAAGGCCAGGGGGCTCTGGGTGCGGGATTCTCTCGGCCCCTGGCTCCATCAAGTGGCTTTTCGCACTGCGTCGTGCGCCCGGTCAGCAGCCACCCGCCGGCGCCGGCACGAACGTCTCGCGGCGATGTCGAGGCCGGAGAGCCGGCACGAGGTCGTCGACGAGCTGGGGCGGGTGCTCCATGAGGAAATTGATCGACTCCCGGAGCGATACCGGGCACCTCTCGTCCTCTGCGACCTGGAGGGACGCTCCCACGAGCAGGCGGCGCGGCATCTGGGATGGCCGATCGGGACGGTCAAGAGCCGGCAAGCGCGCGGGCGGGAACGTCTGCGCGATCGGCTCCGTCGCCATGGCCTTGCCCCGAACGCCGGGCTACTCGCCACCGCGCTCCTGCCCGATGGCGACAACGCGTTGCTTCCCCCCGCCCTGGTGGATTCGACGACCAGGGCGGTGGTCCAATTTGCTACTCTTCCAACGATCGTACGCAGGTCCGCGGCGTCACTCGTCCAGGAGGTTCTCAGATCCATGTTAATGACCCGATGGCTGAAAGTCGCTTCGGTTCTGCTCGCGCTCGGCGCGACGGTTTCGGGTGCCGGCTTGCTCGCCCAGAATGGAAAGGCGGGCGATCCGCCCCAATCGCAGGGAAATCCCCAGGCTGCCCGCGCCGACGACACGGCGGTCCACGTGGTCAAGTCTGACAAGCTGAAGGTCGCCGTCATCGGGCGGGGGACCGTGGAGCCGGCCCGGACAGAGAACGCGTTCTGCCCGGTCGAGGGGCAGACGACGATCATCGCCATCAAGCCCGACGGTGCGATGGTCAAGAAAGGCCAGGTCGTGTGCGAGCTCGACCCGGCCAAGCTCAAGGACCAGCTCGTCAACCAGGTGATCGCCAAGAACCGGGCAGCGGCCGACTACCAGACCGCCAAGCTCGCCCGCGAGGCCGCCGAGATAGCGGTCAATGAGCACATCGAGGGGATCTACAAGCATCAGCAGGATACGCTGAGTGGTGAGATCGCCGCGGCCCGGTCGGCCATCGAGAACGCCGAGGGACGGTTGGCGCGCACGCGGCGCGTACGCCAGGGGTTGCAAAACATTATGAACGCGAGTAAAGCCGCTCGCTCGTCCGCCGACATCGTGGCCGAGCTTGACATCGAAGACCGAATCGAGGCCACTGAACTGGCCCTCAAGCGCGAGAGGATGGCACTCGAGCTGTCCAAAACCAAGCGGGATGTGCTTGAGACGTACACCCGGGGCTTGACGACCAAGGGGCTCGACGTCGACGTGGCGCGGAAGCGTCTTGACGAGCTCACCCAGCAAGCGATCTTGAAGACGGAAGAGGGCAAGGAAGCGAGGCTGAACAGTCGGATCGCCGCCTGCGCTCTCGTCGCCGCGATCGACGGGCGGCTCGTTTACGCGAACGACCCGAACTGGCCCATCGGCCATTCCATGATCGAGGAAGGCGCGACGGTCCGGGAGCGACAGCTCATCTTCCGGATCTACGACCCCAATGGGCCGATGCAGGTGAACACCAAAGTGCCCGAATCGATGGTCGATCAGCTCAAACGAGGGCTGAGGGCCACGATCGGGGTCGACGCGTTCCCGGCGGAGACGCTGGCCGGCCTGGTCAGTGATGTGGCCCCCCTGCCTGACCCGACCAGTATCTTCAAACGCGATTCGGAGAAAGTCTACACCACCAAAGTCAAGCTCGAGAGGGGCCCGGCGGGCCTCCGGCCAGGCATGAGTGCCGAGGTCGAGATCCTCGTCACCGAGCTCGACAACGTGCTCACCGTGCCAATCCAGGCCGTGCTCCATTTCGACGGCAAGTACCAGGTTGCGGTCAAGAAACCCGATGGCCGGTTCGACTGGCGCGAGGTGACTCTGGGTGTATCCAACGACAAGCTCATCGAAATCAAGAAGGGGATCCAGAGTGGCGAGCACGTCGCTCTTGACCCGCGCTCGTTGTTGACCGAGAAGGAACGAGAGAAGATTGGCGTGGAGGCCAAGCCCGCCAACAGGTCGATCGTTCCCAGAAAAGCCGCCGGTAAAGCCAAACGCTTGACAAGTCCCGCCCAGACGAACGACCATCACAGCAATTCGCCCAACCCATAGGCATCCAGTTCCGCCCTTCGCCTTTCGACAGAAGGGAACGCGCATCGTGAGTGGATTTCACGAAATGTTGGAACCATGGGCTGCGGCCGTTACATTACTTCTACTCGATCGGGAACGGCAGGTGGGCGGAGAATCACACCGATGCGAATTGGAAAGGATCGGGCGGTCCTCAGGCAGCTTCGCACCCTCTTCAACGTGGGGACGATCGCGGAGTTGACGGACGGACAGATCCTGGAGCGCTTCGCCACCAGCCGGGGCGAGGCCGCCGAGCTGGCCTTCGCGGTCCTGGTCGAGCGGCATGGACCGATGGTTTTACGCGTC
Organism: Isosphaerales bacterium; assembly: GCA_044450785.1. GTDB lineage: Bacteria > Planctomycetota > Planctomycetia > Isosphaerales > Isosphaeraceae > JBIOJM01. The sequence continues at coordinate 18,160 of JBIOJM010000107.1, forward strand.
TGCCGTGGCGTGCTGGCCGATCCGGACGACCAGGAGGATGCCTTTCAGGCCACCTTCCTGGTCCTCTTCAAGAAGGCCCGTTCTCTCTGGGTGCGGGATTCGCTCGGCCCCTGGCTCCATCAAGTGGCCTACCGCACCGCGTCGTGCGCCCGGTCAGCAGCCGCCCGGCGGCGCCGGCACGAACGGCGTGCGGCCATGTCGAGGCAGGAGAGCCGGCACGAGATCGGCGACGAGCTGGGGCGGGTGCTCCACCAGGAGATCGACCGGCTACCCGAGCGCTATCGGGTGCCTCTCGTCCTCTGCGACCTGGAGGGACGCTCCCACGAGCAGGCGGCGCGGCATCTGGGATGGCCGATCGGGACAGTCAAGAGCCGGCAAGCGCGCGGGAGGGAACGTCTTCGCGATCGGCTCCGTCGGCGGGGCCTTGCCCCGAACGCCGGGCTGCTCGCCGCCGCGCTCCTGCCGGATGGCCGCAACGCGTTGCTTCCCCCCGCCCTGGTGGATTCCACGACGAGGGCGGTGCTCCAATTTGTTCCTCTTCCAATGATCGTCCGAGGGTCCGCGGCGTCCATCGCCCAGGGGGTTCTCAAATCCATGTTATTGACCCAGTGGTTGAAAGTCGCATCGGTTCTGTTTGTCCTCGGCGCGACGGTTTCGGGTGCCGGTTTGCTCACCCAGCAGGGAACGGCGGGCGATCCGCCTCGTTCGCAGCGAAAGCCCCAGGCTGCCCGCGCCCATGATGGGCCGGTCCACGCGGTCGAGCCGGGCAAATTGACCGTCAGCGTGATCGCGCCGGGTAACCTGGAGTCGTCCCGGAACCTGGACGCGTTCTGCCAGGTCGAGGGGCAGACAACGATCGTGTCGATCCTCCCCGAGGGGACGAGGGTCCAGAAGGGCCAGGTCGTTTGCACGCTCGACTCGGCCAGGCTCAAGGACCAGGTCATCAACCAGAACATCGCCGTGCAGCAGGCCGAGGCTGACTACCAGAACGCCAAGCTCACCCGCGAGGCCGCCGAGGTTGCCGTCACTGAATATGTCGAGAGCTCCAAGCAAGAGCAGAAGAGCCTTCAGGGCGCGATCGATGTGGCCCAGTCTGCCATCCAGAAGGCCGAGGGCCGGCTGGAGCGGACCCGGCGCGCCCGCAAGCGGTTGAACGACGCCGTGGCCGCGAGCAAACGCGGCAGCACGCCCGCCGATATCGTGGCCGAGCTCGACATCGAGGACCGCATCGAGGCCACCGAGCTGGCCCTCCAGCGCGAGAAGATGGCACTCGATCTGGCGAAGGCGAAGCGGGAGCTGCTCGAGAAGTACACCCTGGGCAAGATCACAAAGGAGCATGAAGTCGACGTTTACCGGAAGCGGGCGGACGAGCTGGCCAGGAAAGCGAACCACGAGCTGGCAATTAGCAAGAAAGTGAAGCTCGAGAGGCAGATCGCCGCCTGCACGCTGGTCGCCCGCGGCGACGGGCTTCTCGTCTATGCCGACTTTCCGAATCAAAGGCCCTCGATCGAGGAAGGTGCGACGGTCCGCGAGCGGCAGAAAATCTTCAGCCTGCCGGACCTTTCCCAAATGCAGGTCCACGCCATGGTGCCCGAGTCGATGGTCGATCAGCTCAAACTGGGGATGCGGACCAGGATCGAGGTCGACGCGTTCCCCGGAGAGATGCTGGACGGCCTGGTCAGTTCCGTGGCCCCGCGCCCTGACGCATCGATTTTCTTCGCTCGCGATCAGAAGCTCTACACAACCAAAGTCAAGCTCGCGAGGGGTCCGGCGAACCTTCGCCCGGGCATGAATGCCCATGTCGAGATCCTCATCGCCGAGCTCGACAACGTGCTCACGGTGCCGGTCCAGGCCCTGCTCCATTACGATGGGAAGTACCAGGTCGCCGTCAAGAAAACCGATGGCGGGTTCGTGTGGCGCGAGGTGACCCTGGGTCTAGCCAACGACAAGCTCGTCGAAATCAAGAAGGGGATCGAGCGTGGCGAGCCGGTGTCTCTTGACCCGCGCTCATTGTTGACCGAGAAGGAGCGAGAGAAGATTGGCGTGCCCACGAAGCCCGCCACCAGCTCGAGTGTTCCCAGAAAAGCCGCCCGTAAAGCCAAACGCTCGACAAATCCTGCCCAGACGAACGACCCTCGCGGCAATTTGCCGAACCCATAGGCGGCCATTTCCGGTCTCAAGTCGCGAGCGGCAACCAGCACGGTGGCTATGTGGACCGAAGGAATGGGGGTTGACCGCAATCTTTACCCCGAAGGGGTCACACAACAAAGCCCAGGGTCGCCGCCAGCGCACCCTGGGGACCGAACACGGCACGCAAACAGAACCCCGCGGGGGTTCCACATGGTGCCGCGCGTCGTTGCCCCCAACGCGATTCGGTGCGGCCGGATTATGGAACCCCGTTGGGGTTCAGGGGATCAGTACGGATCGAAGGGGGTCAAAAGGGGCGTCACGGGCCGATGTTGTCGCCGCTCGTGGAGGCGTGGTTGAAGAGGATGAAGGAATCGGCATCGAAGGTGAACTTCCCGAGGGTGTAGATGCCACCGCCAATCCCCGGTCCGCCGTTGGCCTGGTTCATAGTCACCAAAGAGATCGTTAGCGCCAGGGTCGAGGTGGCATCGTTGTAGGCTCCGCCGCCCAGGCCGGCTCCGCCGCCGCCGTTCGCCTGGTTCAGGATCAGGATGCTGCTGGACACCGTGGTCGTGGCCGAGAGCACGTTGGCGATGCCGCCGCCCTCGCCGTTGCCGTCGCCGCCCTGGGCCTGGTTGTGGTAAAGCGTGCTGTTGCTGACGGTGACCACGCTGGTAGTTAAGAGGCCATAGGCGGAGGAGTTGTAGTTCCCCAGGTAGTTGAAGATGCCGCCTCCAGCGCCGAGGCCGGCGAAGACAGCCCCGGGGCCGCCGGCCGTGTTGTGATTGCCGCCCGTGGCTTCGCCGTGGTACAGCACGCTGCCGCTGACGGAAGCGGTGCCTCCCGCGTAGTTCGCGATGCCGGCGCCGGCCCCGGTGCCGACAAGGCCCGACACGCTGGCGGTGCCGCTGTTGTTGTCGCCGCCCTGGGCATTGTTCTCGATGAGGGTGCTGTTGCTGACGGTGAGCGTGTTCGGGCCGTACAAGTTGCCGCCGTAGCCCGAAACGATCGCACCGCCCAGGCCTTCGCCGACCAGGACCACCGAGCCGGTGCCGGTGTTGCCGGTGCCGCCGACGGCATCGTTGTGGTCGAAGGTGCAGCCGGCGATGGCGCCCGCGCTTCCAAGCTCATTGTAGATCGCACCCCCCTCGGCACCCCCGACCGCGCCAATGTCGGTCCCGGCCGCAGTGGCGTTGTTGCCGCCGGCGGCCTTATTGTAACTGAAGACGGTGCTGGTGATGCTGCTGGTGGCCAAAGTGTTAGCAATGGCGCCGCCGAAGCCATAGTCCAGGAAGGCTGCCGTGACGCCTGGACCGCTGTTGCCACCGCTGCCGCCAATCGCCTGGTTGTGGTCGAAGGTGCTTCCGGAGATAGTCAGGTTGCCATAGTTGTTGATGGCGCCTCCTTCGGCGTCGCCGATGTATGCCCCGGTCCCGCCATTGCCGCCAACGACCTGATTGCCGCTGATGGTGCACTCCTTCATGGTGGTTGACGAGGCGTAGATATCGAGAGCGCCGCCATAGGCCCCGTTTGCGGGCGAGTTGTCGCCACCACGGGCCAGGTTGTCGCTGATGGTGCAGGCGGTGATGCGAGTAGGTACCTCAGTAAAGATACCCCCTCCGTCCGCGCCACCGCCGCTGCTGTTGTCACCGCCCCGAGCCAGGTTACCGCTGCATGTGCTGTTGCTGATCGTGGCACTGCCCGCGGTGACGTAGATGCCGCCGCCGAACGCGCCGCCGATTGCCGACGCGCCGGCAGCGCCAAGCGCCTGGTTGCCGGTGATCTGGCAGTGGGTGATGATCAGAGCGCCGCCCAGACTCTGGAGGCCCCCGCCTTGGGCGCCGTTGGTGGCGCTCTCGAAGGTCACGTTCTGGGTGAGGTTGTCCGCGGACAGGGTCAGGTTACTCCCGTTGCTCAGGATGCCGCCTCCCTGGTCGGAGGCGGAGCCGTCGGTGATCGTCAGGCCGCTGATAGTCACGTTCTGGCCGGCCTCGATCTCGAAGACACGGCTGGCGTTGTTGCCACTGACGGATACCTGATTGGCCCCCGGGCCGTTGATGGTCACGCTTTCGGTGATGAGCAATTCGCCGCTGGTCAGCGTGATCGTCTCACCCTTGAGCTTGGAAGAAAAGTTGATGGTGTCACCGCTGGTGGCGGCGGCGATGGCGGCGCGGAGCGAGCCCGAGCCATTGTCGTGGTTGTTCGTGACCGTCACAGTGCTGAGCAAGGTGCGTTCTTCCATCAGGTCGAAATGCAGCAGGAAGCGCGTTCGCGGGGCACCCGTCCCCCGGCGTCGAGCCCTCGGACCGGTTCCGGATTGCCGCCGCACTCCCTTCAACCAATCGAAACGTAGCATCGGTGTTCTCTCTTCTGGCATGAAGGACAATCGTCGCCGTCCCGGCTCTTGGCTACACTGCCGAGATCGCCCGCGAACGGCACGTCGAATTCATCACTCCTGGACTCCGTGAACTGTACCGAGATTCAAGACCGGAGACACCCGATCGACTGATTTCGGATGGGCTCGATCTGCATGAACCCACCCCCCCGTGCTGCGACGTACCCTCAGGGCCCGAACGGATCGTTGGGGAACGCAAGATCCATCATCAGGAGCTGGAACCGGGGATTCGTACGCAGCGGATCGAGAAGCGTTTCCTTCCGCACTTCATCGAGACGGATCGTCCCCTTGAATTCGCCGGTCGCGCGGGCCTTGTCGAGGAGTTCCAGGGCGCGTTCAAGGTCCCGATCGGCGAGTCGCCGGCGCTCGCCCGGCGGCTGGCCCTGATCTTCGAGCGCGCACTTCGACAGGGCGGAGTGGATACAGGCCGAATCGTAGCAAGTTATATAGTACCCGATGAGTATGTCGCCATATGAATCAAATCCGACGTGAGGTGCTCCTACCCTCAGGGTCTCCCGGACCCTATCGCCCAGGAGCGCGAGCGCCGACGGGTCTCCCAGGCGGGCCCTGGAGAGCGCGTGAAAGGCCCGGAACAGATCGCTGACCTTGGTGCCCCGCATCAACTCCAGGATCTCTTCATAGTCGGCGATGGCCTCGGCATTGCGGCCGAGACGCATCAGCGTCTCAGCCCTTTCTGCAAGGAACATCCAGAGTTTTGTTCTGCTAGCGCGAACGTTGCGAGGATCACGCCGCGCCAGGGACCGGAGCAGCGGGATTGTACGACCCGCCCATTCCAGTCCGGATTGGAAATTGCCTTCAAGAAGGAGGGTATCCACCATGGTCGAGTACGTCTCTCCAAGTCCCGTGGCAATCTCGATATCCTGGGGATGTTGGGCGGCCAGCTTTTCGAGGATGGCGATGGACCGCTTGGACGCCAGCTCAGCCTGCGGGAATTTCCTTTCCTGGGCGTAGGTATGCCCCAGGACAGCGAGGGAATTGCCAAGACGTCTCTGATACCTTGACACATCGGGATGTTCTTGAGCGAGGGATTCCGTGATCGCCACGGCCCGTATCGAAAACGCTTCGGAGCCAGCCAAGTCCCTGAGACCGGATTGAAACTCCGCGTAATCATCGAGGATCGAGGACAGCAATTCCTGGTAGGCGATCGCCCCGGGCTTTTCCCTCGCCAGCCGTTCCGCGCCGTCCAGGGCCAGGCGGTATTCCACCGCGGTTTTCTCGTCGCGCGATTGGTTCCGATTCAGCCGGCCCAGACTCAAGTGGCAGCCGGCCAGTTTCGACCGATACTCGGCGATTTCGGGTGCCTTCCGCGCAAGAGCATCCCAAAGCGCCAGTGACTCCTGGATCTCCCCGTCGGCCTCGCGCCATCGCTCTTCTCGCTCGAAAACATCGCCCAGCTCTCGATGCGCCCGCGCAAGGGCATCGCGATAGACCGGCTCGGCCGGGTGATCGACCACGAGTCGGCTGAGGACTCCGAGCGCCTGCTGATAGGCCTGCTCGGCCGCCGCGACATTCCCCAGCCGGGACCGAATCGCTCCCGCGCGGAGGCCGACGAGGGCCGCCTCCAGCCGCACCTGCGGGTCACGGCTCTGCGGCAAGGCGAACCGCTCATAGAACGCCAGCGCCTTCTCGAGGATCTCCCGCTGGTAGTCGTCCATCTGGACCTGGTCGTCGAGCTTCTCGGCCACCTGGGTATACATCTCGTCGACGACGGTGCGTGCGAAGGCAAGGCTGCGCTCGGCGCGGTCGCGCTGGCGGGCGACCAGGACATTGCCGGCGGCCAGCGCCACCACGCCCACGATCAGGGTCGCGCCCAGGCTGGTCACGAGCAGGCGGTGGCGGCGGCCCCATCGCCGCAGGCGGCGGCGGAGCGGCTCGCGCCAGGCCGAGACCGGTTCGTCGGCCAGCCAGTGCTCGACGTCGTCGGCCAGGACACGCGGGGTGTGGTACCGCCCGGCCGGCTCGGTCGCCATCGCCTTGAGGCAGATGGCCTCCAGGGCCGGATCGACCCAGCTCTGCAGCTTGCGCGGCGGCGAGAAATCACCCCGCTCGACCTTGCGGAGCAACCCCAGCAGGTCGGAGTCGGTGAAGGGGGCCTGGCCGGTGAGCAGGCAATAGAGGGTTGCGCCCAGACTGTAGACGTCGCTGGCGGGCCCCAATTCGTCGATCCGGCCCGCGGCCTGTTCCGGACTCATGTAGGCCGGGGTCCCCAGCCGCGCTCCCAGTTCGGTCCCGCGCAGGTCACTGCCCGACTGGGGGATGAGGGTACGGTCGTCCATTGTCGCCGACGCCGGTGCGGCTTCGGGCCGGCCCACGCTCTTGGCCAGGCCCCAGTCCACCACCAGCGTCTCGCCGTATTTCCCCAGCATGATGTTGCCCGGCTTCAAGTCGCGGTGCAGCACTCCGCGGCTGTAGGCGTAGTCGATCGCGTTGCAGACATCGAGGAACCGGCGCAGCAGCTTCAACAGCGCCAGCGTCCGCTCCCCGGGATCGCGACCTTTCTCCTCGGCCTGGTGAAACTGCTCGATGGCCGCCTTGAGGTTGTCGCCGCGGATGAACCGCATGGCGTAGAACGGGCGGCCGTCGTCATACGTCCCGAGCCCGTAGACCGGCACGATGCCGGGGTGTTCGAGCCGGCCGGTGATCTCGGCCTCGACGACGAACCGGGCTCGCTTGTCCTTGTCGGCAGCGTGGTCGAGCTTGATCCGCTTCAGCGCCACCATGCGGTGCAGTTGCTGGTCGCGGGCGACGTAGACCTCGCCCAGGGCGCCGCGGTCGTGGAAGCGGACGATGCGGAAGCGGCCCTCGGCGTCGGTGGCCGCGCTTTCCTCGCCCCAATCCGCGGTGCTCTCGCCGTCAGCGTCTTCACCGGCGTCGGCGACGGCGAGGCGGAGATGGAGGAGGCCGGCCTGGAGGTCGAAGTCAGGCACTTCCTCGAGGTCGTCGCGGACCGAGGGGACGACGGTGAGCGAGGCCAGGCTGCGCTCGGGGTCGAAGCCGTGCAGCAGGAGATGCTCCTAGACCAGGAGCTGCAGGACGGCATGCCGCGCCGGGCTGAGCGCGCCGCGGTTGAGCAGGATCTGGCCCAGGGGCTGGGACTTGTCGGCGACCCAGGCGTTGAAGGCGGCCAGGAGGGTATCGCGGTCGATGAAATTGTTCTGCAGTGCCAGCAGGCCGAAGAGCCGGCTCCGGGCCGCGGTGACCGGTGATTTGCTCGAGGGCGCGGGGGGATGGGCCACGGCGCCGAAGGCGGCATCGACGGCGGCGAGATCGTCGGGGAATCGCTGGCGGTACTCCTCCGGAAGAGGCGTTTCGCCGGCGCTCTTGCGGAGCTCGCACTCGACTCGCAGGAGCTCCTGGAGCAGAAGGGTGCGCCGCGGCCCGGCCTCCTCAGCCAGGAAGTCCTCGATGCGGGGCCGGTCGCCGCCCCGCTTCCAGTCGCACTCGAAGCGATCGGCCGCCTCGTCGATCCAGGTCCGCTCGCCGATCTGGGCGTGGCTCATGCGATCCCCCTCGGAGTTACTCGTAGAGAGGATGGTTGGACCAGCCAGTCACGTGCGACGTGGGTTATCCTGAACGTTCGTGGCGTTTCTGGACAGAGCCAACAACGGGAGGACTGGTCCATGAGTCATTTTACCAAGATGCAGTTTGTCGGTCTGGACGTGCACAAGGATTCGATCGTGATTGCGGTCGCCGAGGAGGGGCGCGAACCGGCGCGGGTACTGGGTACGGTGCCTTACGAGTTTAAGGCCCTGAGTAAGGTGCTCAAGAGAATTGGCCCTCGCTCCGCGATTCGCTGTTGCTACGAGGCCGGGCCGACCGGTTACGGCCTGGCCAGGTCGCTCCGTGCGGTGGGCTGGGCTTGCGACGTCATCGCGCCATCGTTGGTTCCCAAGAAGAGCGGCGAACGAATCAAAACCGATCGCCGCGATGCTGCGAACCTGGCGCAGAACCATCGCTCCGGCGAGCTCGTGCCGATTTTTATTCCCGATGAAGAGACCGAGGCGATGCGCGACCTGGTGCGGGCGCGGGAGGACGCCAAGAAGACCGAGCGGGTGGCGCGGCATCAGTTGAGCAAGTTTCTGTTGCGGCAGGGCCTGCGTTATGCCGGCAAGACGACCTGGAACGATGCGCATCGGGCCTGGATCGCCGGGCAGCTCTTCACCGAGCCGGCCCAGCAGTACGTCCTGGCCGACGGGCTGGCGGCCGTGGAGGCGGCCACCCTGCGGGTGCAGCAGTTGACCGATCGGCTGCGGCAGTTGACCCAGGGGTGGCGTCAGGAGCCCTTGATCAAGGCGATGCAGGCGCTGCGTGGGGTCGAGTTCGTGACGGCTGTGACGCTGGCGGCCGAGGTGGGGGACTTCCGGCGGTTCGCGAGGGCTGGGGATTTCATGGGCTACGTCGGGCTGATTCCCTCGGAATGGACCTCCGGCCCTCGTCGCCGTCCAGGGCCAATCACGCGGACGGGCAACGCACACGTGCGACACGTGCTGGTGGAATCGGCATGGCACTACCGTCGGCAGCCTCGGATGAGCAAGGCGCTGCGGGAGCGGAGCAAGGGGGTGTCGCCACAGGTATGTGCGATCGCATGGAAGGCGCAGACACGGCTGCACAACCGGCTGCAGCGGCTGATCGGACGGGGTAAGAACCCCGCCGAGGCGGCAACGGCCGTGGCGCGGGAGTTGGCGGGATTCGTGTGGGCGATTTGCCGGGAGGAGACGCTATTGGTGAATTGATTGTGGTTCCTACGACTCTGGTGTGGATAGGAAAGTGAATGACAACAACTAGTAATGCTCATGAATAAGAATGCTCAGTACAGAAC
>JBIOJM010000108.1:0-27501 GCA_044450785.1 Isosphaerales bacterium
ATGTGGGGCGGGGGCCGGCAGCTCTTCTGCCGAGCCCAACGGGGCGGTTTCGTGACGCTGGCGTTCACGAACCGCCGGGGCGGACGGTACCGGCTGCGAGTCCTTGCGACCGCGGCCCCGGACTTCGGCGTCGTGCGGGTCTCGCTCGACGGCAAGCACCTGGGCCACGACATCAACCTGTACAGCGGCCGCGTCTGCCCGTCGGGCTCGATCGACTTGGGCGCCATCGACCTGCCCGCCGGTCGCCACGCCCTTCGGTTCACGTCGGTTGGTAAGGACCCGGCCTCGGCAAACGTGTGGATCGGCGTCGACGCCGTCGAGCTCGACGCGGCGGAGTAAACGACTCCTTCGCTGGCATCGATCTTTTGGGTGGTAACCCCCCGAAGAGAGCGGTCAGGCGAGCCCTGAGGTCGCAGCCGAGTATCGCGAGCGCAACCACAAGCACGACCACCACCGGGAATCGGGACCAATGCCGAGATTTCGCTGGAATCCAGAATCCCGCACGGAAAGGTCGTTGCACGCCGTTCAGAAGCTCAGTCCGACTTTCTGCTCCAATGATTGTCGGACCCCGTTGATTGGACGTCGGCACAGTCTTATGGTGTAGACGATGGACACTTTGTCGCGTAGGTTGGTGTCATGGCATGGCGAAGATGGCCAGGCGCTTGGTCGAGGAATGGACCGCGAAGCGAACGGCGTCTACGAAGTAAGACAACTCAATCGGACGGCCTGACTCACGGAGACCTGACCATGTCCACGACCACGTTTCCGGTCGCACCGTCGACCACACCCCAGCGGGCCGTCACGACCGTCCCGGCAGAGCAGCGGATCGCGATCCGGGGCGTATCCTGGGACCTCTACGACCGGATCTCCGAAGCGATCGGCGAGAAGCAGCGCGTCTTTCTGGCGTTCGACGGAAAGGACCTGGAGATCATGACCAAGGGGCCGAACCATGAGGATTACCGTGATCTCATCGGCGATTTCTTGAAGGCTGTCACGACCGCTTGCGGCATCCGAAGCCGGTGGCTCGGCGAGACGACGTGGAGGCGGCCCAAAGCGGATCGGGGTCTTGAAGCCGATCAATGCTGTATCTTCGATCCCGAGAAGCTGGCGGCCGCGAACAAGGCCCGCGCGAACCTGTCCAACGAGATCGCCGACTACCCCGACCCCGACCTGGCCGTTGAGATCGACATCTCGCCGTCCTTGGTCGACCGGCCGGCCATCTATGCCGCGCTCAAGGTGTCCGAGGTCTGGCGGTTCGACGGGGACCAGGTCGTCTTCGAGCAGCTCGGGCGCGATGGCAAGTATACCGCGGTCAAGCGGAGCCGGTGGCTGCCCGTGCGGCCCGAATACGTCCGCCGGCGGCTGGTCGAGGAGGACAGCTCCGATGATGTCCAGTGGAGATGCCGATTGACCGAGTGGGCGAAGGACCTGGCACCCGGCGGCAACGGGACCTGACGACGTCGCCGTCGGCCGCGGTGGAACGGGCCGTGTCCATGGGGTCACCCATGGGTTCGGACCGAGTTTTCAAGTTATTTCGCGCGAAATCACTTGAAACCGTCCTTACTCTGTCCCTTGTCCCCCAGCGCTTCGGGGCCGCTCCGTCGAGGCCGCCGGTCGGGACCGATCCGGATTTTCGAGGCGCTCGAGAAGTCGATGCCGATCGGGATTGCCTCGGCGATCGGTCGGAGCGAGGGCTACGTGGCTGTGTGGCCCCGGGGCGTCCACGGTGCCGGCATCCCACTCCGAATTCTACGGGCCTTTCCACGATCCTGAGGCGTCGCCAAGCCCTTCACCAGAAAGGATGCTCAACGATCGATCTTTTGGGTGGCAACCCCCCGAAGAGCAAGGTGAGGCGCCCCATGAGTTCGCAGCCGAGTATCGCGAGCGCAACCGCGAGCACGACCGCCACCGGGAATCGGGACCAATGCCGAGATTTCGCTGGATTGTCGAGTCGGTGAATAACTGGGATCATCGCCAGCCCAACGACTGATGCGTGGACAGCGAACACCCACAATCCCATCATCAGCGCCAGCAAGGGGTTGGACGGAAAGACCGCCACCATGCGCATGAAGACCTGGCCGAGCCCCTCGAAGAAGATCGCCTGAAATCCAGTAATCAAGAACGCCTCGGTCAGAGAGAAGCGATACCACCGCAAAACGATCAACCACGCAAATGCCCAGCCGACGTAGAGTCCGATGGCCAGGATGGCATTCGCACACAACTGCGGATGCAACAGGCCCGGTGTCGGTGCAGCCTTGGTGTAATTGCCCATCCAGGCGAAGGCCTCGGCGAGCTCGCCGGCCAGCACGAAGAAGAAAACCAGGTGCAATGCGGCTGGCCCGGGAAGACGATCGGCGAGCGCGGCCAACCGGCGTCGGAACAAGCAGGCAAGCACAAAGACGGAGTAAATCAACAACGAGTCCGGCTGACGGTTGAGCAGGCTTAGCACTGGCACGAGCCCGCTGAGGATGAAGATGGCTATGATAAACTTGCGCATTGATATCTCCAGAGAGGCAGCCCGACCGCTCGCGGCCGAATGCCTGGCCGGCGGTATCGGCAAGGTCATCCGACCGTCAGGTTGGGATCATCCTATCAGCGGACGGCCTCGATTTCACGACCAGCAGGATGCCCAACTCATAGAAGTGAAAATGCGGCACGGAGCCGTTGGGTTCTAGAGGACCTCGGCGAGCGGAACAACGTCACGGACAAGCATCGCGGAATCGTCGCCGACTTGAAGCGCTGGATGGCGCAGTTGGCCGCGCGCGACGGCGATTCGAAGGTCCAGTTCCCGAACAAATAAGCCGCCTACAGGCCGAACTGTTCCTTGATCAGCTTGATGATCGCCTCGGAATTGCCGTCGCGGACGACCTTCCACTCTGGGTCGGTCTTCTTGACGCTCAGCACGTGGAGCTTCTTGAGAGACGCATCCCCAAAAGGGGTGACCGTTCGGTAGACGAGATGTGCATTCTCCTTGCCTTCGAGGAGATGACCCAGGGGCTGGACCTTCATCGCCTTGAGGTCGGGAACCGCGGGCTTGGCCACGATTTTCTGTTTCGCGAAAGAGCCAACAACCGGCGAAATGGTCCATGACTCATTGTATCAAGACGCAGTTCGTCGGTCTGGATGTTCACAAGGACTCGATCGTCAGCGCCTTCGCCCTCTCTTCCTGATGGAGATTGTCGAGCTCTCCGAGTAGAATAGAGGTAGTTGACCCACCTGGTTGCAACCCGGCTCGAGCAGGGAGCGTCGCGATTTGCCACTCCGTCATCCGGACGAGCAAGCGCCATTCTCTTTCGCTCGGACCACGCCGGCACGAACTCACGGAGCGCCGTCGTTCGCACACCCTCTGAGGGTATTGAAGCATGATTCGCCTTCAAAGCCGCACTCCTCGATCTGTCGTGCAGTCAAGCGCGTCTCGGACTTGCTTTTGCGGTTTGATGGTTCTGTTCGTTGCCTTCGGGACCGTTCCGGAGGTGCGCGCCCAGGGTGCGCGGTCCGCGACGCCGAAGAAGGTCGCCTTCAATCGCGACATCCGCCCCATTCTGGCCGACAAGTGCTTCAAGTGTCACGGCCCGGACGCCAAGGAGCGGAAAGGCAAGCTGAGGCTCGACAATCGCCGGGATGCGACCGCGCCGGCCGGGTCGGGAAGTCCGGCGATCGTCCCGGGCAAGCTCGACGACAGCGAGCTGTACCTCCGGATCACGGCCGAGGACGCCGACGAGCGGATGCCGCCCGCCAAGAGTGGCAAGTCGCTCTCGGCCGCGGAGGTCGGCCTGCTCAAGAGCTGGATCGAGGAAGGCGCCGAGTACCAGGGACACTGGGCCTTCCTGCCGCCCGCCCGCCCACCGCTCCCCGCGGTGAAGGACCTCGGGTGGTGCCGCAATCCGATCGATCGCTTCGTCCTGGCGCGGCTCGAGGCCGAGGGTCTCGCACCTTCCCCCCAGGCCGGCAACGTGGCGCTGATCCGCCGGCTCGGCCTCGACCTGGTCGGACTGCCCCCCACCCTCGCGGAAGTCGATGCCTTCCTGGCCGATCGCCGCGGGGATGCCTACGGCAAGCTGGTCGAAAAGCTGCTCGACTCGCCGCATTACGGGGAGCGGTGGGGTCGGATCTGGCTCGATGCCGCGCGCTACGCCGATTCCGACGGATATGAAAAAGACAAGTCGCGCCAGGTCTATTCCTACCGCGACTGGGTCGTGAGCGCCTTGAATCGCGACCTTCCCTACGACCAGTTCATCATCGAGCAGATTGCCGGCGACCAGCTCCCGGGCGCGAACCAGGACCAGGTCGTGGCGACGGGACTTCTCCGCAACTCCATGATCAACGAGGAAGGCGGTGTCGACCCCGAGCAGTTCCGCATGGAGGCCATGTTCGACCGCATCGACTGCATCGGCAAGGGAATCCTCGGCTTGACGATCCAGTGCGGCCAGTGCCACAGCCACAAGTTTGATCCACTGACGCAGGAAGAGTATTACCGGATGTTTGCCTTCCTCAACAACGCTTACGAGGCCAACGTCGCGGTGTACACGCACGCGGAGCAGAAAGAGCAAGCGGAGCTGGCCCGCAAGATCCACGAAGTCGAGGAACTGGTTCAGCGCCAGAACCCCGGCTGGCCCGACCGCATGGCCGCCTGGGAGCGGCAGGTCTCGGCCGGTCAGCCCGACTGGATCGTCGTGCGGCCCGAGGTCGACGACGAATCGACCGGCGGGGAGAGGTACTTGCCGATGGTGGACGGTTCGTTCCTGGCGCTGGGATACGCTCCCACCAAGCATACGGTCCGGATGACCGTGAAGACCGGGGTCGCGCCGATCACGGCGTTTCGCCTGGAACTCTTGAACGATCCGAACCTGCCCCTTGATGGTCCCGGTCGGTCGATCAAGGGAACGGCGGCACTGACCGAGTTTCGCGTCGAGGCCGCGCCGGCCGATGGCAAGGGGAAGCCCGCCGCCGTCAAGTTTTCCAGGGCCACCGCCGACATCAACCCGCCCGAGGCGCCTCTGGAGGCCATCTTCGACGATCACAGCAAGCGCAAGCGAGTGACGGGCCCGATCGGCTTCGCCATCGACGGTAAGGACGATACCGCCTGGGGCATCGACGCCGGGCCGGGGCGGCGCAACCAGCCGCGCAAGGCCGTGTTCACGGCCGATAAACCGATCTCGTTCCCGGGCGGCGCGATCCTCACGTTCCACCTGAGCCAGCAGCATGGCGGCTGGAACAGCGACGACAACCAGAATCACAACCTCGGCCGCTTCCGGCTCGCGATCACGACCGCGCCCGACGCGGTTGCCGACCCGCTCCCGGCCGAGGTCCGCTCGATCCTGGGAATCCCCCCGCAGAAGCGCACGCCGGCCCAGGCCGCGGCCGTGTTCAGCTTCTGGCGGACGACGGTCCCGGAGTGGAAGGGGGTCGACGCCTGGATCGAAACGCTGGCGCGGCAGCACCCGGAGGGATCGTCGCAACTGACGCTGCTCGAGCGCCCACAGCCGCGCTCCACCCACATGCTGCAGCGGGGCGACTTCCTCAAGCCGGGCAAGCCGGTCGAGCCCGGAGTGCCCTCGTTCTTGAACCCACTGCCCGCGGGCGCACCTCCCACGCGGCTGACGTTTGCCAGGTGGCTGGCCGCCCGCGACGCACCCACGACCGCTCGATCGCTCGTGAACCGGGTCTGGCAGGCCTATTTCGGCACGGGGATCGTGGCCACCAGCGAGGACCTCGGTTCGCAATGCGAGGCGCCGTCGCATCCCGAGCTGCTCGACTGGCTGGCCGTCGAGTTCATGGATAACGGCTGGAGCCTCAAGCACCTGCACCGCCTGATCGTGACCTCCGCGACCTACCGCCAATCGTCGCAGGCGACGCCCGAGCTACTGGCCCGCGATCCCTACAACCGCCTGCTGGCGCGGGGGCCTCGGTTCCGTGTCGATGCGGAAATCGTGCGTGACATCGCGCTCTGCGCCAGCGGCCTGCTCAACGCCCGGATCGGCGGGCCCAGCGTGTGCCCGCCGGCGCCCGGGTTCCTGTTCCAGCCGCCGACGAGCTACGGGCCGAAGGTCTGGAACGAAGCAACCGGTCGCGACCGGTTCCGACGCGCCCTCTATACGTTCCGCTACCGCTCCGTACCCTATCCGGTGCTCGAAGTTTTCGATGCACCCAACGGCGACTTTGCCTGCGTCCGCCGCAGCCGATCGAACACGCCGCTTCAAGCCCTCGCCACCCTGAACGAGCCGATCTACGTGGAATGCGCGCGGGCCCTGGCCATGCGAACGCTCGTGGACGGCGGGAGTACCGATTCCGATCGCCTCGTCCACGCCTTCCGCCTTTGCCTGGCACGTCCCCCCACCGAGCCGGAGACGGCCACACTCCTCGATTTGCTGCAGCGAGAGACCAGGCGGTTTAACCGCCCGGGTGCCGATCCCTGGTTGCTGGCGGCCGGCGACCCGAGCAAGCCGCCCCAACTCCCATCCGGCGCGACGCCCCCCCAGCTCGCGGCCTGGACGGCGGTGGCGCGCGTCCTGTTGAACCTGGATGAGACCATCACGAAGGAATAGCAGGGAATAATTGGACTTATCCCCTTTTCGAAGGAGCCCAAGCCCATGAACTGCCAGGACCACTTTTATTCGAATGCCGACCCTCGCCAGGTCAACCGGCGCTGGTTTCTCGAGCAATGCGGCGTTGGACTGGGGGCCATCGCGCTGGGCCAGCTCATGCAACAAGAGGGGTACGCCGCGGGGTCCACTCAGCCCTCACTCGCTAATTCGCTGGCACCAAAGGCGCCGCATCATGCGGCCAAGGCAAAGCGCGTGCTGTTCCTGTTCATGGCTGGCGCGCCCAGTCATCTCGAGCTCTTCGATTACAAGCCGCAACTGGCCCGGTTCAACGGGACGCTCCCACCCCCCGAGCTGATCAAGGACTACCGAGCTGCCTTCATCAAGCCCAGCTCCAAGCTGCTCGGTCCCAAGTTCAAGTTCGCCCGGCACGGACAGTCCGGCACCGAGCTCTCCGAGCTGCTGCCCCACCTGGCCACCGTCGTCGACGATCTCGCCGTCGTCAAGGGGATGACGACCGACGCGTTCAACCACGCGCCCGGGCAGATCCTGATGAGCACGGGCTCGCAGATCTTCGGCCGGCCCAGCATGGGCGCCTGGGCCTGCTACGGCCTGGGCAGCGAGTCGCAGGACCTCCCCGGCTTCATCGTCTTTTCCACCGGCAAGAAGGGGCCCAGCGGCGGTAACTCGAACTGGGGAAGCGGTTTCTTGCCCACCGTCTATCAAGGGGTCCAGTTCCGGAGCAGCGGCGATCCCGTCTTGTACCTCAGCAATCCGCGCGGAATCGACTCCGAACTGCAGCGAGACTCGCTTGACGCCGTCCGGAAGCTGAACCACCTTCGGCTCGAGAAAGTCGGCGATCCCGAGATCGCCACTCGGATCAACTCATTCGAAATGGCGTTCCGCATGCAGCTCAGCGCACCCGACGTCATGCAGATTGCCCAGGAGCCCCGGCACATCCTCGACATGTACGGCGCCGAACCCGGCAAACCATCGTTCGCCAATACCTGCCTCCTGGCGCGCCGGCTGCTCGAGCGCGGCGTGCGGTTCGTGCAGATCTTCCACGAGTCGTGGGACCAGCACGGGAACTTGACGCACGACATCAAGGCGAACTGCAAGGAGACCGACCAGGCCTGCGGCGCCTTGATCAAGGACCTCAAGCAGCGCGGCCTGCTGGAGGATACGCTGGTCGTCTGGGGAGGCGAGTTCGGCCGCACACCCATGGTCCAGGGCGGGGGCAACGACGGCCGCGACCATCACCCCAACGCCTTCTCGATGTGGCTGGCCGGCGGCGGTGTCAAGCCCGGCATGACCCACGGCGAGAGCGACGAGTTCGGCTTTCAGGTGGTCAAGGACAAGGTCCACGTCCACGACCTGCACGCCACGCTCTTGCATCTCCTCGGTTTCGACCACACCAAGCTCACCTACCGATTCCAGGGCCGCGACTTTCGCCTGACCGACGTCCACGGCCAGATCGTCAAGGGACTGCTGGCGTGAGCGATACCGCAGCTCGGACCTCGGCATGGAGGGCCCCTTCCGCGCGCGCTCGACCGGGTCGGTTCCGATCGCTCGCGGTCGATTTGTCCCCGTCGAGGTCGCTCCAGGATTCTTTTTCTCGAATTCCGCGACACTTTCGCGGTGTCAGACTGTTTGATACTCATGGAGATCACTGGGCCGGAGCGGCGCAAGTCGATGAACCTCGCCGCTTGTAGACTCATTATCTTGAATGCACATCTTGTGATAAATGCTGGCCTGGAGGCCGGCACGCCGGGTTGATCCTTCAACGAATGCCGGTTCAGAGGCCGGCAGGCGGGGATTTTACGTTGAACCATGCCGGCCCGGAGGCCGGCGGGCGAGGTTTATTCTTCGTTCGCGTCGCATGGGGTCGGCGGACGATGCGATCGGAACCTCGAGACCAGGAAGATCGGCGCCATTTCTAATGAGGAAAAACATGAGAGAGCGACGTCATGTCCTGCGTCCGGTCCTGGAGTGCTGCGAATCGAGGGCGATGCTGTCTGGCGGGCTCGTCTCCGCCACGGCTGCTCCCCTGGTGGGGACGCAGCCGATCATGCTGGTCGTCCCGCTGGACGGCACGTTTCGAGGACATTACCACCAGCACGCTCCTGACGCGGATCAGGGGTCGATCTTCGACCTGAACGGTTCGGGCTCGGTCAAAGGGATCGGCCATGCGTTCATCACGGGGCGCATTCGGTCCATCGGCTTGATCGCACAAGGGCACGCCCAGGGAACACTGTTCCTCTCAGGCGTCCACGGTACGATTACCTTGAGCCTTACCGGTCCCTTGCAACACGACGGGCCCAAGGGCCTTCCCGATTACTTTGCCTTCACGATCGTCGGCGGAACCGGGAAATACAGCAACGCGACTGACACCGGGACGGCCACCCTGGTTACAATCCCCCGCCATTCCACCGCGCATCCCAACGCAGGTGGCCACGGCACCTTCACACTGGTCTTGACCTCGAATCCGATCCCGGTCACGTGACGCGCGGTCGCCGACCGGGCCGAGCTCGAGAGTTCGGGAGATCGGGCCCCCGGTTGCTGAACGCAGGCCGCGGGGCCTTGGTCTCCCGTCGAAATCCAATCATCCCAACTTTCGAGTCGCGATCGGTTTCGACTACAATGGAGCGTGAACTCGGGCGCTCGAGTGGTGACCGGCCGTCGATCGAAGTGCAGGGCCGATGGCCTGGATCCACCAGCCGGTGTCCGGCGGCGATCCGCGATTGCTCGTGGGGTCCTCTCGCGCTATAGGCCGAGGAAACGACATGCCTTCTTTGGTGGAAACGTTCCCGAACCAGTTTCCGGCTCGCGAGTACGAGATCGAGATCACCTGCCCGGAATTCACGGCGGTCTGTCCCAAGACCGGTCAACCCGATTTCGGAACGATCACCATCCATTATGTTCCCGCCGCGGCCTGTCTCGAGCTCAAGAGCCTCAAGCTCTACCTGTGCGGCTACCGTGAACGGGGTATCTTTTACGAGCATGTGGTCAATACCATCCTCGACGATCTGACCAGGAGCTGTCAGCCCAGGAGAATGAAGGTGATCGGTCATTTTAACCCGCGAGGAGGGATCACGTCTCGGGTCACCGCGATGTATGAGGTAAGTGGCTTGTGAGCAGCCCGCGGACCGCGCCCTAGAGAGCACGAGGCGTGTCCTGTCGCGCATGAGCCGGGCTCTCGGCACTCGTCGATCAGATCGGAGGCATGATGAAACCGGGAATCCTGACTCTCACGACCGACTTCGGTGCGGCCGGGCCCTATGTGGCCGCGCTCAAGGGGGTCTTGCTCGACCTGGCCCCGAACACGCAACTGGTCGACGTGTGCCATACGATTTCCCCGCAGAACATCCTGGAAGGCGGGTTCGTGCTGGCGGGAATCGTGGACGTCTTTCCCAAGGGCACGGTCCACCTGGCCGTCATCGACCCGGGTGTGGGTACGGAGCGCCGGCTGATCGCGGCCAGGGTCGCCGATCAGTGGTTCGTGCTCCCCGATAATGGTCTGCTGACCGGCGTGGCGCGGGGCCGAGAAGTATCGGGAATCTGGGAGCTCTCCAACCCCGCCTTGCAGCGCTCGGTCGTGTCGGCGACCTTTCACGGGCGCGACATCCTTGCCCCGGCAGCCGCTCACTTGCTCCGCGGCGGTGATCCCGCCGAGCTCGGCCCACCCCGGCCCCGATTCATCACTCTGAGGAATTTCGAGCCGAGCGCCGCCGATCAGGGCTTCGTCGGCGAAGTCATCTTCCGCGATGCCTTCGGAAACTTGATTACCAACATCCGCGCCGATCATCTCGCGGATGCCCCCGCCGGCTCGTGGGAGATCGAGATCGCCGGCGAGCGAATCGAAGGGATTGTCCGAGCCTACGGCGACCGACCCAGCGGAACGCTGATCGCGCTGGTCGGCAGCTCGGGTTGGGTCGAGGTCGCCGTCGTCAACGGCGATGCCGCCCGTCAGCTCACGGCTGGTGCGGGAACGACGGTGTGGTTTCGCCGGCCGTCCTGAACGAACGGAGTCGCCGATCGCACCTCTTCCCACGAGCGCATGGTGTCGCAGGGATTGATTTTCGGACAATAAGATGATAGGGATGCGTGTCAAGCCCGGGGACCTGCCGTCGCCATCACTCCCAGCCTCGATCGTCTCCCCAAAGGGTGATCTCCATCATGCCTGCGGAAATCCTGGACACGCCCCAGCCGACGCCTCACCCGGACCTGCCTTCCAATCCTGGCAAGATCCGGGCAGAGATCCCGGCGCCTCGATTAGAGCCGCAGCCGATCGAACCGGTCGATCCGGACGATCCGACCTACGACTCCTGCCTCGACGACCTGAACCTGGTCCTCTCGCAGCCGATTTCCGAGCCGGACCCGGTACTGAAGTCGAAATTCTCGACCGAGGATGAAACGCACTCGCCTCAAGCGAACGTTCCGGTTCCTCCTGTTGTTCAAGACCAGGGAAAGCAACCCAGCACCGGCGAGCTCTTCAAGACGTTGGGGCCCCCGGCCGACGAGGTTGCCCCCCGCGCGGCCCGGGCGCGCGCGGTCTTCTTTTCCGTGCTGACATCCATCTTGCCTCGTCCGAAAGGTTCACGCGGACCGGATCCGGCGGGGCATGGCCGCTCGGGCAAGGTGCTCGCCGGCCAGCCCGAAGGTGGGGATTCCGCGGCGCGCGACGACGATCAGCTCGCCGAATCACGTCTCACGTGGTTCTTTCTCTTGGTCCTCTCTTACTCGAGCGCGGTCACGCTGGCCCTCTTCTGGGTGCTCTGGACCGGTCGCACGTTCCGCCCCGCCGAGCCCACTACGAACGACAGCCGTCAAACGAGTGCGGAATCGAACCCGAGCTCGTCCCCGCCGACACCGTCCCAGCCGCTGCCCCCGATCCCTGCCGAAAACCAGACGACGCTCGGCAAGCCCATTCGAATCGGCGAGCTTGAAGTCACTCCAAGGGCGGTCGTCAGCGCCCCCGTGGAGCTCGTTCGCAAGATCGAGCCCCCCGACTATCGTCGTGAGGATGGCGACTCGTTGGTCTTGCGGTTCAAAGTGACCAACATCTCGAAGGACCACGTCATCGCTCCACTCGATCGAGACCTCATTCGGGATCAAACCTCGCCGCTGGATCGCTCCCTCATCGTGACGTCGGGCGGACGGCCCATCAGCCTCTTTCCTTTGGCCGTCGACAGTGAATGGTTGATCCAGGGTCAGGAATTCCCAGTGCTCAAGCCCGGCGAATCGGCCGAGATCTTGGTCGCCAGCGAATCGATCACCGATGATCGCATGGCCGGCGAAATGAGCTGGCGCCTCCGATTGCGGACCGGCCCTTATCGAACCGACATGCTCGGCGTGCGGTTCACCAAGGACGACGTGTCGCCCTGAAGCCTGAATCGGCCGTCGGGTTTTGCCTGAATCGTCTTCAAGAGATCGGCGACACGGGGTTGCCAGGTTGCCAGCTCCTGCTGGAGCGATTCGTCGTGGTGGTTCGACCGTTCGGGCGCGAATTTGAGGTGATCGACCTGGTCGAGGAAGCGGATCAATTCCTGGAGCGGTTCGCGGCCGAGTGCGTGCTCGAGCTGGGCGTCCGCCGACAATTCCTCGGTCGTCTTGGCACGCCAGGCGGTTCCGAACTGGCGGATGAGGACTTCGCGGATTGAATCGGAGAGCGCGACAAACTGGCCTCGAGGCGTGGGATCGGGCCCGTTCCGAGACGCGAGGGTGGTCCGTCTCGACCGGGCGCGACCGCGACGGATCAGGCTCCAAAAGAACCAGGCGAGCACGAGGGAAGCCACGGCCCCCGTCGCGCCCAAGATCCACGCGATCGGCTGATCGCCTGGCCACGGTTCCGGTCCGAGATTGGGACGCGGTGGTACGAGCACCCGGGGAACCGCTTGGTTCACAAGACACCTCGCCGCGTCGCTCGCCTGGTGAACAGCTCGATCAGCGGTACGATCGGGTCGAGGTCCGTCGTCATGGTAAAAGCCTGGATGCCGGAGTTCGCACACCAGCGCTGGAACGACTGGGTGCGCGCGGCGGCGGCCTGAGCGTACTGCTTTCGCAGCCGGGTCGAGCTCGTGTCGACCATCCTCCTCGACCCGCGTTCCGCGTCCTCCAGGGAGATCAGCCCGGCATGGGGAAGCTGGCTTTCGCGCGGATCGACCACCCGCAGCGCGATCATGTCATGTCGCCGTGCCGCCCGCCGCCAGGTCCCAACCGGCTCGTCGGTCACGAAGTCGCTGATCACCACGAACATGGCGCGCCGGGCGGTCCGGCGCATCCGCGCCAGCCCAACGCTCAATTTCGTCTTGGGCGAGGTCGTCGGAGTCGCCACCAGCGCGCGCACCAACTGCGACAGGTGCCGGACGCCGCCGGCCGGAGCGAGCTCCAGCTCGATCCGATCGCTCACCAGCACGAGGCCGGCCCGGTCGCCATTTTGAACGGCGGCCGTGGCCAGTAGCGCCGCGGCCTGGGCCGCTCGATCGGCCTTCGTCGCCCGCTCGGCACCAAATCGCATGCTCGCCGAGACGTCGACCACGAGCCAGAGGGAAAGCGCCCGCTCCTCGACGAAACGCCGCACGAACGGACGGCCTTGCCGCGCGGTTACGTTCCAGTCGAGATGACGCACGTCATCGCCCGGCTCGTAGGCGCGCAGCTCCGCAAACGTCAGACCGATACCCGGCCGCGCGCCATGATACGCACCCACAAGCTGCGAGACCGCTCCCGACCGCACCCGAAACCGTAGCCGGCGCGCGCGCCGTACAATGGCGGCTGCATCCAGCGGCGCGGCACGCACCGGAACCTCCCGGCGGCGAAATGGCCAGAACATCGTTAAATGTCCATCATGGTCGGGACGCCACTGTCGGGTTCCCGTTCTCACGCAGCAGAGAAAATCCATTCTAGAATGAAACAAGCTCGCCGTCTTCGCCCCAGCACGCCGAATCTCCATTGCACGGACCGGCTGAGCATGTTATGGTATACGAACTTATAGTATGCTTCAAACTGGGATTGTCGGTTCTGAGGTTTCCGGGTCTTTTGTGTGGATTGTGTTCTCCAGAGGGCCGTCTTGCGCGGGGTGAGCAGGAGCGATGTCGAAGCGGAACCGCCGTTCGGGTCGGGAATCAGGAAAGGGAGCCGCGCGACCCAGCGCGCACATTGAGGACGTCGCCCTCGCCGAGGCGGCCAGGACGCGTTATCTCAACTACGCTCTCTCCGTCATCACCTCGCGCGCGTTGCCCGACCTGCGCGATGGGCTCAAGCCGGTTCAGCGCCGCATCCTGTATGCGATGTGGCATGACTTGCACGTCACCGCTGATGGTCGCTACATCAAGTGCGCGGCCGTGGTCGGCGAGGTGATGAAGACCTACCACCCGCACGGCGACCAATCGATCTATGATGCCCTCGTCCGGATGGCGCAGCCGTTCAGGCTGAGGCAGACCCTGGTCGACGGCTACGGCAACTTCGGCTCGATCGACGGCGATCCACCCGCGGCCATGCGCTACACGGAGTGCCGGCTCACGCGGATCGCTCAGACCCTCCTCTCTGAGCTGCGGGAACAGACCGTCGATTTCCGGCCCAATTACGCCTCGACAGCCGACGAGCCGATCGTTCTCCCCGCCCAGTTCCCAAACCTGCTGGTCAACGGGGTCACGGGGATCGCCGTCGGCATGGCGACCAACATTCCTCCGCACAACCTGAAAGAAGTGTGCAACGCCTTGATCGCCCTGCTGGACAACCGGGAGCTCACGCTCGAGAAGCTGCTCAAATTCATCCAGGGCCCGGATTTTCCAACGGGCGGCGTGATCCTCAACTCGGCCGAGGAGCTCCGGCAGATCTACGCCAGCGGTCAGGGCACGATCAAGCTCCGCGGTATGTACGAGCCGCATCCCGAACGGCCGGGCGCCGTCTTGATCACCTCGATCCCCTACGGGATCGAGAAAGACGCCCTGGTCGAGCGGATCGGCGAGCTGATCTCCAAGGGGCAGGTCCCTCAACTGACCAACGTCAAGGACTTGAGCACCGACGACATCCGGATCCTGCTCGAGTTGCGGGCCGGCGCCAATGCCGAAGCGGCCCTGGCATACCTGTTCAAGAACTCGCCACTCCAGATCAACTACAGCATCAACCTCACCTGCCTGCTGCCGGCCGAGGGGACGGAGGTGGCCGTACCCAGCCGCCTTGACTTGAAGACGATCCTCCAGCAATTCCTCGACTTCCGCCTGGAGGTCGTCACCCGCCGGCTCCGGTTCGAGCTCAAGAACCTGCTCGAGCGGATTCACATCCTCGAAGGCTTCGCGATCGTCTTCAAAAACTTGGACGAGGCCATCAGGATCATCCGCAACAGCGACGGCAAGGCCGACGCCGCCCCCAAGCTGATGTCACGATTCGAGATCACGGAGGTCCAGGCCGACGCTGTTCTCGAGACCAAGCTCTACCGCTTGGGGAAACTGGAGATTCGCGAGATCTTGGACGAGCTCGCGCAGAAACGGAAGCGAGCCAAGGAGATTCAGCAGTTGCTGGACGACGAGCCTGCGCGGTGGCAGATCATCCGGAGCGAGCTCAAGCAAATCATCCAATCCTTCGGCGAGCCGCGACGAACCCGGATCGAGGTTCCCACAGCCCCGTTGGAGTTCCGCGAGGAAGATTACATCGTCGACGAGGATTCGTGGGTCATCGTCACACGGGACGGCTGGACCAAGCGCCAGAAGTCGTTCACCGACGTCGCGAGCATCCGGGTGCGGGACGACGACCGCGTCGGCTGGATCTATCGCGCCCGGGCGCGGCAGACCCTGACCTTCTTCACTGACCGGGGAATCGCCTACACCCTGAGGGTCAACGACCTCTCCATGACGACCGGGCATGGCGAGCCGATTCAGAAGCAGTTCGCCTTCGAGGATCAGGAGCACATCGTCGGCGTCGTCTGCCACGACCCGCGCTGCCTGCCCGACCCGAGCAAACATCCGCAGGCGCCTCCCCGCCTCGTCCAACGCCTGCTGGGCGGCGACCTGGATGACCTGCCTGACGTTGCCGATGCTCGTTCCCACAATCATCACGATTCGCCCGACGGCAATGGCAACGGCGCGGTGCCGACTGTCCCTCCGCCTCCCTACGCGCTGGCCTTGACGGCCGGCGGCAAGGTGCTGCGATTTGCCCTGGCGCCGCTGGCCGCGGTCTCGACTCGCAAGGGCCGGCTAGTGGTCCGGCTCGACCCCGGTTTCAAGGGTGACCTGGTCGTCGGCGTCGAGGCCACCGACGGCTCTGAAAACGTCTGCCTGGCCACTCGAACAGCCCGCGTGCTCATCTTCCCCGTCACCGAGGCCAACATCGTCGCGGGCGCCGCCCGGGGCGTGATCGCGATCCGGCTCGACAGCAAGGACCGAGTCATTGGCTTCGTGCTGGCCAACAAGAAGCGAGAGGGCCTGGCCGTGCGGACCAGCCGGGGCGCCGTCCAGATCGTACGGGCCACCAAGTATCCCGTCACGTCCCGCGGCGGCAAGGGCTACGCGATCCTCCAGCGCGGCTCGCTGGAAGCCATGCTTCCCGGCGAGGCCGAGCCGGTCCCGTCGCTCGAGGAAATCGGCGACGCGCCGGCAAACCGGAACGGCGCCGGTGACCACGGGGAACCGAACTCGCCCCCCGCGGGCGAGGGTAACAGTTAAGATTCTTGTAGCTTTGTAATATGGCTGGGCAGCGTTTGAACAGAGATCAACTCGATCTGTTCAACTCACGCATGTTGGGGGCCAAGTCATGACCGCCGTGGGGTTGGAGTTTATCGTCGATGGGTTCGTCCAGGGCGAGCGTTTTACCGTGATCGGCTGTTGTGGTGACGCGCCAATCCAAGTTGGTGACGTTTTCGATGCGGTCTATCGCAATAAACGTCGACGGTATCCGGATGAACTGGGAGATGAGCCCGTTCGGGAAGTGGAGAAGCCAGCGGCCATTCGTGTTGTTTGCATTCATGCTTACGAGAGGTCACTCAACACGTTGGGCGAAGGCATGACCGGATCACTGACCCTGGAGGGGGATGGGCTCCAGTATCTCGCGCCGGGATGGATCCTGGGCCGGAAAAGCGAGAGCCCGACGGTCGTGGACCCAGAACCGCGTCCAGTGTCCGTTTCATCGTGAATACGGATTGATGACAGACTGATCTCGTCACGGAAACGACCATGTCTACTGGAACCTACACGGCGAAGTCGATCATCGTCCTCGAAGGCCTGGAGGCCGTCCGGCGCCGGCCGGGGATGTACATCGGCGGCGTCGACAAGACGGGCTTCCACCACTTGCTCTGGGAAATCGTCGACAACTCGGTCGACGAGGTGATGAACGGCCACGCCTCGCGGATCATCGTGACGCTCCATTCCGACGGCCACACGATGTCGGTGTCCGACAACGGCCGCGGCATCCCCGTCGACGTTCATTCCAAGACGGGCAAGAGCGCACTCGAGGTGATCTTCACGACCCTCCACGCCGGCGGCAAGTTCGATAACGACGCCTACAAGGTCGCCGGCGGACTGCACGGCGTCGGCGCCAGCGTCGTCAACGCACTGAGCAAGAGCCTGGTCGCCGAAGTGCGCCGCGATGGGCAGACATACATTCAACGCTACCGGCGCGGCAAACCCCAGGGGCCGGTCGAGCGCGGCGAGGCCGCCCGGGGGACCGGCACCACCGTCACCTTCTTGCCCGACCCCGAGATCTTCCAGGATTTGAGCTACGACTCGGCCCTGATCGCCGAGCGGCTCGAGGTCAAGAGCTACCTCAACAAGGGACTGGTGATTCAGTTTGTCGATCAGAGGAACAAGACGAGCGTCGAGTTCCGCCACGACGGCGGCGTGGTCGACTTCCTCGACGCGATCAATCGCCAGCGCACCGACCAGCGGGTCGCGGCTCTGCCCTTCGTGCTCGAGCGCGAGGACGAAGCAGACGGGCTGCGCTGCCACCTGGCCCTGGCGTGGACCGAGGCGACCGACGAGGACATCCGCTCGTTCGTCAACACGATCCCGACCCGGGACGGCGGCACGCACGAGTTGGGGATGCTGGCCGCGGTCGGCACGGCCGTGCAGCGGTTCATGGAGACCCATGACCTCGTGAAGAAGGGGACGGAGATCAAGCGGGAGGACATTCGTGAAGGGCTGACCGCCGTGCTGGCCGTCTGCGTCCGCGATCCCCAGTTCCAGGGCCAGACGAAGGGCCGGCTCAACAATCCCGAGCTCAAGGCGCAGGTCGAGTCGATGGTGCGGCCGGTGCTGGAGAACTTCCTGCTCAAGACCAAGAGCGTGGGCGACGCGATCGCCGCCCGTGTTATCCAGGCGGCCAAGGCCCGCGAGGCCAGCCGCGCCGCCGCGTCTCAAGTCCGGCGCAAGACGGCGATCAGCGGGCGGCTCAACCTCCCCGGCAAGCTCCACGACTGCGACAGCACCAACCCCGAGGAGTCGGAGCTGTTCATCGTCGAGGGCGACAGCGCCGGCGGCTCGGCCAAGCAAGGGCGCGACCGTGACATCCAGGCCATCCTCCCCTTGAAGGGCAAGGTCTTGAACGCCGAGCAGGCGGGCAAGGCCAAGGTCCTCGACAACAAAGAGCTGACCGATATCGTCAGCGCGCTCGGCTGCGGCATGGACGACCAGTACGACCCCGGCCGGCTCCGCTACGGCAAGGTCATCCTCCTGACCGACGCCGACAGCGATGGCCATCACATCGCCACGCTCCTGCTCACGTTCTTCTATCGCCACCTTTCCGGCCTCTTCGCCGATGGGCGGATCTACCTGGCCTGTCCGCCGCTCTACAAGATCGCCTGGGGCAAGGAGACTCACTGGGCGTCCGACGACTCCGCCCGCGACCGGATCCTGGCGCGCCTCCCCAAGAACGCCAAGCCCAACATCACGCGGTTCAAGGGGCTGGGCGAGATGCCCGCGGCACTCCTCTTCGAGACAACCCTTGACCCGGCCCGCCGCCGCCTGCTCCGGGTCGTCATCCCCGACGACGATCGCCCCTACACCGACCGCACCGTCAGCGATCTCATGGGCAAGGAGCCCGAGGCCCGCTTCAAATTCATCATGGAAGAAGCTTATACTGCCAAGGATATCGACATCTGACATGAGCAGATCCGTGCGTCTCAACGCGTGGTCGCTGGCCGCACTCGTGATTCTTGCCGGCCTCGGAGTGGCTGCGGCGACGTGGGGAGGCCCGGTGACGCAGCGGCTCGCGTACTGGATGCGCTCGACGTCGAGCCGGGTGGCGGAGGCCCAAGAGGCCTATGAGAAGGGAAACTGGGAACGGGCCGCCCTTTTGTCGCGCGAGCTGCTGAAGACCAAGGGTTCCGACCCGGAGGTCCTGCGGGTCTACGCGCGGGCATCGGCCCGCCTCGAGCGCGACGGGATGGCCGCCGCGATCTACAACAACCGGCTCGGCTCCGCGCGGATGCAGCCGGAGGATCTCTTCCTGAAGGGTCTCGCGCTCGTGCGCGCGCTCAAGCCGGAATCGGCCCTGGAACTCTGGGAAAAGGCGGTAGAGGATGGGCCCGATCATCCGGAGCTGCTCGATCATCTCACGCGACTCTCGATCCGGATGCAGCGACTGGATGAGGCGGCCGCGGCGGCCCGAAGGCTCGCGCGCCAGGCCGGCTGGCAGGCGCGTGGTTCACTCCTCTTGGGCGAGATCCAGGGCTTACTCGAGAACCCGAAGGGTGCCGCCCTGGCCCTGCGTGAGGCGTTCGAGCACGATCCCGGCGCCCGCGGTGCTCCCTTCGCCGCGGCCCATTATCAGAGGCTCCTGGCGCGAAGCCTGCTCCAGCTTGGCCGGCCGGCCGAGGCGCGCGGACCGTTGGAATCCGTGTTCGCGAGCACCGGTGCGTCCCGCGTCGATCCGGAGGCGAACTGGCTTTTGAGTCGCGCCCTTCTGCAGGAAGGCAAGTTCGCCGATGCCTCGGCCGCCCTGGCGCGGGCCGGCTCGTATCGCTCCCTTCATCCTCTGACTGCCGAGCCCAGCCCGTACGTCGGCGCGGCCCGGTGCGCGGAGTGTCACCCCGAAATCAACCGGAATCACCTTCGCTCCCGGCACTCTCAGACCTTCCACCATGGTCCTGAGCTCCTCGAGCTGCCGTTCCCCGATCATCCCCTGGCCGACCCGGACGACCCCAAGGTCACCCACGCCTTCAGCCGCGACCAGGGACGGATCGAGGTCAAGACGCAAGCCGGCGACCATGTCTATAACACGGTCGTCGAGTACGCATTCGGGATCCGCGGCCGCTACATCACCATGGTCGGCCGCGACGACGAGCGAAAATACCGCGCATTGCGGTTGTCGTCTTATCAATCGGCGGCGGGCGCGAGCTGGGGCCGCACGGCCGGCGACGTCTCCGACCCGAACCACGGCGAGAACATCCGCGGTGCACCCATCCAGGTCCGCGACGGCGTCGTCCGCTGTCTCTACTGCCACGTCACCCAGTCCCGTGAGTTTCGCGACCCCCGCCCCGAGGCGGGCGTCGGCCCCGAAGCCGCCGATTCCGGGATCGGCTGCGAGCGATGCCATGGCCCGGGCGCCAATCACCTCGCGGCGATCAAGGCCGATTTTCCGGAAACCGCGATCGTCAACGTCGGGGCCGAGTCCGCGGCGACGATCACCGCGCAGTGCGCCGACTGTCACATCGTGAGTCCGCCGAGCCAAATCAGTCGGGCGCCGGACGATCCGCACTTCGTCCGCTCGCCCGGCATGACCCTGACGTTCAGCCGCTGTTACTCCGAAAGCGACGGCGGTATGAGCTGCCTGACCTGCCACGATCCCCATCGTGACGATCTAGGGCCGGCTGCATTCTACGAAGCCAAATGCCTCGCCTGCCATTCCCGGCAGGAGGGCTCACGTGCCCCAATCGCTCGCGAAGATCGAGCCTCGACCGCGAACCCCGCGGTGCGCGGCAAGGTCTGTCCGGTTAACGCCGCCAAGAACTGCCTCGACTGCCACATGCCCAAGGTCCCGGTGCCGACTCTCCACACTTCGCTCACCGACCATTACATCCGAGTCATCAAGCGGAGCAAGTGAACGGATCGTCGGATCAGCTTTTGAGCAACATCGCTCCGATCACGTCGGCGGTGCGGTCGAGGTCCTCTTCGCGGTTATAAATATGTGTTGAGAACCTCAGCGCGTTGTACTCGGGCTTGGGGACGACCTTGACGACGATGTCGTGTTCCTTATGGAGGCGCTCGCACACTTGCTGATTGCTCCCCTTCGTGAGGGTGAACGAGACGATTCCGCCGCTGAGCTCTTGGTGGGTGGGCGTCAGGAGCCGGAGCGAGGAGATCTCGCAAAGGCGCTTGCGCAGGTGGGAGCACAGGCTCAGGCAACGGGCTTCGACACGATCGCGACCGATGGCGTTGTGAAAGTCCATCGTGAGTCCATGGCCAAGGACCTGGGGCACGTTTCGGGTGCCGCACGCGGCCGTGTAGGCATTGTATCCCGTGGAGAGCAGCAACGGCTGAATTCGGTCCTGGACCTCTTTGCGGATGTAAAGCAGCCCGCTCCCTTTGGGGGCGAGCATCCACTTGTGGCTGCTCGACGCGTAAGCATCGACCCAGAGCGCCTTCAGGTCGATCTTGAGCATGCCCGGTGCCTGGGCCCCGTCACAGACCAGCAGGATGTCGCGGGGGCGGGTCAGTGCCGCGATGTCAGCCAGCGGCAGCTTCAGGCCGGTGATCGTCTCGATGTGGCTGAAGCTGCACACGCGCGTGCGGGGTGTGAGATGGTCCTGCACCAGTTGCAGAATCTGCCCCTTGTCCTTGATGGGAGCCGGCATCGGGATCCGGACGATCTTCACCCCCTGGTGCTTGGCCAGGTACTCCCAGCAGACCGAACCACCCGGGTGCTCGTGATTCGTCGTCAGGACCTCATCGCCCTTGCGGAGCAAGCGACCGATGCCCTGCGCGACTGCGTTCATGCCGGTGGTCGTGTTGTCGGTGAGGACGACTTCGTCGAGACGGCACCCGAGAAACTCGGCGGCCTTGGCCCGGACGTCCTCCATCCGGGCCCCCAGCGGGCCGAAGACGTTCGAGGCCGGGTCGCCCTCGAGCTGGTACATCCAGCCCGCGACGGCATCGATGACGGGCCGGGGTGTGGCGCCAATCGTGCCGGTGTTGAGGTGGACCAGCCCCGGATTGAGGAGAAACTCCTGGCGCACCCGGCTCCAGAGGGCTGACTCCTCCCGCAACCCACGCAATTCGTCTCGAAGCTGAGCCAGTTGCTCGTGCGCCGCCCTTGCATTTCCGGCCAAGGCGATCCAGCCCGCCGGCACGGCAGTCACGCCCTTGACGAACGTTCGTCGCCTCATCTTGGCCCCCCGATCAACGATCTCGCCGAGAGGACGATCACTCTGATCGAAAAATCAAAGCGTTGTCGATGAGACCTCGATTTGATTAGGATTCTGAACGCACCAGCATTCGAAGTCAATGAGCCATTTCCCGGATCGAAGCAGGGGAATCAGAGGCCCGGGGTTTCACCCGGAGGATCGGAAATCGATGAGCATGATCGAGGCGGTGGGGTTGACCAAGACCTATCGGGTTGTCGAGAAGAAGGAGGGGATGTGGGGCGCGATCCGCGGCCTCTACCGGCGCGAGTACCGCGAGGTCCGCGCCGTCGATCAGATCAGCTTCTCGATCGAGCCTGGGGAGATGGTGGCCTTCCTGGGGCCCAACGGGGCCGGCAAGACGACGACGCTCAAGATGCTGTCGGGTTTGATCTATCCGACCAGCGGCGAGGCGCGGACACTCGGCTTCGTTCCCTGGCTGCGTGCCGACGCCTTTCGCCGCCAGTTCGCCCTGGTGATGGGTCAGAAGAACCAGCTCTGGTGGGACCTCCCGGCCGCTGACAGCTTCGAGCTCCATCGCGAGATCTACACGATCCCCCGCGCCGAATTTCGCCAGACTCTCGGCGAACTGACCGAGTTGTTGGGTGTGGAGAAGTTGACGCGGCAGGCGGTGCGTGAGCTCTCGCTGGGCGAGCGCATGAAGATGGAGCTGATCGCCGCCCTCCTGCACCGCCCCAGGCTGCTCCTCTTGGACGAGCCCACGATCGGCCTCGACGTGGTCGCTCAGGGGATGATCCAGCGCTGCCTGCGCGACTATCACCGCCAGCGCGGGGTGACCACGATGTTGACCAGCCATTACATGCGCGACGTCGAGGCCCTTTGCGACCGGGTGCTGGTGATCACGCACGGCACCCTGGTCTACGACGGCCCGCTGGCCGGCATCGTGGAACGGTTCAGTGAGACCAAGCTGGTCAAGCTCCAGTTCGAAGGGGAGGCGCCCGACGACCTTGGCCGTTTCGGGGAGGTGGTGCGGCGCGAGGGCCCGTGGGCCGACATCAAGGTTGGGCGCGCCGAGGTTGCGAGCGTCCTGGCCGCGATCCTCGACCGGCACTCGGTGGCCGACGTGAATGTCGCGGAACCCCCCATGGAAGAGGTCATTTCACGCGTCTTCGAGGAGGCCCGGACCGCCCATGACGCTGCCTGACGCACTCGCGGCCCCGCCCCCGGAGGGCCTGTCGCCGCCGGCCGGGGCCGTCGCGGATGCGAGCGGCCTCTCGGTCGCTCTCGGCCCGGGCGGCCCGCGCGCGAGACTCGGGAAATACCTGGCCATCTTCCGCGTCTCGCTCAAGGAGCGGATGACCTACCGAGGCGACTTCCTGCTCGGCACCATCCTCCGGTTCCTCCCCATGATCACCACCATCCTCCTGTGGCAGGCCATCTACGACGGCTCCAAGCAAAAAGAGCTGGCGGGCTTCCGCTCTCGCGAGATGATCGCCTACCTGCTCCTGACCAACATCAGCCGGATGTTCTCCAGCATGCCCGGCCTGGCCGGCGGAATCGCCCGCGAAATCCGCGAAGGGACCATGAAACGCTACCTGATCCAGCCGGTCGACATGGTCGGCTATCTGCTCGTCTACAGAATCGCTCATAAAGTAACTTACATTATCATGTCATTTATTCCATATGCTTTACTCTTTTTCCTGTGCCGCGGGTTCTTCGACGGGTTCCCCGATGCCTTGACGCTGGGCGCCTTCGCCGTTTCGCTGGTCCTCTCGTTCCTGGTCGGCTTCTTCTTCGAGGCGAGCGTGGGGATGGTGGGCTTCTGGTTCCTCGAGGTCACTTCGCTGCTGTACATCGTCATGACCTTGAACTTCTTCATCTCGGGGCACATGCTGCCGCTCGACTTGCTTCCCGAGCCGTGGGCGGGCTTCTTGAAGGCGTTGCCTTTTCAGTACATGGCCTATTTCCCGGCCGTCGTTTTCCTGGGGAAGGTCAAGGGGACGACGCTGCTGCTTCGCTTGTTGGCTGAGCTGTTCTGGGCTGTCTTCTTCATGGCGCTGGCTCGGGCCCTCTACCGGGCGGGCCTGCGCAGGTACAGTGCGTTCGGAGGCTGAACCGTGACCGTGCTCGGGTCGTTCGCAAGGTACCTTCGACTGCTGGGCAGCCTGGCTCGGTATACACTGAGCCGGGAGCTGGCCTTCCGGGGAAACTTCCTGGTCAAGGTCTCGGTCGAGGTGCTCTGGCTGGCGATCCTGGTCGCGTTCTTTCGCACGGTCTTCGCCC
Source organism: Isosphaerales bacterium (assembly GCA_044450785.1). Lineage (GTDB taxonomy): Bacteria > Planctomycetota > Planctomycetia > Isosphaerales > Isosphaeraceae > JBIOJM01. The sequence continues at coordinate 24,115 of JBIOJM010000108.1, forward strand.
GGACCACCACGATTGCGGGCTGGAACGAATCGCAGTATTTCTTCTTCGTCGGCTGTTTCTTCGCCTTGAACGGCCTGATCGAGATGCTGTTCCTGGACAATTGCAATGAGTTCGCGGAGCTGGTACGGACCGGCGACCTGGACGGGCTCTTGCTCAAGCCGATCGATGAGCAGTTCTTGATCACTTGCCGCCGCATCGATTGGGGAACCGCTCCCAACATCTTGATGGGCGCCGCTGTGATGGCGGTCGCCCTGGTCCAGATGAGGTGGCACTTCGAGATTGTCCGGGTCGTGACGTTCCTGGTCACCTTTCTCTGCGGTACGGCGATCGCGTACAGCTTCATGCTGCTCCTGACGTCGCTCTCCGTCTGGATGGTGCGGAATCAGAGCTTGATGGAGATGTGGTGGTTGTTCTCGAGCCTGGCGCGCTATCCCAAGGAGATCTTTGCGGGCCCCCTGGCCGAGCCGCTGGGTGTCTTCTTCACTTTTTTCGTGCCGATCCTCGTCGTGGTCAACGTCCCGGCGAACGCCATGGTTCGCGTACTCGACCCGGTGATGGTCGGTTTCATCATCGCGGTCACGGTGCTCTTGCTCTGGCTCAGCCGCCGCTTTTTTCAGCACGCGCTGCGATCCTATCGCAGCGCGAGCAGTTGAGGCCGATCAACCGGCCTGGAGCGGCGCCCCGATCAGCGCGCGATTCCTCGCGCACCAGGAAGTATGGAGAAGGTACCGTTGTCGCCGGGTCGGCCTTGATTGTTGCCATCCAAGTACACGCCCGCGGTGCCGGTGATCCCGTTCGGCGCGGATGCGTTCACGACGAGCTGACCTCCGCTCGCGAAACGGGGCTTGCCTGAAATCATCAAGCTCACGGTTTTTGCGGAGGCGTTGTAGTTGACCCGGAGACGGATTGCCTGGGCAATCTTTTCGCGGCCGTGCCTCATGGTTTGAGTGACGGTGTAGTTGTTGGAGTTACCGGCGCTCGCGGGGTCGAGCGGCGCGCTGAATGCCAGTTGGAATCCAACCAGGTGCTTGTGTTTTCCCTTGCCGGCGAAAAGGAGAGTCTCGCCGGTGATCGTCGGTGGAGGTGTCGTGTTGGGAGGTGAGTTTGCGACGCTCCTGATAGAGAAGGGGCCGACCAGAGATGCGGCCGCGCCGTCGCTATTGATCTGGAGCGTGTACGCGCCGCCCTCGCTCAGCCATAATCCACTGAAAGCGGCGGCGCCACCAACGACCGCCGCGCTCGAGGCTCCGCCCAGTGCACCGCCCCCGGGAGAGGTTGCCAGGGCGACGTTCACGCTGCCGTGATACGCCGTGTCGACGGCGCCAGAGTCATACTCGACGGTCACCGTGAGGCCGAACGCACTGCCGGCGTTGAGCTGGGTCGGGGGAGCGATCGTCAACACGAGGTGGGTATCCGGCGCGAAAACGCCGATCTTGCCCGAGTCCAGCTCCGCGAACCAGACTTTTCCATCCGGCCCCGCGGCGATTCCCCGGGGACCGGATTCGACCGTCGGCGGCGTGGATTCGCTGATCGCCTGCGTCGCCGGGTTGAGCATCCCGATCTGGCTCGTCGCGCTCTGGGTAAACCAGATGTTGCCGTCCGGTCCCGTCACGATCTCGGTGGGCTCGGTCTTCGCGGCCGGTATGGTGACCTGTGAGAAAGCGCCGCTTGTCGGGTTGAGCATCCCGATCTGGTTGGCGGCGTACTCGGTGAACCAGAGGTTGCCGCCCGGCCCGGCCGTGATCCCATCGGGCTCGACGTTGAGAGTCGGCAGTGCAAATTCCGTGATCTTGTCGGTCGTGGGGTTGATCATCCCGATCTTGTTGCCGAGGCTCTCGGTAAACCAGATGTTGCCATCCGGCCCGAGCGTGATCCCTTCGGGGACGGAGTCACCGGTCGGAACCACGAACTCAGAGACCGTTTTGGTCGCGAGGCTGATCATCCCGATCTGGTTCGCACCCCATTCCGTAAACCAGATCGTGCCATTCGGCCCCGCCGTGATCGCATAGGGCGAGGCGCTCTGAGTTGGCAGTGGATATTCCGTGATCTTGTCGGTGGCGAGGTTGATCGTGCCGATCTGGTCGGCGCCGTACTCGGTGAACCAGATGTTCTTGTCCGGCCCGAGCGTGATTCGAAACGGTTGAGCGTTGTTGGTCGGGAGCGGGAATTCGGCGAACTTGTCGGTCACGGAATTGATCGTGCCGATCTTGTCGGCATTGAACTCCGTAAACCAGAGTTTGCCGTTCGCCCCCGCCGTGATCCCGTCCGGAAATGTGTGCGAGCCGCTCGGCACGGAAAACTCGGAGATTCCGGAAAGCAGGCGGCGCGACTCGAGGTGTTCCAGACAAGGACGTGGGCGGCGCCATGCGCCCGCGCCCCTTGACGGCCGCCTGGCGCCCCACGAAAAGAACGCTGCTCCTGTCCATGCCTGATGGCGTTGAGTCATGGTTGTTTCTCTCACCCGGTGCCGGATGGGGTTGGATTCGAAACAGTCGCCATGCGTGTCGCATCCGTGAGAGGAAGTGAATTCCGTCACGTCGAGTACGATTCCGCCGTTCGTCGCTAGTGTCTTTCGACAACTTCGAGAAGAGACAGGGTGGGCCTGGCAACCGTTTCCCACAAAGAGAACCCGAGACAACGCACTGAACCACACACTCAAAATCGCTCGCGTGTCTTCCTTGTCGAAACGGAATGTTGCTGCCTAATCATACCACATTCGAGGGGTCGTGTTGCGAGAGGAAAATGGATTATATCGAAAAAATGTTGGACTCGGGGGAGGAAAGACGGCGCGGACAGTGGTCTCACATCACGGGATCGGCCGCGCTGAGTCGGTGTTCTCCTCAAAAAGGTTGCTCGGGGATGGAGTTCACCAGGTTGGGTGTGGGATGCCAAGCTCGCGCAGGGGCGTTGAGTTTTGCAGGTGGAAGACGATCGCCAAGCTTTCGGCCCGAGCCCGACGGCTTCCTAGCCAGGCTCAACGGGTCTCAGTCGCTGCAGCCTTTCCAGCGCCTCGCGGTCGCCAGGGCATTCGGCCAGCACTTCGGTCCACAGCTTCTTGGCCTCGGCATGGTCGCCGCGCTCGGCGGCCAGCACCGCCAGGTTGCGCCGGGTCAGATGCCCGTAGATCCCCTGGTCGACACTCGAAAACTGCTCGGGCCGGTGTAGGGTCAAGATCCGCCGCCAGCACCCCTCGGCCTGGGCCGACTCGCCGCGGTTTCGGTGGACCACCGCCTTGCGGAACCACAGCTCGGCGTCCTCGGGATCGAGCGTAAGCCCCTCCGCGCAGGTCCGCAGCGCAGCCTGGGAATCGCCCAGCATCTGGTGTGCTCGTGCGATCTGGGCGAACAGCTTGCGCGTGATCGAGTCGGTCGGCGCCGAGCCCGCCAG
>JBIOJM010000109.1:0-27407 GCA_044450785.1 Isosphaerales bacterium
CATGCGGCCTCCGATTCCGCCAACCCTCGCACATCGATCTTGCCGGTGACGGCGGCGGAGCGTTCTCGTCAGCGGTACGGCGCTAGCCGCCGGTTTGCGTACCTGAAAATCAAGCGGAACCGATTAACCTGACGCTCAATAGAGACAGAGCGACACGATCGTGTCTCCGGAGAATCTCGCTTCTTCCGGATGTCAAAGGCCAGCAAGAATCACCGCTTTTGGGGGTGGGACCCACCGCGTCATGCCAGGCGGCGGCGTTGACATGCGGCCATGTAGGTTGTTTCGAGATCGATCGGGAGACATTGCTCGGCGTCAAGCGCGAGCGGAAGCACGGGCAAGGGCTGGCCGATTTCCAGCGGCGCCGGCCACACCTCGATTTGTTCCTCTTGGTCGCGGACGATCGGTCGATACGCCACCGCATACAAGACCGTATCGGCTGGCAGCGCGAATGCCTTCCCATGGCCGAGTACCCGCATCATCTCGTCGTGGAGGTTCGCCTGGCGGCTCGTGACGATATCGATCACGATCAAGCTAACTCCCTGGCACAAATAACTGGCGCACTTGACCGCGAATGACTGGCGGTGGCCGTCGCGGTCCTTGTTGGCGGGGCTCACCAGCTCCATGGCAGCCACGAGTCGAGACCCTTCCTCGTCTTGGAAGACCACGACCTCGACGCCTTCGGGAAAGGCGGCCGGGACAACCAGCGCGGGGGCAGGGGGAGCCCAGACGCCGGGCAGAGTCACCGTCCCGCCGGCTCGGCGACCGGACGGTCCCAAGTCGGCGAAGGTCGCAACATCGATCTCGACACGGGTGCCGAGCTGCGCATGTTCTTCGGCGAAGTCGCCTTCCGGCAACAGGGATTCGTTCAAGGCGTCGGCAATCGCCCCGGCCCATTGACGTGAAACGACTCCCAGTGCCGGCGCGGCGCGAGGGGTGCATGAAAATGGTCAAGCAGGGGCATCGCGACGCCTCCCTTCCTGCTGTTGAATCTCTTAGTGTCGCCCGATCATCCGATCGACCCGTTCCGATTCGGCTTTGATGAACTCCACTTCGAGGAACGGGTCGGCCGAGATCCTCTGAAACCGGACGTTCCCCTGGGCGTCGATCAGGATCGTGCCATGGAGCGGCTGGCTCTCGAAATCGTCGTAAGCGCGGTAGAGCTTGAACAGGTCGAGCTTGGGATCGGCCAGCATCGGCATGGGGAACATGATTCCGTCCTTGTTGTTCTTGAGGGATTTGGTGGCCTCGAGGTCGTCGGTGCTGATGGCGACCGTCTCGACGTTCTGTCGCTTGAGGGCATCGTGTTCCTTGGAGAAGAGCTGAAGCTGCTGCATGCAATGCGCGCACTTACCGCCCAGGAAGAAAATCAACAGAACGTTCTTGCCCTTATGGCCGGCGAGGGACCAGGGGCTGCCGGTGATGTCGGTCCGAGAGAACAGCTCGGCGGGGAACGGGGCCCATACCAAGGGGCCGAGTGTGTTCAGGTCGATCCGGTCGATCGTGGTCTCGTCGGTACCGGAGGTGTTGACCGGCTGGAGGGCTGAGCTCGTCCAAGTCCCCTCGGCCTTCCAGCGGGCGATGATCGGCTCCAGGCGGCGGAAGACCGGCAGGTCGCGGTCGGCCCAGCGGGCGATTGGTTCGAGCAACCGATAAGCGTCCCGCGCTTCCTTGTCCTTGCCGGCGGCGTGGAGGATCTCGACCTGGGCGGCCAGGGGTGCCACCTGGTTGGGGTTCCTGGCGACGGCCTGCCGCGCCGTGCTCTCGGCAAAGCCGTAATTGCGAGCCGCCAGGTGGGCGCGGGCCAGTGCCTCGGGCCGCATCGAGGTCGCCCTGGCAAATCGTTCGAACGCAGGGCCAACGTCGCCCCGGGCCAGAAGCTGCAGCCCCTCTAGCTCCGCCAGTGCGGTCTTGGCTCCGGGGCTGGACAATTTGTTCAGGACCTGGATCTGCGCGGCCAGTTTGGCTGAATCGTTCTTGGCGGCGTAGGCCAGACCCAGGGCGTACGCCTTCTGCTCCTGCTCGAAGGGAATGTTGGACCAGTCGAGCGCGCCCGAGGTCGTCGCATCGATCAGCTCGTCCCAGAGCTCGTACCTGGTCAAGATTTCGACCCAGCGGGCTCGGCCGCTCCGCTGCGCCGAGCCGCCGTCGTTAGGCCCGTTCTTGGCCGGATCGCGGGGCTCTTCGACCAGGTTTCGTGCCACGGCGATGGCATCGCGGACTCGTCCGATGTGGCTGAGGCTGGTGCAGAGCCATTGGTTGTTGTGCGCGTAATTGTGGATCTCGAAGGGCATGACCCGGTCGCGGATCATGGAGGCGTGGTCGACGCGGGCCGAGCCTTCCTGCTGGTAGGCGGCGTCGGCATATCGCTTGAGCTCCGTGTAGGTGTGCCCTGGCATGTGCCAGGCGTGAGCGATCCCGGGCGCGGACTTGGCGAACAGCGCCGCCGACTTCTCGGCGCGGATCGGCTTGTAACCGTCCCACAGGTGGATGCGGTAATGGTGCGCGCCCGGATGCATCGGCTCGACTTGAAGCACCGTGTCGAGCACCGTGTCAACCGCCTGGCGGCTGCCGATTCCGCTTCCGTCCATCGAGTTCTGCCAGGTCACCATCGCCAGCCAGGCACGGGCGTCGATGTCGCCGGGGAACTCCTGGACGATCGACTCGAGCCCCTGGAGCCAGCCCTGGCGCCGGGCCCGGTCGGCGACACCCTCCCGGTGGAACGACTCGAGCGCGGTCAAATAGAGCGACTCGCGACGTGTGATCCCGGCGGCCCGTTTGCGCGCCTCCGCGAGAAACCCCCTGGCCCGCTTCGGATTGATGACGTTGGACATCGCCATGCCCCAGTAGGCCATGGCGCAGTCGGGGTCGATCTTGGCCGCCTGGCGGAATGATCGCTCGGATTCGAAATAATAGAAGGAATGGAGCTGCCCGACGCCCTGGTCAATGAAGGCCTGTGCTTCAGGCTTCTTGGTGCTGGCCAGGAAGTGGACCTTGCCCATGCCGGGCATTCGGTAGGCGGCGTGTCGCGGTCCGTCGTTGAACGCTTCGCCGTGCACCGAATGGCCGGGCGCGGGACCGGCCGGGTTGGCTTCCGAGGCCGACGCGGTCGGTTTGACCGGCTCGTCGCCGCGAGCCAGCAGAAAAGGCGAGCAATATATTGCCGACGCGGCGATGATCACCGCGAACCGCGACTGGACCGCGCGCATGAGGAAGGTCTCCAATCAAGTCTCTCGTTCGATCTCCGCGAGGAGTTCATGAAGACCCAGCGTCGCGGCGCGTTCCCGCAGGCACTCTTTGTCCAGGTCCTCGTCTCGCTTCAGCATCATCTTCACATCGTGCCGGGCCTTGTGGCTTCCCTGTTGAATCCAGAGGAGTTTGGACACGATGGCATCTTCCTTGCTCACCAAGGGGACCGTCAGCCCCGGTAATACCTCGCGAGGCATGCCTCGCTCCAGCTCACCAGGGATCTTCTCTCCCACATGGAAATCGATCTTGATCATCGACTGCTGATCAATTGCCTGAAACAGCCCGTTCCGCTTGATTGCGTCGAGCGCAACCGGCTCATTGACCAGGTATCCCGCGGAGAGACGGTCGAGAAGTGCCCTGGTTTCGGGTTGATCCACAGCAAGTTGGATCACAAGATCCAGGTCTTGGGTGAGACGGGGATCACCGTAATAGGAGGACGCCACGCCGCCGGTGAAGTGATAATTCAGACCAAGATCGCCGAGGATCGCCGAGATTCGCTCCATGCTGTCCTGGAGATCTTGTAGAGGCCACACGATTTCTCCCCCAGCGCCATCCAGCAGCCGCTGTGCCGCGGCGTCCGACATATACATGCGCCTTGACACTTGCACTGCGACGTCTCGTTCGCTCAGCCCGGGCTGTTTGCTCCGGATCTGATGCTCGATCATGCGTCGGATTTCGGTGTGGAGCGAAAAGGATCGGCGGAGCCTTCCGGCTCCGCCGACCTTCCCCCAAGCGTTGAAATAGGCTTCCTCGACCGTGGACATCCCTTACCTCAGATCTCCCACCCCTTGCGAAAATAAGGCTTGAGGAAGCGAGACGCCGCCTCGCTGCCGGAAATCTCGCCGGTGGTGGGATTGTAGTCGACGGTTTGGCCTGACCGGACGGCGACGTTGCCCAGCAGCATGGACTCGGTGAGCGTCGAGGCGTAGTCAAAATTCGAGAGGGCGATCGCTGGCTTGCCCGCGCGAATGGCCTGGACCCATTCGAGCTTCTGGGCGTCGTCGCTGCCGCGTGCGCCCGCGATGCGAGGCAGCGAGGGCTCGGGAACCTTGATATCCTTGAACTCGCCCCTGGGCCAGAGCATCTGGATCGCCCCGTAGTCGTTGGGCGAATACATCCGCCAGCTCGAGCCGATCAGGAGCGAGCCGCTGTCGGATGGCTGGAACCCCTTGTCAGGAAAGAGCCGGGGGGGCGGCAGGTTGCGCTTGCCGTTCTTCGCCCCTTCGTACCAGGTCAGCTTGACCGGGGGCAGGTTGCCGCGGGCCGGGAACTCGTAGGTGATCGTCGCCCAGGCCGGATAGGTCTCGGAGTTCACCTCGCCACTCTGGGCCGAGACCCGCACGGGGAGCCCGAGCTGGAGCGCCATGAAGGACAGATTGGCCGTATGGCAGGCCATATCGCCCAGCGCGCCGGTTCCAAAGTCCCACCAGCCACGCCAGTTGTGAGGGTGGTAGACCGAGTTGTAAGGACGCTCGGGGGCTGCTCCCAAGAACAGGTCCCAGTGCACGTACTCAGGGACGGGCTCCTCGGTGGGCCTGGCCACGATGTCAGGCGCCTGCTTCCAGTAATTGAACGGACGATTGGTCCAGACATGTACTTCGCGCACCTCACCGATTGCCCCCGCGCGCACGAGCTCCGCACCCCGGCGGAAGCCCGGGTCGGCCGTCCCCTGGTTGCCCATCTGGGTGCAGACCCCTTTCTGACGGGCTGTCTCACGCATCAACCGGGCTTCCCAGACCGAGTGGGCCATCGGCTTCTGGCAATAGACATGCTTGCCCAGACGCATGGCGGTCACCGCGGCCGGGGCGTGCGTGTGGTCGGGCGTCGAGACGACCACGGCGTCGATCCGAGAGTCGAGCTCGTGGAGAAGCTCACGAAAATCGTTGTACTTCTTGGCCTCCTTGTGTCTCGCGGCCATGGTGTCCAAGCGCTTCTGGTCGATGTCGCAGAGCGCGACAATCCGGCCATGTCGCGCGGCGTCTTCCGTGTCGCTCTTGCCTTTGCCGCCGACTCCGATGCAGGCGATGTTCAGGGTCTCGTTCGGTCCGACACCCCAGGCCCGCCCCTGCCGGCCCGGGACCAGAATGCCGAAGCCCGCGACCGACGCCCCAAACAGGAACGACCGACGGTTCGTCGTGATGCTCATGAGCAATGCTCCTTGGGAACTGACCACTGACCACTACGCATGACCGCGCGAGCAGCGACAGTCCGGTTCATTGTGGCGGAACCGCGGGCCAATTGCGAGTCGTTTCCGAAACCACGCTCCAAACTTGAGATGCTTGCAATCTCGCGTTGCTGGTTTCGTCATTTGCGGAAAACCGTGCACTCACACCGGTTCTTTCTTGTAATTCGACTGGCTCTGGGGTTATTGTTGACAATGGCGCGAGGTTCACCAGTCCAGACGCCCGCGCCAGATCGAACGAGCGGACGGGGGTCGATCCACGCTGGGCCGACCATCTCAACCGCGGTTTGGCGAGCCAAGAACGGATTGGGTTGAATCATGAGAGACCACCGGCGAATCAGCTTGATCGTTCTGCTGGCCGTGGTGGGAGATGGGGCCGCCGTGTACGCACAGGGCAGCCATTTCGATCGTGTGACGACGACCGCGAAGAGCGACGCGAGATCGTCATCGAATAGGAACGGCGTCACCGGCGCGGCGGGGACCTCTGCCGCTCCGAGGGCGGCCGCCCGGGCGGATTCAACGCGCCCTTTCAGTTCCCAGAAGTTGACCAGAGCACAGGCCTCCGTCTCTCAAGCACCCCGCACCTCAAGCTGGGAGCAGGAGCCCCTCCGGCCCGCAGCTCGGCCCCAGGCGGGCGCCCCATCGCGACCTCGCACCTACTATCCCGGGTTGCGGATTGGTCGGGCCGCCCAGCAGCCGGTCAGACTCACCACTCGCGCGACCCGTATGCCGCCAATGTTGGGCACTCCCGGCCGCAATCAAGTTCCGGCTGGTGCCGGTCATCACCGATGAGCATCAGTGACGGGGAAGCGAAAGACCTCGCTGGCCTGCTGCATCAGTCCGCCGGCACGGCGGCTCCCCCATCCCTGCTTGGCCCGCTGGCAAGGAGCCTCTGGTTCACAGACCCGTCATGAAGCGGAACAGCGAGATCCAAAAGATTGCATTCGTAGGCGATTACCTCCCCAGGAAGTGCGGCATCGCGACCTTCACCTACGACCTGTGCACGTCGGTCGCCACTCAGTATCCCGGGACCGATTCCTTCGTGGTGCCGATCAACGACGTTCCGCAGGGGTACGAGTACCCGGCGGAGGTTCGGTTCGAGATCGAGGAGCAGGAAGTCGATTCCTACTTGCGCGCGGCCGATTTCCTCAACTTCGCCACGACCGACATCGTCAGCCTTCAGCACGAGTTCGGGATCTTCGGCGGCCCCGCAGGCAGCCATATCGTGCGGCTGCTGCGGGACCTGCGGATGCCGGTCGTCACCACGCTGCACACCGTGCTCCGCGACCCCACCGCTGAACAGCATCGAGTGCTTTCCCAGATCGCCGACCTGTCGTCTCGATTGGTCGTGATGTCCGAACGCGCAGCGAAGTTTCTCCGGGATGTTTACAGCATACCGGACGCCAAGATCGACCTGATCGCCCACGGCATCCCCGACATGCCATTCGTCGACCCCAATTTCTACAAGGACCAGTTCGGGGTTGAGGGCAAGTTCGTCGCGCTGACCTTCGGGCTACTCTCGCCGAACAAGGGCATCGAGCAAATGCTCCGGGCGATGCCGGCGATCCTGCGCGAGTTTCCCAACTTCGTCTACATCGTCCTGGGGGCCACGCATCCGACTTTGATCCGCGAGCAAGGAGAACGTTATCGGATCAGCCTGGAGCGGCTGGCAAAGGGCCTGGGCATCAAGCCCAACGTGAGTTTCTACAACCGGTTCGTGGAGATCGACGAGCTGATCGAATTCATCGGGATGGCCGACATCTACATCACGCCCTATTTGAACCCGGCGCAGATCACCTCGGGGACCCTGGCGTATGCATTCGGCTGCGGCAAGGCGGTGGTTTCGACGCCTTACTGGTACGCCGAAGAGCTGCTCGCCGATGGGCGGGGGGTGCTGGTTCCGTTCGGTGACTCTCAGGCCCTCGCTCGGGAGATCTGCGAGCTGCTGCGCGACGAGCCGCGGCGGCACTCCATGCGGAAGAAAGCATACATGCTGGGCCGCGAAATGATCTGGAGCCACGTGGCCCACCTGTACATGGAATCGTTCCAGCGCGCGCGGAGGAGCCGGCTCGATGTACCCTACAAGCCCCTGGCGGTCCGCACGTTGGCGGAGCAGCCAATGGATCTGCCCGGTTGGCGGCTGGACCACTTGGTCCGCATGACGGACTCAGCCGGCATGCTCCAGCACGCCACCTCCACGATTCCCAACTACGCCGAGGGCTACTGCACCGATGACAACGCCCGCGCCCTGCTTCTGACCGTACTCTTGGAGCAGCTCGGCCAGAGCACGGCGCAAGTCCACCGTCTGGCGACGACCTACGCCGCGTTTTTGAATTTCGCCTTCGACCGCGCGCGGTGCCGTTTTCGCAACTTCCTGGGATTCGACCGGCGCTGGATCGAGGAGGTCGGCTCGGACGACAGCCACGGCCGGGCGCTCTGGGTGCTGGGAGCCTGCGTCGTCCGCTCGCGCCGCCGAGACTTGCAGCTCTGGGCCTCACAGCTCTTCGACGTGGCGCTGCCGACGATCGCCGAGACCTCCTCGCCACGGGCCTGGGCGTTCGGCCTGATCGGAGTGTGCCAGTACCTGCAGCGGTTCAGCGGCGCCCGGCCAGCCAGCCAGGTGCGCGACGTGTTGACGGAGCGCTTGATCGAGTCGCACGAGAAGACCACGAGCGACGACTGGCCTTGGTTCGAGGAGGTCCTCAGCTACGACAACGCCAAGCTGCCTCACGCCCTGATCGCCAGCGCCCGCTCTGGCGGCAACCCGCGCGCCCTGTCCCTGGGCCTGCAAACGCTCCGCTGGCTGGTCGATAACCAGAAATCACCGACCGGATACTTCCGCCCGGTCGGGTCCTACGGCTTCTATCCCAAGGACCGCGAGCGGGCCCAGTTCGACCAGCAGCCGGTCGAGGCCCACGCCACCCTCGCCGCCTGCATCGAGGCCTACCATGCTTCCGACGACCCCGGCTGGCTGCACGAGAGCCGGCTGGCGTTCGAATGGTTCCTGGGCGCCAACGACCTGGCGCTTGATCTCTATGACGCCAAGACCGGCGGCTGCTACGACGGTCTGCAGCAAGACCGCGTCAACCTGAACCAAGGGGCCGAGTCGACCCTGGCCTTCCTGCTCTCCCTGGGCGAGATGAAACTCGTGGAAAGCTCGCTCGCCACCTTCCGTCAGGTGCAGGTCAGCTAGGAAAGGGGTCAGGAGCCAATTTCCATGGATGCGAACGGATCGACGATCACGCCTACGATTAGCTCGAGCCTGACCATGACGACTGCCGGCGATGGCCAGGCCAGGCGCCGCTTCCGGTTGAATGTCCGGCGGACGGGCATCGTCCTCAAGCCAAACAACAGCCGGGTCGTCATCCGGCCGTTCGAGCTGGCCAGCGAACATCGCATCGAGCGGATCATCGCACGCATCACGTCGCTCTCGGAGCCGGAAGTCGACTTCCTGCTCGAGGACGTCATGCGCGAGTTTCACAACCGCCATCAACGAACCCGCCACTTTTTTCTGCATCGGTTTGAACAGGTCAAGAAATACCTGATCACGAACCAGCCGTTGAGCGAGAATCGCCGGATGCTGATCGGCGCGTACTTCACCCAGGAATACGCGCTGGAATCGGCGGCGCTGTTCAATCCTTCGATGGTGTGGCACCCCGACCAGTCGGGACTGGAGCCGGGAGCACGCCGGTTCTTGCTGAGCCTGCGCGCCACCGGGGAAGGGCACATTTCGTCGATCACCTTCCGCAGCGGCACGATCGATGAGGAGAACCGGATAAGGATGGACGAGCCGACTCGGTTCGTGACGGCGCCGGAACAGGTGCCCAACACGCTCTACGATAAGACCCTGTTCCTTCGCAAGCTGGGCGAACTGGGCGTCGACGGCCCCTTTGCCGGCAAGGTCCTGGGCACGCTCAACGATCAGTTCACGCTCGAAGAGCTGCAGCAGGCAATCGGCCGCGCTATGCACCAGAGCCGGCCGCGTCATCACGAGAACGAGCCGGCCGCCCAGGGCATGCTCACCCTGGCCAAGGCCAACTACGAGATCGGCTACCCTCCCGAACATCACATCTCCGAGCGGGTCGTCTTTCCCGCTTCGCCCACCGAGGCCAACGGCATCGAGGACGCCCGCTTCGTCCAGTTCCACGAGGATGACGCCTCGATCCGCTATTACGCGACCTACACCGCCTTCGACGGCAAGGTCATCCTGCCCCAGATCCTCGAGACCGACGACTTCCTGCACTTCAAGATCAGCACTCTCAATGGCCCCGAGGTCCGCAATAAAGGCTTCGCGCTCTTCCCGCGCAGGGTCAAGGGTCTCTATGCCATGCTGTCTCGTCAGGACAACGAGAACATCTACCTGATGTACTCGGACTCGGTTCACTTCTGGTACACCAAGGAGCTGATCGCCAAGCCGACCTACGCATGGGAGTTCGTCCAGCTCGGCAACTGCGGCTCACCGATCGAGACCGAGGCCGGCTGGCTGGTCTTGACCCATGGCGTCGGCCCGATGCGCAAGTACGCGATGGGGGCTTTCCTGCTCGACCTCGACGACCCCTCCCGCGTCATCGGCCGGCTCGACGTGCCGCTCCTTGAGCCCGACGCCAACGAACGCGAGGGCTACGTCCCCAACGTCGTCTACAGTTGCGGCGCCGTCATCCACAACCGCGAGCTGATCATCCCGTACGCCATGTCGGACTACGCCAGCACCTTTGCCACGGTCTCGCTCGACGAGGTCTTGGGCGCGATGGTGCGGGATTGATCGAACGCAGCAGGGGGCCAGTCATTCTGAATTCCGCCGGAACAGCCATCATGCGGTCCTGGGTAATCGGCAGCGGAGCGGAATGCGACGTCGTCGTCGACTCGCCCTTGGTCTCGGCGCGGCATTGCCGGTTGACGCAGATCCCCGAAGGCTTTGTTCTGGACGACCTGGGGGCAACCAACGGGACTTACGTCGACGGGGTGCGGATCACGTCGCCGACACGCGTTATCCCGGGCGAGTCAATCACACTGGGCAAGACGTTGCTGATGCCCTGGCCGTCTGGAGTCGTAACCTTCATTCGGATCGGCCGTGTTGAAGACAATGACATCGTTGTCGATGACCCGAGGGTCTCGGGCCACCATGCGCGACTCATCGTCGTGGCCGGTGCCCGGACCTTGATCGAGGACCTCGGTTCATCCAATGGGACCTTCCTGAACTCGGCGGATCGGAGAGTGACGAGCGCCACTCCCCTCACCGAGACGGATTCTGTCTACTTTGGAACGTACGCGGTCCCGGCGGCTCGACTTCTGGCGGGTCTGACGGAACCTGCGGCGGCAGCGCCCGCGCCATCCACCTCCACCTCCTTCCCCGGACCGCGACCCGAGGCGGCCTCGGCGGCCCCGGCGATCGCCTCCCTGGAGGGAAACCGATGGACCCTGGCCCTGCTGACCCAGGCGCCGATCCTGGCGGTCCTGATCGTCTTGCTCTTCGGCCGGCACGCCGCTGCGGCGGTCACCGCGTCGAGCTGGGAATCGGTCGGGCATGGCATCGCCTCCACGACCTTTGCCCTGGCCGTGACGGCGGTCTGGTTGGGTTGCTCCCTGGCCGTGGGAGAATTCGCGGCCGGACGATCGCCTGGTCGCCAGGCGGGTGTCGACCCGGCGAAGTCCTTCGTTTCCTTCGGCTCGCGTCTCGTCGCTCTCTGCACCTTGGAGTGCACGATCTTACTGGCGATCGTTTACTGGGGGAGCGGACTGAAAGGCCCGTGGCTGGCGATGTGCGGCATGCTGGTGATGGCTTCGCTGGTCGGGCTGCTCTTCGCCATCGCGGTCTCGGCTCTGCTCCAAAACCGGGTCACCGCCGCCGCAGTCGTACTCGCGTGTCTCGTGCCGATGGTCGCCCTTGGCGGATGCTTTTGGCGGCTGCCGGGAATGAGTGCGCCGGTCCGACTGGCAGCGGCGGCCATGCCCTCGCGCTGGGCGTTCGAGGGGCTGTTCTTGCTCGAGACCACTCAGCATCGAGCGCCTGCGATCGTCGAAGGAACGGGCCCCACTCAAAATCATGATCTCGTGGAAGGCTTCTTCCCGGCCGATTCCGAGCGGATGGGGCCCAGGGCGGATGCAATGGCCCTGGGATCGATGCTGATCGGGTTGGCGGCCCTGGCTGCGTTTATTTGGGGGCAATCGCGGGCTGGTCCATGAGCTCCTTCAAGTGCTTCAACCGTTTCCGGGCGGCCGTCTGGGACCGGTAATGGTTTTCCAGAGGGGAAATGTCGCGGCCTGGCTGCGGCTTGGCCCGGCCGTTGTCGAAGCCGTGTTTCTTGGCATAGCCATCGAGTTTTTGGAGAAAAACCAGTGTCTCGCGCCGGGTGCGGCCGAACCGCTGCATCCGATTCAAGACCCATAGATCCGCATCGAATTCTTGATCAACCTTGTCGCTGACCAGGTAGCCGAACGGGATGATCAACAGGTAGAGCTTCTGCAACGTCCCCTCGGTCATCTGCTTGACACCCGGGTCCTGGAGGCATCGGATCGCGTGCTGAAGGTCGACGTGCGCGATTTCGTGCCCGATCGCGAACTGGAGCGCGTCGTCTTCATCCTCGCCGATCAGGTCGAAGAGCCCGCGGCTGACGTAGACGTAACCGCCAGGAGTCGAGAAGGCATTCACCGCGTCGGAATTGAGGACGAAAAACTTGTAATTGATTCCTTTTCGAATGAGGGTCTTGAGAAAAGGCTCGGCGGCATCCTCGACACGACTGAGCCAGGGGCCATCCTCGACGAGGGGGTTGAGCTGGACGATCAGATCGTGGAGCTCAGCGCCCAGGCGGAGTTCATCCTCGGCCTTCAAATAGGTGAGGTCCCAGGCCCGTGTCAACGGAGGTTGGCTCCAGAACGGATCGTTCAGAAGCGGATTGGCGTGAGCGGCGACTGCGCCGGCGGGCCGAGCAGGCGCCCGTGGCGCGGGCGGGGAGGTCGCCAGCTTCGCCTTGGCGAGCTTGATCGCGGGTGGGGCTGGTGGAGACGGTTTGGCCGCCGGTTTCGCGGAAGAGCCGGCAACGGTCGCCGGCGCGGGTTCGGGTCGAGAGGACGTGGTCTCCGAGGCCGTGACCGCCGAAGCGGTCCTGGCCATTTCTCCCGGAAATGCGACCGCTGATTTCTCGATCACACTCGCCGCGAGCTTTGTTTTGCTCAGATCGTCGCGATATGCCTGGCCCTCGCGGAGCACAACCAAGATCGAGCCGGCCACGTACAGGCAGGAGAAGACGGCGGCGATCATGTATCGGACCATGAGAGAAGAGCCCCCTTCTTACTTGTCGGGCTTTGCTTCGGGGATCGCCACCTTGTCGCGCTGCTGAACCAACCGCGCATACAAGTCCGGAAACAGCAGTCTTTCTTCCGGGGTCTTGGCGGCGGCGAAACGCAGGTTATGACTCAGCATGAAAAGCTTGAGGTCATTGATCGTCGTTCCGGAATACTTGTCGATCTCGCCGATCGCCCGTTCGATCTTCGCGGTCTTGAGGAGTCGTACGGTGGATTTGAGCTCGTTCAGTCGTTCCTTGGCTTCGATATAGAGTCGATCGCTGCTCGGTCCGACGACCTCGTTCAGCCGGCGAAACAAGTCGTCGGCCCTGGCATCGACCTCGTCGATGGCCGAGATCTGCATTTTTCCATCGATCGCTTGCTCGAGGGCTTTATCCAGGGCGCGTTCGTACGCCTTCTTCTCGCGTTGAAACCGCTCGTCCTGGAGCGCGACCGTCCACTTGCCCTTCCCCTTCAACGACAGCCGATCCATCGAGAACTTTTCGCCCTTCTCGCTGAGCGTGAACGGAATCCGACGGATCATGTCGATGGGAAGGGGCACCTGATACTCGGCAACGCGGAAGGTCGACTCGCCGACCTTGGAGTCCAGCAACTGCTGGAGGACGGCGTTCATGGCGTCGCCGTTCTCGACGTCGCGTGCTTCCGGGCTCTCGAGGATGCGCTGCCGGTTTTGCTTGTAAAACTCCTTGCGCTCCGTCGCATCAGCCAACTTACGCGCGATGTACTGCCGGGTCTGCTCCTTGACCACGGCCGCCACATATTCGTTAAACCGAATAAACGTGTCGACGTTGATCGACTCCGCCCGCGCGGTGTTGAGGTTGTAGGATCCCATTCCCATGGCGGCGATCCCCACCCCGCGGAGATAATCGCCCTGGGGGGTCGAGCCCGCTGTGATGAGCTGGGCACGGGCGCTGGTTCCGTGCGAGGCCAGCAGGAGCAGAGCCGCCACGCATGCCAGGTACATCGTCCTCATCATGAACAGCCACCTTCGCGTTAGAGGACCTTGAAGAAGAACCGCTGTTCACCACACTGGAAAAACCCGCCGCGGCCGAGCCCGACCTCCTGGATGCGCGCCCAGAGCCCGTTCCGGCTACCGGCGTTTGCCATCGCCCAGCGGTTCTTGCCGTCGCGA
Organism: Isosphaerales bacterium; assembly: GCA_044450785.1. Lineage (GTDB taxonomy): Bacteria > Planctomycetota > Planctomycetia > Isosphaerales > Isosphaeraceae > JBIOJM01. The sequence continues at coordinate 13,863 of JBIOJM010000109.1, forward strand.
TAGAGGCGGGCGTGCCTGCGGTCCACCATCGGGTCATCGATGACGATCGAGCACACGTGCGGGTCGCGGCCGATCCAATATTCCGGCTCGGTGAGGGGGAAGCGCTGCCCGGCACACCCCGGCGAGATGTCGACGAGCGTCGCGTGCCACGTCGCGACGGCCTGGTGACCCGGTATCGCCTCCCACTTCCGGGTCGCGCTCAATTCTGGGCCCTGGGGCGGCGTGGCCTGGGTTGGCGCGGCAGGCACCTCGAAGCGGAAACGACGGCTGCCGATCAGCAGCTCTTGCTCGTGACTCAGGATCACGGTCGCGGCCCGGACGAAGGTCCCGTTGGTACTTTGCAAATCCTTGAGATGCCAAGAGCGCTCGCCGTTCTCGAACCGCCGGCTGATCTCCGCGTGCCGGCCCGAGATCCCGCTGTCATGGGGGACCAAGAAGTCCCCTTCGGCCCTGCCGATGACGAACGAGCTGGCGCGGATCCGCAGGATTTCGCCCGTGTCGTCGCCGTCGTCGAGCACGCACAGCAGGGCCATCGATGGGCGCAGGGTCGGTCGGAAGGGCTTCGTATCCTGCGCCGGCTCCGTGGTGCTCGCCGGGACGTCAACCGGCTCCCTGGAAGCCATCGCGCCGCGAATCTGAGCGCGAATGTCTTCTACCGATTCGAGCACGGTGGCTTGCCGTCGCGCCATGCCTGGTTGTCCACGAGGGTCTCCCGGATTCATCGAGACAACCTTTCATCTTGACCCCGCGCCGGCGCTTCGTTCACCGCCTTCAAGCAGAAACCCCCGTCTAGCGTACCATCCTTTCCAGGCAGCTCAACACCCCAATCCTTCGAGATGCACTTGAACGTGTTCGAGGCGTGAGCCGCGTCCTGCAAGCGGGATGATGGATTGCGTTCTCTCGGCCCAGGTGCTGAAATATGTGTTACGGAATCTCATCTTGTGACTATGAGGACCGTTTCATGGCGATCCGATCCAGCGATTTGGAAGGGTTAACCCTCGCGAATGGACGGTACCTGATCACCGCGAAGCTGGGTGAGGGGGGGATGGGGTCGGTCTACCGTGCCCTGGACCGGAACATCGAGTCGGACGTGGTCATCAAGATTCCTCGCCAGGCGATGATGGAGGACCCCGAGTTCGCCAGCCGGTTCACCCGCGAGATCCGCTCGCTCGTGAAGCTATCGCACCCGCACATCGTCAAGGTCAGCGACGTGGGCGAATGGGAGAGCACCCCGTTCGCCGTGATGCAGTTCCTTCCGGGGGGAAGCCTGGAGGATCAAAGGCCGGCGGGGCCCGACGGACAGCCGCACCCCTGCGACCCCAAGCAGGTCCCGCGGTGGCTTGAAGCGGTCGCCGAGGCACTCGACTACATCCACACAGAGGGGTATGTCCACCGCGACGTCAAACCGGGAAACATCCTGTTCGACGCCTTGGGGCACGCGTTCCTGAGCGACTTCGGCGTGGCGAAGGTGCTGGCTTCGTCGGCCGATAAACATCCCTCACAGACAGCGATGACCGGCACCGGGATGGTGCTCGGGACACCCGAATACATGGCGCCCGAGCTGATCATGGGCGAGCCGTTCGACGGCCGGGTCGATCAGTACGCCCTGGCGGTCACCGTCTACGAACTGCTCTGCGGCCGCCGGCCGTTCGAAAACGAGACCAAGACCAAGGTGCTCGTGCTTCACACGACGAAGGCCCCGCCCCGACTGACGGAGTGGTGCCCGACATTGCCGGAGCGGCTCTCGCAGGCCGTTCTCAGGGGGTTGAGTAAAGACCCGAACGAGCGCTACTCCAATTGCGTCGCGCTGGCCGCGGCGGTCGCCGCGGCAGCCGAGGGGGCCGCCGCCCGCGAGGAACGTGTTCGGCTCAAGTGCCCCCGGTGCGGCAAGACCGGCGGGATGCCCGCGGCCGACTACGCCCGGCTCAAGGAGTCTGGTGGGCGCGCGTCCTGCTCCGCGTGCAAGTCGCCTCTGGAAGTTGTCAGCGCGGCTAAAGAACGGGCGGCACCTGGCGATGGGCCCGGCGGCACGATGCGGATCTCCCGCTCTGGCGTTTCCGGCGACTACGCCTCATCGAGCGAGCCGGAGCCGACCCGCGGGGGCACGACGGCCCTATCCGCGATCGGAGGCTCGGGCCAACACGCTGCGCCACGCGGCCCGCAGACCGCGGCTGGCGGCACGACGGCCATGTCAGCCCCGGGAAGACACGGAGAACAGCCTCTCGGCAGCGGACCAAGGCCCACGTCGGCCCGGCGCGCGTCGCAGACGGTGACCGACGTGGCCGCGCCGCAATCGGACAAGGACGCCGCGGCCGTAGTTTTCAATGCCCTGCAGACCTCGGAGGCCGCACGCCCCACGGCGACGGCGGGGAAGAAGGCCACCGCCGCAGAGGGCGGGGGGGCATCGCCCCCCCATCCGGCCCGCACGTGGGTCGCCGTCGCCGCGGGCGCCGCGGGTTCGCTGTTGTATTTCACCCTTGTCGCCGCGGGGCTCGCCACGCGCCACGAAACGAAGCCAGCGACTCCCGCGCTGGCCCAGAAGGATGCCCCCGGGGCCTCCCAGCCCGCGCCGGTCCTGACCCCATCACCGCCCTCCCGGCCGGAAACCCCTGAGCGACTCCTGGCCGAAACGTCGGAGCCGAAGTCCACCAGGCTGGCCGCGGCGACTGGCCCGGAAAGCGCTCCCAGCAGTGGACTGGCCACCACCACAGAACCACGAGATCGCGAGGCGGTTGCCCACCCGGCATCGCCAGCCAGGAGGGCGCCCGCCGTGGTGGCCGGCGGTAAAGCGCGCCCGGCCGCCATCAAATACACGTCGAACCATTTCGACCCCGCGCTGCTGGCGCGGAAGCCGATCCGGGACAAGGTCACGCTCGCGAAGGTCCTCGCCGCGCCCCATTCCTATTCCGGTCAACTCGTCGTCCCCACTGGTATGTACAGCCTCGCTCGCTCCCAGCACGATCGTCCCGGCGGACCGAGGAAATACTTGGTTTCCGAGCGGAAGATCGAATCGAATGGGCACGGCGGCGCTCTCCAGATGGATTCGTCTTTTTCGACCGATCTGGAGCTGGATCCCAGGCTGGCCGAGCACCTGGAAAGGTTGGACCCAGCCCAGAGGAGGGACAAAGTGGCGATCCTGACCTTGTGGGTCACGACGGGCGGGGACTGCGTGCTCGTCCAGGTCGAGATCCTCGAAAAAGCCATTCCCCGGATCAAGAAACTGGGATACACAGTCCAGGCCGACATCGAGTACCAGACGCACCTGGTGACCCCCGAGCGGTCCAGCCTCGGCAAGGGGATCGACACCGATTGGGAAGTCGTGGGCAGGATGATCTCGTTCGCCCACCACTACAAGCATCAGTTCAGGGCGATGAAGAGGATGTTTCAAGCCAAAGAGCAGGACCAGATGACATTCCAGATGAACAAAGCGTTCGGTCAGATGATGCAGAGTGCTCTTGCTGAAGACCAGGCGCGTCTGCGGAGGCAGCAATCGTTGACCGGCGGGCGGTGACGGTGGACGGGGGGTCGGGCTCTCGACACACCTCTTCCAGTAACTGCGATGCCAGCTCCTCCGAATAACGCAACCCCATGAGCAGATACACCGCCGTCCAGAGTTTCGCAGCCCGCGGCTCCGGCTCGGCGTTGATGCGCGGTGCCATGCGCTGCACCAACTCGGAAAGCGCCTCTTCCGGAACATCGGCCAGCGGGGCCAGGGGCACCAAGTTCACCCCAGCGGTCAGGTACGACTCAGGATCTTCACCCCACAGCCGCACCACTCGGTAATTATACCGATTCGTCTGCCAGCCGTCCGGCATGCAGATTTCGGCTGTAATCGCGGTTTCCGGCCCAGCCGCCGTCACTTCACCCTGAGCTGAAACTGTTGCTCGCCGATCTGGAACCGAGCCGTCGACTCGACGGTGATCTGCGGCATCCGCAGCCAGAGCCCGTTTGGGGTCTTTTGGTGTTCGGCGTGCCAGCCACTCTTGGGTTTCTGGTAGAGCCGCACGTGCCACGGCTCACAGAACGGGTCGTCCGGCCGGCAGATCGCGCATGATGGGTCTGAGCCGATCCAGTATTCATCCTTGACGAGGAGGGCCCGGTTTCCGATCTCCTTCCCGAGCAATTCGGTCAAGGCCGCCGGCCGGAATGGGCTGGCGCCCTCATCCAGGCCGTGAGTCTCGCTGAAGCCGGCTTCGTTCGCGACCCGGTCGACCGTTCGGCCTGCGTCGGCCTGGGTAGCGTCGAACCGGTAGCGACCGTTGCCGACCAGGAACTCGGCCTTGTCGGCCAGGGCCGTCCGGCTGACGCGGACGAACATCCCATGCGTGCTCTGGAGGTCGGTGACCACCCAGCGATGCAGCCCGCCGACAACTTGGTGTGTGATCTCGACATGCCGGGCCGAGATCCGGCCGTCGAGCGGGATGCAGAGGTCGCCCTCGGTACGGCCGATGATGAACCGATGATCGCGGATGCGGATGGACTCGCCATCGGTCTTGCCGTCGTCAAACACCGTCAGCACGGCAACCGGCGGCCGCACCGTCGGGCGGAACGGGACGCTGGAACGTGCCGCGCCGGGCGATGGCGGTGCCGGGATCGGGGCAGGGGGTTCGACCGCGACCGGTGCGCCGGGCTGCCGTCCCTTGTGACCGGACAGCAAGGCCTGACGGACGTCGTCTTCGGTCTCGATCAAGGTGCCGGACCGTTCCACGGGAGGGTTCGGCTGACCGGGTTTAGGTGGTTGGGACAACATTCGCCTCCTTCCCGCGACCAGACTCTCGGAATCATGACCGGCTTGTCTTACGAACAACCACAGCCGGCTTCCCAACGCTCGCCGTTACCATCGGAGCGGACATCCCGACGACCTCGAGCAGGCCGGACGGGTTTTGACGAAACACCTGGATTAATCTCAAGGCCGCCTGCGAAGGCCGGCGCTGGCCCTGTTCCCAGCTCTGGACGGTCTTGGTCGAGACGTTGAGCATCCGGGCGAAGACGGCCTGGGACATCCCGCTTTTGATTCGAAGCTCCGTCAGCTCTTGGGCGCCGACCTCCGGTGGCCGGTCGGGCATTTCGAGGGTCGTGGTCTTGAGGGTGATCTCGCCCTTCGCGTGGCGGATCGCTTCTTCCAGGCCCTTGCGGATCTGTTCCGCGACCGGGAGCCGTTTCCGTTGGTCCTTCATGTTCGCTTACATCTCCTCGGGTGGGCGAGACCGCTCCTTCAGGTTCTGGACGAGACGCCGATAGGACCTTTTGTCATCCGCTGAAAGATCATCCTTCTGGTCCTTACCGTACACGGTGATGAGGTGGATCTGGTCCGATTCCTCGATGTGAAGATAGATCACCCTGGCCCCACCCCGCTTCCCCTTGCCACGTCTTGGGTCGGCCACCCGCATTTTCCGGAGGCCGCCGCAGCCCGGCATGACCGAGCCCGTCTCTGGGTCATTCAGCAGCTCTCGCTGACAATCGGCAAGAGAGTCATCGGACATGTACTCCTTGACCCACTCAGTGAACTCGCTTGTCTCGACGAACGTCTTCTTCATTCTATCCTACATTGTGGGATAGAGACAGTAAGACGGTTTTTGTCTCGAACCAGAACTGACACCGATGAGCCCCTCCGCACCGCGGCTCCGCCGCGACGCCGGCCGTGCCTTCGCAGCCCGGCGTCGCTTCCCTTTCTCCCACCTGAGCTCAGCGGCCAGACCGACCCAGGGCCAGGCGGAAGCCCGCGCCGAACCACCGGCCCCCCGGCTCGGCCCAGTGGCGGCCCGCCGACCGGGCGAAGCGGGACTCGTAGCGCCAGTTCCCGCCGCGGGACACCCGGTACGAGGCCCCCGCGGGGCCGGTCGGGTCGTCCGCGGCTGACTGATTGTAATAGCCCGCGCCGTACCAGTCCCAGCACCACTCCCAGACGTTCCCATGCATGTCATACAGCCCGAACCCATTCCGCTGTTTCTGGCTCACCGGGTGCGTTCGCTGCTCGGAGTTACCGTCGAACCACCCATATCGTCCCAACTCCACCACATTGTCTCCGAACGAGAAGCGCGTCGGAGTGGACGCGTTCGCCCGGCAGGCAAATTCCCATTCCGCCTCCGTCGGAAGGCGATAGCCCTGCCCGTTCCAGTCCGGAACCCGGATATCTTCCCCATCGATCTCATAGAACGGCTTCTTACCCTCCTTCCCGCTGAGCTTGTTGGAGAACTGGATCGCGTCCAGCCAGGAAACGTTCTCCACCGGATAACGGTCGGTCGACTGCCCTGCGACCCGGTCCTTGCCTCCACCATTTGCGGAGAAATGGCTCGGATTGTTGCCCATCACAGCTTCATACTGCGCCTGGGTCACTTCGGTCACGCCCAGGTAGAACGGCTTGCTGATCCGCACCCGGTGCGAGGGTTTCTCGTTCTTTTCAGCCTCGATGGCGTCATCGGGTGAGCCCATGAAGAATTCGCCGGCTGGAATCAGATTGAGCGTCATCCCGATCGAGTTTTCGATCGATTCCTGGGATGACGCAGTCTTGACCGCGGGGCCTGCGTCGGGGCGGGCGTCCTTCTTCGCCGTTCGGGTTGAATCGGCGCCGCCACCTGTCGGAAGTTCGTTGGGAATTTTGGGAGGAGGTACGAACCGCACCGTGAATTCCTTTTTGCCTTCCGCCTGGACGGTCACTTCGTCGCCGGATATCTCAAGTCCATCCTTCTTGACCATGATCTTGTGCTTGCCGGGGGTGACCGTGACCACTGCGGGCTTGCCGCCGCCCGGCCAGGTGATGGCGACCTCCTCGCCATCGACCAGGACCTCGGCATCCTTCGGGAGGTTCACCAGCTCGATCATCCCGTTTGCGGTCTTGACCCTGAGAACCACCGCCCAGGCGACGACGAACCCGAGCAGCAACAACCCGGCGGCCACCGCCGGCCACACCCACGGCGGCCTTCCACGCCTCGGCTTCGCGGCGGCCGGCACCGCATCTTGGGAACGTTCCGTCTCCTTCAACTCAATCAGGGTCTCCCACACGGCCGGTGGGCGGGCCTGCTCCTGCGGTTTCCTGCCGGAAGACGCGGGGGCCGGTGTCCTGCTCGCCACGGGCTGGGGCGGCACCGAACCCGCACCGGCCGTCCAAGGGTTCGCCTCCGATTGAGCATCACGAGAGATCTCCGCCTGCGATCCCTTGAGCGCCACGTTCCCCTTCTTGAAGAACGGCAGGAGTGCCTGGGCTACCTCTTTCGGCGTCTGGAACCGCCGTTCCGGGTCCTTGGCCATCATCCTGGCCACCAGCGCCGCCAGCTCCACCGGCACCTCCGGGCGAGCCAGATTCAAAGGCATCGCGTCCATCGAGTGGTGCGCCTGCAGGATCTCGTAAAGGCTGGTCGCCTGGAATGGCGGTGCCCCGGTCAGCAGATAGTAGAGCGTGCACCCCAGGCTGTAGATGTCGGCACGGATATCCGCCTTACGCGCGTCGACCGTCTGCTCAGGCGCGATGAAGTCGGGGGTGCCGAGCATCTGTCCCTCCTGCGTCAGGCCGCCGTCGACAGCCCCCTCGCTCTTGACCTTGGCCAGGCCGAAGTCGAGCACCTTGATCGCCGCCCGGTTGCCCTGGCGCGAGAGCATCAGATTGCTGGGCTTGATGTCGCGGTGCACCATCCCCTGCTCGTGCGCATGCTGAAGGCCCAGGGCCGCCTGATGAACGTAGGAGCAGGCATTGGCCACCGGCAGCGGGCCCTTGGCCTTGACCAGCTTGGCCAGGTCGAGCCCCTCGACGTACTCCATCGCGAACAGCATGCTCTCACCCAGCCGGAACGCCGAGTAGGCGGTGACGACGTTGGGGTGGTGGAGCTTGGCCGCGTTGCGGATCTCGACGAGGAAGCGGTCCAGCACGCCGCGGCGCTTCACGAGATGGCTGCTGACGACCTTGAGGACCTCGTGCCGTCCCATGAGCCGGTTGAGGGCCAGGTAGACAGTGCCCACGCCGCCCTGGCCGAGCTCGCGGACGACCTCGTAGTCGGAGTGGTCGGCCAGGCCCGGGGGTAGTGTGCTCGCCGGGGGCGGTGCCGGCGATCTCGAGCCGGCGTCCAGCAACGACAGACCGGCAAGCGACGAGACGATCGGAGCCGGCGAATCGGGCCGGCCCTGGACGTCACGCAGCCGGTCCAGGAAGCTGTCGGACGTCATCTCGGCGACCCGGCGCCAGCAGTCGGGACACGACTCCAGGTGTTTGCTCACCGGCTCGGCCGAGACGTCATCGAGCTTGCCCAAGCCATAGGCCTTCAGGGTCTGGTCGGTCGGGTGAGCGGCGGCGGTGGCGCCCATAGCGATCTCCTGGTCGAGGCCAAAATGCTATTGGTGAGCGAATGACCAATAAAGAAAGGCCGCAACAGCGCGGAACCTGCCGCGAAAATGCGAAAATATTTCAGAAGGTCGACTGCTTCCTGACGTAACCTCTTGATGATTCGTGACTTGTCCCAGTCGTGAAGGTCGGGGTCGAGGATTCGCTCGCCGAGGGCTTCGAGACGGTCGATGTCCTGGATCGCCTCGAGGGCGGCCAGAGTGGCGGTGGCGGGCTCGCCGAACCGCTTGGTCCCCTGACCAAGCAACATCCGCCGTTCTCCCGAGATGCGGCCTTCCTCCCGCCCTTGCCGCAAGATTGCCTGATGGGTCCTCGATTCTTTCATGGGCTGCACCCCTTCCAGCAACGGCGACGTTAGCTCCTCCGAGTAACGCAACCCCATGAGCAGATACGTCGCCGTCCAGAGTTTCGCCGCCCGCAGCTCCGGCTCGGAGTCGATCCGCGCGGCCATGCGTCGCACCAAACCGGGCAGCGCTTCGACCGTGACATTGGCCAGCGGGGCCAGCGGCACCAGGTTGACCCCGGCGGTCAAGTAAGGCTCGGGATCTTCTCCCCACACCCGCACCACCCGGTAATTGTACCGATTCGTCTGCCAGCCGTCCGGCATGCAGATTTCGTAAGTGCCGTTCAGGCTGGGGGAGTTCGCCTCCTTTCTGAGCAAGACGAGGACGGTCAGCACCGGCAGCCGGTGGCGGTGAAAGAGGGCCACCTGGCGAAACCAGACGGTCTCGACCAGGTCCGTCTGATGGCTCGACTGGAGCTCGACGTTCACCAGGTAGGGCTCCGATCCGCCGACGCGGATCACCTTGTCGGCGGAAGCTGTCAGGGCGGTGATGTCGGAGTCGATCACCTCGACCGGCCCGCGCGGGCCGATCGCGAACCGTTCCAGCCAGGCGCTTGGATCATCCCAAACCAGTTCCTTCGCGGAGACGTCAAAGCGGTTGAATTCCATGAGAAAGTGCCGTTCCGGGTCGTCTTCTGGGATCTGAGCAACCATGATACTTGGACTCAGTGCGAAATGCACCGACGTCCGACCAGTGGTCGGGACGATGACCGGAAGGGCGGAGGGCGGAGGACGGAGGACGGAGGACGGAGGAAGTCGGGACGATCGTGAACCGCGAGCCTTCATTTCGACGCTGTCCGAGGCGGAGTGACCTCTCCAGGGGATCCGTCAACGTCCGATGGACGAGTGGAACACGGGGAGACCTACGGTCGGCTCAAGGGGCGGGGTCAGGAGACCCGCGCCCAGCAGCCCAAGGGGCGGGGTCAGGAGACCCGCGCCCAGCAGCCCAAGGGCTGGCGACCCTTCGGGTGCCCGGAGACCCGCGCCCAGCAGCCCGTCGTTCGAACGTTGACGCCACACTCGTGGATTGGATGCAATCTGGTTTTCCAGACTGATCCATGGGAAAATCGATTTGGAGAAGCGCCGTTGGAGGGGATACACAGGGATTTTTACTTGGGACCGTACCTTTTTCCGTGGATTCCCCAGGGTGTCCTCCGGGCGTCGTACGTTCAAGGTTGACACGATCGGTTCGCCGAGGATCAGCTCATGAAAAGCCCGTTTCCCGGGATGGACCCCTACCTGGAACGTCACTGGGGGGACGTTCACCAGGCCGTCGTCACCTACATTCGAGATTGGCTCCAGTCCCGCTTGCCCGGCGATCTACGGGCGCGGATGCAAGAGCGGGTCTACATCGAGCTACCCGACGCGCGGCGGGGGGAATATTACCCGGACGTGCGTGTCATCGAGCGTCCCCGACGCTCACCGAGGTCCGGCTCGGCGACCGCGGTGGCCGAGCCCGAGACCGCGATGGAGATCGTCGACGACCTCGTTCCGGCCGAGCCGATCTTGATCCATCTCGACATCGAGCCGGTCACTGAGAGCTACGTCGAGATCGTCGACGTCAAGTCGGGGCACCGCGTCGTGACGGCGATCGAGGTGCTCAGCCCGACCAACAAGCGGCCGACGGAAGGGCAGCGCCTCTATCTCAAGAAACGAAACGATATGAAGCTGGCGGGCGTCAACACCGTGGAGATCGACCTCCTGAGAGGCGGCGAACGAGTGCTGATGGCACCCCAAGAACTGGTCCCGCCGTCACATCGAACGGCCTATCAGGTGTGCATCTGGCGGACAGCTCAGCCTGACACGCTCGCCGTTTACCCGATCCCGCTCCGAGAGCGGCTGCCGGTGATCTCGATCCCGCTGCGGCCGCAGGACCGGGAAGTGCTGCTGGACCTTCAGGCGGTTCTCGACCAGTGCTACCGCAACGGGGGCTACGACGATATCGACTATCGCGGCGAGCCCGACCCACCGCTGCTGGCCGATCAAGCATCGTGGGCCGACACTCTGCTGCGGGAACAGGGACGGCGGTGAACCCTGCACCGTGCGGCAGCGCAGACCATCAAGCGAGAAGCTCGCCGGCTTCCTCTCTCACGAATCACCACCACAAACACGTCCTGCGCCAGGTCGGCGGCCTCATCGCCCAGGCCGGGGACGCGGCCCAGCCAGCGGCTGATCAGCGGCAGGTAGATGCCTTGCAGGCGGTTCCAGTCGGAAGCATCCGGCCGGGTCACCTTGAGCCGGTCGAGCAGGCTGACGGAGGTCGGGGCCATGGATCTTGCACCGAAGTCTTGAAATCGAGGCGCACCGCCCTACACAAGCTCGCGAATCGGCGAGGCGTCTGGGACCAGGTATTGCGGCCGGCCGGCGAGGTCGGGCAGGACCAGTTTCTCAGCGGGGATGCCGAGGTTGTGATAGAGCGTCGCGAGGATTTCATGGATGTGAACCGGCCGGTCACGGACCGTCTCACCCAGGCGAGTCGTGGAGCCGATGACCTGGCCGGCCCGCATGCCGCCGCCCGCCATGAGGGCGCACGAAACCGCGGGCCAGTGGTCCCGCCCCGCGTCGCGGTTGATCCGCGGCGAGCGGCCGAACTCGCCCCAGACGACGATGGTGACGTCCGAGAGCATGCCGCGCCGGTCGAGGTCCTCGATCAAGGCCGAGAGCGCCCGATCGAGATACGGCAATTGGACCTGAAGTCCCGCGTGGTTGTGGTCGTGGAGGTCCCAGTCTCCCACGGTCAGCGTCACGCAGCGGGCGCCGGCTTCGATCAGCCGCCGGGCCACCAGGAACCGCTCGCAAGCGGGCGGAAGGCCGCGGAACCGGGCCGGCACGGAGGAGTCCGCGGGACCGAAGCCGTAACGATCGCGGAGCCGCGGGTCTTCACGCGAGAGGTCGAGGGCAGCCAGTAGCCGGGGCGAGGTCAGTATGTCAAACGCCTGTCGATCGAAGGCGTCCGACCCCGCGACCGCGCCGGCGGTGTCGAAGTCGCGACGGAGACGATCGAAGCTCGCCGACAGCACTCGCCGGTCGCTGATCCGCTCCAGGGTCAGGGCCGGTCGCAGTGTCAACGGGGCCGTGTCGGTGTTGGAGTCGAAGACCGTATGGGCGGGGCCGAGAAAGCCAGGGCCGGGGTCCACCCACGGCCCTCCCATCGGCGCCGCCGCGACGAACGGCGGCACCGAGGGCGTGACTGCTCCCTGAAGCTGCGACACAACAGAGCCAAACGACGGCCAACCCCCAGCAGGCCGGGGACCGGCCTGCGGCCAACCGGTGAAGCACCGATGCGTCGTGTGCTCGTCGACGCCCCCCACGACCGAACGAATTAACACGAGCTTGTCCATGATCGTCGCGAGCCGGGGCAGCAGCTCGCAAACGTGGATGCCCGGCACGGCCGTGGCGATCGGCCGGAACCCGCCGCGAATCTCGGCCGGAGCGCCTGGCTTGAGGTCGTAGAGGTCAAGGTGGGCCGGCCCACCCGGCAGGAAGACCATGATGACCGACTTGTGCGAATGCGCCGCGCCGGCCTTCGCCTCGGCCTGGAGCAGCCGCGACAACGACAGTCCGCCAAAAGCCAGGCCACCGATCTGGAGGAAAGATCGGCGGGACAGGCTGCCGCGAGTCAGGCAAGACTGGCCATGCACTGTCAGCATGATATCCCCTTGATCCAGGGCGCGGTCGACCTTGATAGGCGTCAGTGTAGAAACATTCTCAAACAAATGTCAATCAAGGTCAAATCCTTCTCAAGCATGCTGCCGGTCAAGTCGAGAGGACGTTACTTGTCTGCAAGTCCATGAGCCGCGTAGGATACCGTGCACTGATCGAGAATGGAAACGCCCTGGCGTCCAGCTTTGAGCCTGGATGCAGGCGACTCGGCCGCTCTCAACCATGGCGCGGAGAACACCATCGTGGCGGCACAGGGACACTTCAGCTCAGGCGCCTCCGCTCCTGACCACGGGCTCGGTGAATGCATCGCCGTATCAAGTGCACAGCGGGGAATCGTCATCGGCGGCTTCGCCTTGGCCATTCTCTGCTGCGGCATGACGGCGCTCGGCGTGGGAGCGGCCTTCGTCATATCCGGCAGGCCGGGGCAGGACCCGCGACTCGTGTTTGGCTCGCTTCTCCCGGCGAGTGCGTTGTTGCTGGCGGGCTCAGCCTACTTATTTCACCAGGTCTCACGACTCGACAGTATGGAGGTCTTTCTGCATTCCGGCGGGCTGGCGATCCGCCGCGGCGGCCATTTCTCAGTCATTCCCTGGGACCAGATCGAGACAGTCTGGCACAGGGAGAAAGTCGTTCCTGGCTTCGAAAGTCTCGTCGTCACGTGGATCGGAGGTGATCAGAGCGTCTACACGCTCCAGACCCGAGGGGGAGAGCGTTTCATCCTTAACACCCATTTTCGCGGTCTGGAGACTCTTGGTAAAGCCATCCGGCGGGAGACGACCCCCCGCCTGCTTGCGCCGGCAGTCAAGACATACCAAGTCGAAGGGAAGGTCGAGTTCGGCAAGCTCGCCGTCGGTCGGGAGGGGTTGTGCAAAGGCGGCAAGACCTTGCCCTGGAGCGAGGTGGGAAGCGTCGTTGTCGAGAACGGTTGTGTCTTCGTGAAAAAACGAAACGGACGACTGGCGTGGGTGGTGGGTATGACTATGGAGACGATCCCCAACCTCTACGTCTACCTGGCCCTCGTGCAATCGATCCTCAAGACCCAAGAAAAGGGCCGACGAGACGAGAATTAGGAACGGGCCCGAAATAACTTCCCGACTTCGTATTTGTGTGCCACTGGCTATGCCAGTGTCCCCATGCTTGGGCGGGCACTGGCAGAGCCAGTGGCACCCGGAAAACCAGAGGAGCTTAATCGGGAAGTTATTTCCGA
>JBIOJM010000110.1:0-27373 GCA_044450785.1 Isosphaerales bacterium
CGAGACCATCAAGCGCGAACTCGGAAGCGTCTCCCAGGTCATCGAGGGCCGCCTCGCGACCAGGCTCAGTCAGGGCATCCGCCACCGCGATGCCGCCGTTCTCGAAGAGGAAATCACGAACGCAGACTTGGAGGCGGAGAGCAAGCAGACGGTCCAGGAGGAATTGGAGTCGGCCCGCGAGCGTCAGGAAGACCTGGAGGCGCAGATCCACCGGCTCCAGGGGCGGCTCAAGGCATCCCAGGATTGGATCGCGCTCAGCAAGGACCACTTCCGCGACGCGATTTCCTGCGGCCTGGAATTGATGGGGGCTCAGCCCCTGGACCCGGCGCCCATCGCGCCCGACGCCCGGTCCAAGACACCGCGGTTCGTCTTCCCCGCCCTCGACCAGCGCCGGGGGGCCGACCCCACCTGGGCCGAGACGATGGACTCGCTTCGAGTTCCTCGGCGTCGCGACCAGAAGCCCTGGGAGTGGCGCAGTTCCTCGCCGATCCGGCCAGTCGTCTTCGAGGACACCGGCACGATGGACGAGGACGTGGTCCACCTGCACCTCGAGCACCGAGTCGTCCAGCGCCTGCTAGGCCGGTTCAGGGCTCAGGGGTTCGTTCACCACGACCTCTCTCGGGCCTGCCTTGCCCAGACGACCGACGCCATTCCGCGTGTTATCCTCCTCGGCCGCCTCTGCCTCTACGGCCCCCGGGCTGCTCGTCTCCACGAGGTGATCGTCCCGGTGACCGCCCGCTGGGTCGAGCTCTCCCAGCGTAAGAGACAGCCCTTGAAACCTTTCAAGGAAGACCAAGTCGCGGAGTCGAAGACCCTTGACCTTCTCGAAGACGCACTGCTGCCCGCCGGATCGCCCAAGGTCAACCACGTCATCGAGGAAAAACTCCGTAGCTCGGCGCCTCAGGACATCCAGGAACTCCTGCCCCACCTTGAGGAACGCGGCCAGCGGCTCGGCGAGGAGGCCCGCATCGCCCTGGCAAAGCGGGCCGCCCAGGAGGCCGAGGCCATGACGAAGATCCTCGAACAGCAGAAGAGGAGGGTCTCGGAAACCATCAAGAACTACGAGACGGATTCTCAGCTCCGGATGAGCTTCGCCCAGGAGGAGCAACGCCAGCTCCAGGCTAACCAGCGGCATTGGGAGAAGCGGCTAGGCGCCATCGACCATGAGCTTGCAGAGGAGCCCCGGCGCATCCGCGGCATCTACGACGTGAAGGCTCAGCGGATCGAGCCGATCGGGCTCGTTTACCTGTGGCCCGTGACCGGGTAGTTGTGAGTTGTGAGTTCTGAGTTCTGAGTTCTGAGTTGGAAGTAGTTGTGAGTTCTGAGTTCTGAGTTCTGAGTTGGGCGTGCTGAGTTGGGAGTCGTCGTGAGTTCTGTGCTGGGAGTTGGGAGTTCTCGGTTGCGGTCGGCAGACACCATTCAACGAGCGGAGACAGTGATGAAACGGGACTTTCGCGATCTTTTCGTGTGGCAGAAAGCGATGACGCTTGTGACCGACGTTTACCGCGTCACTGCTTGCTTTCCCGAGGAAGAGCTGTACGGCCTGACCTCTCAAGTCCGGCGTGCGGCCGTGTCAATACCCAGCAACATCGCGGAAGGCCAAGCCAGGCTGACCCCCGGCGAGTTCCGGCAATTCCTCGGACATGCGAAGGGCTCGCTTGCGGAACTCGAGACGCAGCTCCTGATCGCCGAAAACCTCGGCTACTCCGCGATTTCCGAGTCGCTGTTGCGAGACCTTACCGAAGTGCGGCGAATGCTCAACGGCCTGCTCTCTTCACTCGCGCGGCGCGACGGAAAGTCAGCCGACGATGACTACCCACCAACTCACAACTCAGAACTCTCAACTCAGAACTCACCAAAAGATGCCTGACCGCCAACTCACAACTCAGAACTCAGAACTCACAACTCTTAACTCAGAACTCACCACAAGATGCCTGACCGCCAACTCACAACTCAGAACTCAGAACTCACAACTCTTAACTCAGAACTCACCACAAGATGCCTGACCGCCAACTCAGAACTCACAACTCAGAACTCTCAACTACCCACAAGGAATGGCTCGGCTACCTCCAGCCGATGGGGCTCGTCGTCTCGCCTCCGGCCCTGGCCGAGGCCCTGGCTTACCCGAACGCCAACATCATCCCGGAGCACAATCGGTTCCTGGAGTGTGTACCGGAGATCCCTATACCGGGCCATGACGAGAAGGTCGCCGCCATCACGAACCTCCCTCGGTTCTGTTCCCACGTCCTCGGCTGGCGCTCCTCCGACCTCGTGGGCACGAAGGAGGGTGGCCCGCTCCCGGACTCCCTCGAGTCCGTTCTGACCGACTACAACGAGACGCTCCGGCCCACCTACGCGGTGAAGCACCCCGAGTCGACACCGGAGGATCAGTCCCCCTGGATGCTGTTGGTGAAGGTTCTCCCCAACGGCACGGACCTGGACACCGTCGTCGAGACCGACAGTCACCACTGGCAGGCCAGCCCCGAGGCCCGCTTCGAGCGGCTCCTGCGTGACACCCAAGTACCGACCGGGTTGCTGGTCAACGGCATAAACCTCCGGCTGGTCTATGCACCGAAAGGCGAGAGCTCCGGCCACCTCACCTTCCCCGTCCGGGCGATGACCGAAGTGGCCGGACGTCCCATCTTTGCCGCACTCGTCATGCTGCTCGGCGAGGACCGCCTCTTCACCCTGCCAGACGGGCAGCGGCTCCCGGACATCCTGGAGAAGAGCCGCAAGTACCAGAACCTGGTCTCGACACAACTTGCCGAGCAGGTGCTGGCGGCTCTCTACGAACTCTTGCGTGGCTTTCAGGCGGCCGACGACCAGCGCAAGGGAGAACTCCTGCGTCAGGTGCTCCAGGATGATCCGAACCACGTCTACGCGGGGCTGCTCACAGTGCTCATGCGGCTTGTGTTCCTGCTCTACGCCGAGGACCGCGGGCTGATGTCTGACCCGCAGGATGAGATCTACCAGAACTACTACGCGATCACCGGCCTGTTCGAGCGGCTCCGGGCCGATGCCGGGCGTTACACCGACACGATGGACCACCGCTTCGGAGCGTGGCCGCAGCTACTCACCCTGTACCGCTTGGTCCACGACGGTGCCCGCCACGATCGGTTCGCCATACCGGCCCGCAAAGGCTATCTGTTCGACCCCGACAAGTATCCGTTTCTCGAGGGCCGCGCACCGGGGCAGGCCAGCTTCGAGCTGCTGCCTGATGATAACCGCAGAGAACCCTCGCGGACCCGCCGGTTCCGGGTCACTATCGATCCCCCGCACATCTCCGATGGCGTTGTGTTCCGCGTGCTCCGGAACCTCCTCATCCTCGACGGAGAGCGGCTCTCGTACCGCACGCTCGACGTCGAGCAGATCGGCTCGGTCTACGAGACGATGATGGGGTTCAACCTCGAGATCGCCCAGGGCCGCTCCATTGCCGTGAAGCCAGCGAACCCCCACGGTGCCCCCACAACCATCAATCTGGAGAAGCTGCTCACCCAGAAGCCGGCCGACCGCGCCAGATGGCTCAAGGATCAAACAGAACAGACGCTCGCGGCCCAGGGTGCCGCGGCACTCAAGGAGGCAGCCTCGCCCGAGGAGGCCGTGGCCGCGATCGGGCGGAAGGTGGCGAGCCTGGTCACGCCCGCAATCGTCCCGCCTGGGGCAATGGTGCTTCAGCCGAGCGACGAGCGACGGAGGTCCGGTTCGCACTACACGCCGCGATCCCTGACCGAGCCTATCGTGCGAACGACGCTCCGGCCGATTCTGGAGCGTTTGGGGGCGAAGCCAAATCCCGAGGAGATCCTCGGGCTCAAGATTTGTGATCCGGCGATGGGGTCTGGAGCGTTCCTGGTCGCAGCCTGCCGATCGCTGGCCGAGGTCCTGGTCAAAGCCTGGGACGCGTATCCGGAGCGCGGGCCGAAGCGAATCCCACCTGACGAGACGAGGGACATCTACGCCCAGCGCCTGATCGCCCAGCGCTGTCTCTACGGAGTCGACAAGAACCCGATGGCAGTCGACCTGGCCAAGCTCTCTCTGTGGTTGGCCACGCTCGCGAGAGACCACCCGTTCACGTTCCTCGATCATGCCTTGCGGTGCGGGGATTCGCTGGTCGGTCTTTCGCTGCATCAAATCATTGGGTTCCACTGGAAGCCCGAGAAGCAGCGGGACTTCGTTCGTGACGTGATCGGAAAGCGAATTGAGCGCGCCACGGAATCACGCCGGGAGATCCGTGAAGCGGCTGACAACACGCCTGAATCGCTGCTGAGCCAGAAGCTCGCCCTGGCCGACGAGGCCCTCAACCCGCTCCGATTCTACGGTGACCTCGTGATTACGGCATTCTTCGCAGGGGAGAACGATCGGAAGCGCAAGGAGAAGTTGGAGGGGCTAGCCGAGGGGCTAGCGGCGTATCTGACCAATCCTCACCACCTGAACCTTCGCGAACCCCTCGACGATGCCCGGCGCGAACTCGGATCGGCAGACAAGCCGATCGTGCCATTCCACTGGGAGATCGAGTTTCCGGAGGTCTTCGGACGGGAGAATCCGGGGTTTGACGCGTTCGTAGGCAATCCGCCGTTTATGGGTGGGAAACGGATCAGCTCCATCCTTGGAGACGGTTACCGAGACTGGCTTCCCACGATTCACGAGGAAACGATCAGCAATTCCGACTTGGTAGCTCACTTCTTTCGTCGCGCCTTTTCTTTACTTCGAGGAGGTGGGACGCTGGGCTTTATCGCCACCAACACAGTCGCGCAGGGTGACACACGGTTCACTGGGTTGCGCTGGATCTGCACCCAAGGAGGACAAATCTACCATGCGGTCAAACGAATCAAGTGGCCTGGACAAGCGGCCGTCGTTGTCAGTGTGGTTCACGTCGTGAAAGGCATGGCAGTTCCATCGACGTTGGATGGATGTTCTGTGCCGTTGATCACGGCTTTTCTCTTTCATGCCGGTGGACATAACAATCCTGGGAAGCTGAAGGCGAACGCCAACAAGAGTTTCCAGGGTAGCATCGTGCTAGGTTTGGGATTCACGTTTGACGATTCAGATGCGGATGGTGTGGCGTCGCCGATTGCAGAAATGCACAGGCTGATTGAGAAAGACCGCCGCAACAGCGAATTGATATTCCCTTACCTCGGTGGGGAGGAAGTGAATGGGAGTCCCACTCAGTCTCATCAACGTTACGTCATCAATTTCGGGGAAATGACAGAGGAGGAGGCACGCAGATGGCCAGATTTGATGAGCATCATCGAAACCAAAGTGAGGCCGGACCGGGAAGGCAAACCAGGTTCGTATGGACGGGAATGGTGGCTATTTGGGAGACGCAATCTGGAAGGGCAGCGAGCGATTCGCGGGATGAAGCGAGTGCTGGTCAATGCCTTGTACGGGCCGTACCTCTCGTTCGTCTTCTTGCCTGCCGGTCAGGTGTTCAACAACAAACTCAACCTTATGCCTTTCGACACCTACGCGGTTTACAGTGCTCTTCAGAGTCGAGTTCATGAAATCTGGGGACGATTCTTCAGTTCCACCTTGAAGGATGACCTTGCTTACGCGCCGACCGATTGTTTCGAGACTTTCCCGTTTCCCGAATGCTATGAGACCAACAACGCCTTGGAGAAAGTTGGCCGCGAATACCATGAGTTTCGTGCTGCTGTAATGGTCAAGCACGATGAGGGCCTGACCAACACCTACAACCGCTTCAACAACCCTGACGAGTGCTCGCCTGACATCCTGAAGCTCCGCGAACTGCACGCCGCGATGGACCGGGCAGTGCTCGACGCCTACGGCTGGACCGACCTGAAACCGACGTGCGAATTCCTCCTCGACTACGAGGAGGACGAAGACGAGGACGAGCCGACCGGCGGCCGCCGTCGCAAGAAGCCTTGGCGTTACCGTTGGCCCGACGACTTCCGCGACGAAGTCCTCGCCCGGCTTCTGGAACTCAACCGCCAGCGCGCCGAGCAGGAGCGCCTCAGCGGTGCCGCGACCGTATCCAAAGCTAAGCAGCCGAGGAAATCAGCGAAGAAGGCAACCGACACCGGACATCCGGGGCTATTCTGAGCCGACAGGATGGGGTTCGGACCTTTCAAGCGATGGGTCGCCCGCGAATTCAATATCGAGAGCCTGGAATTCCGTGCCAGACCCTTCCCCGACAACGGTCACTCGCTCAAGTGAATTGAATGCATCGATGACGATGTCGAGCAAGTGTTCCGCAAAGCGAAACGGGATTTCCTCAACGGGCCCCACGCCGGGGATATCCTGCGGATCGAGGTCGCGCAGCGTGAATGTGAATGCGTCTTGGTCGGCCTCGGGGATCGAGCCCGTCACAAGGAAGGGTCTCTCCTTGGGTGCTGCTTTGCGCCTCGGCTTGATCCTCTCGATCACCTTGCGTCGGTCGTCCCTGGTGAGGGTCATCCTCTTGTGGCGTTCCTCGATCATCCGCCCACCGATCTCGATACGGTCCACGTCGCCTTGAATCGGGGGAGTGAGCATTCGGATCGCCTCGAGCAAGGGAACCACGTCCTCCTGGTCGAGATCCTCCGCGGCCGCGTCGGCTTTGTCTGACTGGACAAGGCGGAATCCGGCTGCCAGAAGTTTGCCCATCTCGTCGAATACTTCCGCCTCTTGCGAGAACAATTCCGGCTCGGAGCGCGGAGCACCAAAAGCGATTTCGAAGCTCGCGTCGCCCAGGTAAGGCACCGGCAGATCGAAATAATGCCGCAATTGTCTCGAAGGACGCCCCGCTCGTTTTCGGCGTTTGAACGCGATTTCCGCCAGACGCTTGAGGCTCGATTCCCCCGCCTGAGTCGCCATGCGAATATCGGTCGCGGAGGTTTTTCCCGGACCGATCCTGTTACCGAGCAGCCTCACTCGAAGCAGCGGTTCGAGTTGCGGCGTGAGCATTGTTCCCGCACGGGGAAGCACACTCTCAGGGACCGAGTCGAACTCCACGCGCCAAAGCTTTGCCGCAGCGCCATCCACAGCCATATCTGCCACCCAGCAACGGGGTTGCCGCAGTGCACCGCGCACGTCTAATTGGCCACTCTTGAGGTGGTCCAGAATACGCTGGTCGACCGCCGAGACAAGGTAGCGCGACATCCGATCGAAGACGAGCAGGGAGTGAACCAGCAGCAATTCATCGCACAGATCACGGGCGACGAACGTGAGAGGCTCGCCTTCGTATTCGAAAAGAACCTCCGCAGGCTCCAAAGAGCCCAGCGTGTGCGCGTTGATGAGTTTCCCCTCTGGCTCCCACATCAGATTGACCTCAGTCATCACTCCTCGAGCGTCTCGACCACGCGGAAGGGCTCATGCCTAACGATTCCTTCGTAGGCCCACCACTCATAGTGTTCGGGATCTTTCCCCTCTTGCTTTATTTTTCCATGTTCCGAGTTCAGGGTTCCTTCAGCGATATGGGGGCCAAACCGCGTGGGGTTGCGGTCTCGCAGTTGCACCAGCCTCCTCCGTGCAGCGTCAAAGCTTCGGTATATCGATAGGCTGCACCGCTGGCAGGGATTCGCACCGCGTGCGAGATCGAGTTCATGATGGCTGAAGAAGTCACGTGCGTCGACTGGATTATGCGTAACGAACCGGAAAAAGACCCCTAAAGCGTCCATAGCCGTCAAGGGAGGGCAGTCGTCCGGAAACCAATCCGGGAACCTGGGTGTACTCGGTTGTGTCGACATTAGCCGGTTGGCCAGATAACCTTGTGATGGCAATGGGACGAGAAGACCCTCGACAATCCATGAGGCCTATTGAACAATAGGATACCAGTCAAATCAAGTAGGTTCGTGTTTGGATCGCTGGGTCTGATGGGTACGATAGAGGTATGGAACTTTGAAATCCGTCGACGCTCGTGCGAAACTCGTACAAGCACTCCGACTCGACCTGGTCGGCCCGGAGAACGGCTCGGAACTGGAAGCCGAGATCCTCAATCAAGCCCCGTCCCGATGGTACCTGACGGGATTCCTGGTCCCGCTCGAGGCCACCGAAGCCCAGCGCGTCGACGAGACGGCCGACGACGACATGGACGGTGCAGCCGACGAGGCCGGGGGGACAGACGATGCCGCGGAGCCGGAGAAGCCAGCGGCCCGCCGGGCGCTGCTTCCTTCATCCTTGGGACTGAGTCTTCTCGTCACCCCGGGAACGAAAGAGCTCAAGGTCCTGGTCCGCTGGGGAGACTACAGTCAGGATCCCGCGGGAGGTGCCACAGAAGCGATCGCCGCCGAGGAGCCGGGCCAATCTTCTCCGGCTATTCCCGTCCCTGCCCGCGGACCAGTGAACTGGAAGCGCACGCCTCGCGAGAAGCTTGTCGCTGTCAACCTGCCGGCGTCGTCCACTCCGCCCAAAGTGATCTCTGTCCCGAACAGCGGAGACTCCCGGTACGCCCTGGAGCTGTCGGTGCTAATCAGACCGGTGCAGGCCATCGGAATCGCTCAAGGCATGGTGCCTCCGGGCACCCGATCGGTTTCGATTTTCCTCGTGAACCATCGTCGCCCCGCACCGGATGAACTGCGAGATACACGCTTTGCCTTCCAGGCCCAGCTTGAGGTACAGACTCAGGAGCCGCTTATCGCCCGCCCGAACGTCCGCGGCCGCGACGACGCGGACTGGGATGAGCGCGTGGGCGACCTCCAGTATCGAGACGTCTACGAGTACGCCGTCGGCCACGGGGTCGCGACCCACTCCCATCTCACTGCCGACGCCGCGTGTCACATCGTCCGCACTTGCTGGCTTCCTGACGGACAGGTGGAATTTGTCGCCCCTTCCGACATCCAGGGCGTCATTCTCGAAATGGAGGCATTGGCGACCTTGACCGATGCGGACCAAGCCCGCGAGCGACTCCTGCCCTTCGTGCGCCAGTACCGCGAGTGGATCGAGCGACAGCAGTCGCTTGTCCCTTCAGACCACAGCGCGCGGCGAGAAGTCGCGGACGAGTTACTGCACCGGGCCGAGCACGCGGCGACCCGAATCGAGAACGGCATCACGCTCCTCTCGGATGCCCAGGTCCTCGACGCGTTCCGGACCGCTAACAAGGTCATGGCCCGGGCAGCCCGCCAGCGATTCGCGGTGCTCCAGAACAAGAAGCCCGCAGAGGTCGATGCGCCCAGGTGGCGTCCGTTTCAGCTCGCGTACCTGCTCATGAACCTGCCCGGGATCGTCAATCCCCTTGACGCGGACCGTCAGGTGGTCGACCTCCTGTTCTTTCCCACGGGTGGTGGCAAGACTGAAGCCTACCTGGGCCTGGCTGCGTTCACGCTGGTGTACCGTAGGCTGAAAAATCCCGGCATCCTCTCCGCCGGGCTCAGCGTTTTGATGCGGTACACGCTTCGCCTACTGACCCTCGACCAGCTCGGGCGCGCTGCAACGCTGATCTGCGCCCTGGAGCTCGAGCGGGAGAACGACCCGGACAAACTTGGCCCGTGGCCGTTCGAGATCGGCCTCTGGGTCGGACGAGCGGCCACTCCCAACCGCATGGGACGAAAGGGTGATAACGACCCCTATTCCGCCAGGTTGAAGACGATCTCGTTCCAGAACGACGATCGCAAGCCTTCCCCCATTCCGCTGGAAACCTGCCCGTGGTGTGGAACGAAGTTCAAGAAGACCTCGTTTTCACTCTGGAGGAACGGCAAGCTGAACAGCGACGAGCCGGACGAGCTGCGGGTCGTCTGCGCGAACCGGGACTGCGAATTCACCCGCAACCGGCCGCTTCCCATCCAGGCCGTCGATGAGCCGGTCTACCGCCGGTTGCCGTGCTTCATGATTGCGACCGTCGACAAGTTCGCAGCGATGCCTTGGACGGGCCAGGTGGGGGCGTTCTTCGGGCGAGTGCAACGGCACGACGAGAACGGTTTCTATGGGCCGTGCGATCTGGGCATTGGGCGTGTTCTATCAGCTCCCCTGCCACCCCCGGATCTCATCATCCAGGACGAGCTCCACCTGATCTCCGGGCCGATGGGGACGATGGTTGGGTTATACGAATCGGCGCTCGACGCGCTTTGTACCCGGGAGATCGGAGGCAAGACGGTCGGCCCCAAGATCATTGCCTCGACGGCAACTGTCCGGAGGGCCGAGAAACAGATCCTCTCACTCTTCAACCGCCGGATCGTGGATGTCTTCCCCCCGCCCGGTCCGAACCGTCGCGACTCCTTCTTCGCCGAGACCCACACGCCGGAGCAGACCAACCCGAGGTTGTATGTGGGTGTCGCCGCCCAAGGGCGCAGTCTGAAAGTCGTCATGCTGCGTACGTACCTCGCCCTGCTCGCGGCCGCGCAGAAGGCATACGACGCCGATGGTGGGAAGAAGAACGCCGAAAACGCGGCTGACCCCTACATGAGCCTACTCGGCTACTTCAACAGCCTGCGCGAGCTGGGTGGCAGTCGGCGAATCGTTGAGGATGAGGTCACGATCCGTCTGATCGACTACAGCCGCCGGAAGCGCATGAACCAGGCGGAAGGGCCGTTCGCCAATCGGACCATCGACTACGACGTGGTCGAACTCACGTCCCGAGAATCGACAAACAAGGTCGCCGACGCCAAGCGCCGCCTGGCACTGCGGGTCCATGAGAACGAGCACGTCGATGTGGCCATCGCCACGAACATGATCTCCGTGGGCCTGGACATCCCCCGGCTCGGGCTCATGGTCGTCCTCGGGCAGCCGAAGACCTGTGCCGAATACATCCAGGCGACCAGCCGCGTCGGCCGCGACCCGAAGCGCCCTGGCCTCGTCGTGACGCTCTTGAACGTTCACCGCCCGCGCGACCGCTCACACTACGAGCGCTTCGAGGTTTTCCACCAAGCGTTTTATCGGGCAGTGGAGGCGACCAGCGTTACGCCCTTTTCACCCCGCGCCCTGGACCGAGGCTTGGCGGGGACCCTCGTGGCACTGGCTCGACAGAAGGGCGAGGGAATGACACCGCCCAAGGGGGCGAGCGAGATCCTGACCCGAAGGCAATCGCTCGAGTGGGTGGCGAACGAACTCGCCGATCGCGCCTCCCAGGCCGCTGCTCACGTTCAGGACGACCCAGCGGCGAAGGAAGCGTTGCGGGTTCGTGTCCGCGCACGCGCCGAGGACCTCCTCGATTCTTGGGAGCAGATCGCTCACGATTACCAGCAAAAGGCCGTCGCGCTCCAATACAACCGGTCCGAGGCCGGAGCCGCGCAACCGCTGCTTCGAGACATCCTTGACCCTGACTTGCCGAATCTTCCGCGCGTCCACTGGAAGTTTCGTGCGAATCGCTCGATGCGTGATGTTGAACCCAGCGTCAACGTGTTGATGCGCAATCTTGACCGTCCCGACGATGACGTCGCGCTTCCGGAGGAGTCGTCATGACGACTCCCAAGTCGAAGAAAGCCGTCAAGCCGCACGGCCAGATTCGGCAGAGCCAGGTCGTCACGACCTTCGGTCCCGGCTCGATGCTCGACCTACCGAAATCGTCCGTCATCGTTGCCGGGCTCGAGTACTGGGACAAAGGCGAGCAGATCAGCGAACTGCGACTTGTGGACAAGCTGAAGGACTACTTCAAGAAGCAGGGGATCGAGGTGCCGAACCTCGCGCTTCACGCACCGCCTCCGGACGACGACGATCCCACCTCCAAGCGTAAGCCCAGCATCGTGGCCTGGCAGTTCCCGGAGTGGTTCATCACCCAGACCATCGTTCCCTATGAGTACGAAAAGGGGCGCGCGGGCCGTGCCCGCCGCCTGGTTCACCGTTCGGCACTCACGAAGGGGAAGTTTATCGACGAGGACCGTGCGTCGCAGCCAGTCGTGCCGGTCCGGTTCGTCCAGGCTTGCAAGAAGGGACACATCGACGACATCGACTGGTACGCCTTTGTCCATCAGGGCCAGTCCGACTGCAAGCTTGCGCACCGGGCTCTCTGGATGGACGAGCGAGGGACGAGTGGTGATCTCGCCGAGATCGTGATCCGATGCGGGTGCAAGGTGGAACGACCGTTCTTCGAGGCCACTCGCATGGGGGAGAACCCACCGCTCGGTAACTGCAACGGATCGCGCCCGTGGCTTGGCCCCTTCACCAAGGAGCCGTGCGGAGCACCAAACCGGCTGCTCGTCCGATCGGCGAGCAATGCTTACTTCCCCCAAAAAATAAACGTCATCTCTCTGCCCGACCGAGACGAGGCTGTCTCGGAGCGCGTGGACCAGGTTTGGGAGCACCATCTCCAGTACGTGGAGAACTTGGACGACCTGAAGAAAGATCGCAAGCGGAGGCCACCGGTTGCTGCGGCTTTGGAGGGCCTGAGCGACGAGGAAGTTTTTAACGAGATCAAGCGCCGCCGGGGAGATGGCTTCACTCTAGGAGCTGAGAAATCGGTCAAGGAAGCGGAACTGGAAACACTCAGCGCGAGCCAGGAGGAGATCGGAACTGACAAACCGGATGGCCGCTTCTTTGCCCGCACGCTGCCCACCGCGCAGTGGAAGGATTCCCAGAAATGGCCCTGGATGGAAGTCGTCGAGCGCGTCATCCTCGTCCATCGGCTGCGTGAAGTCATTGCCCAGGTGGGCTTCACGCGCTTCGAGTCCTCATCCCCAGACGTACAGGGCGAGCTCGAGATGGGTGTCGTCCAGGCCCCCCTTGCGCGGGAGATTAGCTGGCTGCCGGCGATCGAAAACCGTGGAGAGGGTTTCTTCCTCCAGATCCGAAGCGACGCAATCGAGACCTGGCTGGAACGTGAAAACGTCAAGAAGCGTGGCCATAAACTGAGTGCGGGGTTCGCTTGCTGGAAGGCGGACCACAAGCAGTCGAAACGTCAGTTCCCGGGACTTCCGTACGTCTTTCTGCACTCGTTCTCCCATCTCTTGATCTCGGCCGTTTCGCTCGAGTGCGGCTATCCGGCCAGTTCAATCCGCGAAAGGATCTATGCGGGCGGTGCGGGCTACGGAATCCTGCTATACACCGGATCGGCGGATTCCGAGGGAACGATGGGCGGACTGGTGGAAGCTGGCCGCCAGATTTCACGTCACCTGAAGGCGGCCTTCGACCTCGCCCGGCTCTGCTCGAACGACCCAGTTTGTGCCCAGCACATCCCGGACAACACGAACGAGACTCGGTTCCTGCACGGAGCTGTGTGTCACGGCTGCTTGCTCATTCCCGAAACCTGTTGTGAACAGCACAACGACTTCCTCGATCGGGCCTTGGTCGTCTCGACCGTTGACCAACTCGGCGCCGAGTTCTTCGCGAGTTAACTCTTCATGAGTTCGACGCTCTGCCACCTGACATCTGACGACCTCAAGCAGCTATCCGTAGCCATCCGATCTGGGAGACTCCGGATGCCGTTGACGGCGTTCTCGCTCCACCGGTTCATCTCGCCAGACTTGGCCGACGCCGTCGCCACGGAACTTCAAAGACGTGTCGACGAGGGCTACACTCCGACCCAGCTTGCGGATCTCGTCGAGGTGATCGTTCTGGACCGTGCCGAACATGGTTCTGGAAAAGACCTGCTCGATCTTGTTTGGACCGGGCCAGAGGCGGGTGGGACCGCCAACCGTGACACGGGCGTCGTCGTCCGCGAATTGTTTCACAGCGCCAACAAGTCCGTGATGATCGCCGGGTATGCAGTCTATCAGGGACACGTGGTGTTTCGTGCCCTAGCCGACCGGATGGAGCTGATGCCGGAAATGCGCGTCAGGATGTTCCTGGACGTGCGCAGGCCCGACGGTGATGTCGCGAGCGAGGCAGAGATCGTGAGGCGCTTCGGCGCCCGATTCAAGGAGAAGGACTGGCCGGGCCAGCGCATGCCCGAGCTCTACTACGATCCGAGATCGCTGGCTCTCGACCCTCGCCACAGAGCGAGTCTGCATGCGAAGTGCATCGTGATGGATGAGGTGCAGTCCTTCGTATCATCCGCGAACTTCACCGAGGCAGCTCATCTCCGGAACATCGAAGTCGGGGTCTTGATCCGATCGCCAGCTTTGTCTCGCCAGCTCATTCAGCACTTCGAGACCTTGGCCGCGGCGCTAATCCTCAAGCCGATTCCCGTTGGATGAAGGGGTTTGATGCACTTTTGTGTGCGTCTCGTACACCCAGTCCGCCCCCCCCCCGCGGGTTTTGGGGCTCACCATTCCAGGCACTCCGTTCGGTGAGTAACGATGTTAGGATCATCCGGCCTCACCGAACCAGAATTCGTGGGCGAGCCACGATCAACTTGGCGGAGGCGACCCTGGCGTAGCGGTCCACGCGAAGGTATGGTTCCAAAGAGGGCTTTCGGTGTAGCGACTGGAAGGGGCGAGCCGACCCTTTCAGTCTTTTTGATGCTGTCGGACGCACCCTTTTCCTCGCCTTGCGAAGGGGCGATATAGCCCACGCCCAAAAAAACGCCGTTTGTAGAAACGATGCGCATGCTGCGATTCAACTGGGGAGGCTTTCGGTACCGCTCGCCCCTCACCCCAGCCCTTCCCCCGGGAGAGGGTGCCAGAAACAGCGCACCTGACCGCCGGGGAGTAACATCATTCGTCGGTCACGCCCCATCCGATCCCCTGGCCGGCGTAATATCGCCAGCTTAACGCAGGCACAATCGATGCCGTTACGGGACTGAACGGTTACTGCGCAACCAAGCCATGTTCGCTCAGGTACTTATATTGCTGTTTTTGAAACGCGCGTTTGCTCTGCGTGGTCGCGGCCCGCAGCGCCAGGACGCCGTCCGGTCCGGTCAGATCGTCGGTGTTGCCGGTTTCGAGGAAACGGCGCGAGGCGCGGAGCCCGCCAAGCTGGCTATTCTGCGCCTGGATGAGCTCGTCGACCATGATCCGGAGACTGGGGACGGGAGTCGTCGCCCGGCGTAGTCGTGCGAGGTTCGCGGTGCCGCGTTGCGCCAGCTCCTGAATGTTGTGGAGGTGCTTTTGTTGATCCGGCGGGTCGCCTCGATCCCGCTTGAGGACCAGCGTGCCCGGCATCGCCTCGTCGATCGCGTTGAACTCGTCGAGGGCCGGAGCGATTTGCACCCCGATGTCCCGCAGTCGTACCGAGGGAGACAAGCTCGTCACGGCCCGGCGCGCGACCGCGATGGCCGTGCCGGCCATCGCGCCCGCGATCAGGACGGACACCACGATGCGCCGGGCGACAACCCACCAGCGCGAAACCCGGAACAGCGGACGGGAGAGCAGCAGTCCGCATACAAAACCCGTGGCCAGCCCGCCGAGATGAGCCTCCTGATCGATGTTGGGCACGATCTTGCCCAGAATCACCATGAAAACGATGATTGCCAACACATTGGCACGCAGTGACTTCAGGAGCGAGACCGGGATTGAACGACGGTGTGTGATCAGGAAAGCCAGGAGCGCCCCCAGCACTCCACAGATTGCCCCGGAAGCTCCGACGCCGATCCGAAGGGGGGAAGCCGCGACGCTCGCGATCGCACCGCCCAACCCGGCGGCCACGTACAGCACGGCGAATGCCCAGTTGCCATACAGTCGTTCGACCAGCGGGCCGATGACGAAGAGGCTCCACATGTTCATTGCAAGATGGATGAGGCCGCCGTGCACGAAGACACTGGTAAGCAGCCGCCAATACTCACGCCGAAGAACGATCCGCACCCCCTCGTTGGCGCCCCAGTCGACCAACTCGGGGCCCGTGGGCGATAACACCGGCACGCCGAAAGCGACCATGGCGGCGAACACCGCCACGCACGCCAGAATGAAGGCGGGAGTGATGAACACTCTCGGCGTCGCCACGTAGAGCGCGCTGCGGAAACGGACCAGGTCCTGGGTGAGAGTCCGAGCCCGGGACGTGACCTTCTCGATGGCGGGCAGGATGCGCGGGATCCGCGCGGCCAGTTGCTCGTCGATCTCACCCAGAGACGGTGAAATGCCGGTGCGAGCCGCCTTGCCCATCGTCTCCAAATACCGCGCCAGGGTCTGTGCCAGCCGGGCATCGGCGCGGTTGAGCACCAGGGTCCGCCCGCTCCCTAGTTCGAAGCGGAACGATCCGTCCGCGGCCCCCAATTCCTCGATCATTTCCGGCAACCCCGCGTAGAGAGCCGCGTGGCACACCAAAGTGCGACCGCTGCTCCGGCCACGCGCCGGCGCCCGATCGCTCCGGGCTGTCTTGTCTCCCCTCTCCAGCTTGGCCCAGTACAATCGACGCGTCGTTAGCGCACAACAACCGTCGGGGCTCCGCGCGCCGCCCTCGATCAACGCCAGGAGAAGCTCGTCGCTCTCTAGCGAAAGATACGTGCCCAGCGCGGCATTGAGCAGAGCTGGCGGCAGCTTCGGCGCCAGATGGACTTGCGTGAACGGTCCGAGAGGGGCGATTGCCGCCAGCGCAAACGCATCCCACGAGCCGGCGGAGACCTCGAATCCCTGCCCTCTTTCCATCAGCGGTTCCACTCGAGCGGAGCCAGGTCGAGGTTTGAACTGTAGTCGAGGTTTGCACCATAAGGGACGGTGAGCAAGCGACCGGGTTCCGACTGGAAGGGTTCCGAGGACCGCCCCGGGCCCGGCGTGGTGGTCGTTCTCACCGGCTTTTGATGAGACGCCATTCCCTCGTTCTCGGCTCTCGTCATCGTCCGGAGGGAATCGTCCTCGACCTGGACCGCGGCCGCGGGAACCGCGGGAGATCCTCCCTCGGTCAGAACGGCCGCCAAGACCTCGGCGATGAAGATCATCAAGGCGACTACTCCGGCGATCGCGGCACCCGAATCCAGTCGCACGTCGCTCCTGGAGCCGGCTGATTGCCCCCGCCGCGAATGCGTCTCCTTGTCAACCGAACGAGCCGAGACCTTTTGGAGGAATGGATCCATGCTACGTCATTATCACCTCGCCGACCGCCGACCGCAAGCGATCTCGCACGGCCAGCCACGAAGACCATTCGTAACGAAGATTAGCAGCGGACATCTCGGACGTCAAAGAGGGAATAGGAAAAAAGAAAGATCCAGGGAGGGATAATCAGCCGCGACCAGAAAGCTCCCATACAATGAGAGGGGATGGAGAGGAAAACCGGTCAAGCGACGATGGAGTTGGGGCGAGAGCCGAATCGATGGAATGAGTGGCGCGGCGGACGCGTTCGGTCCCGGGTATTTCGCCGGCCCTCGAGGAGCGAGAGGCGACCTGAAATGATTGTGAAGGGCGTGCTCTGGCTCGAGGCGTTCGGCGGCTTCATCGATTTCGCCGCCCGGACGTGCTGCTCGGCTCCGGGCGCGTTCGTCCATCGCATGGGCGAGGTGATCCGGCAGTTCGAGCAGGTCGCGGTCAAAAGCTTGCCGATCGTGATGGGGGCGGGCCTCTCCGTGGGAATGGTCGCCTGGCTCCAAATGCACCGCCTGCTGGTCACTCACGGGGCGGAGTCGAACTTGCCGAGCTTCCTGGCCGTAGCGGTGCTGGTCGAGATCGGCCCGCTCCTGGCCGGCCTGCTGGTTGCCGCCCGGATGGGGGCGGGCCTGGCCGCCGAGCTGGGCTCGATGGTCAAGAGCGAGGAGATCGATGCCCGCGTCGTCTTGGGCGCAGATCCGGTGCCGACGCTGGTCGCCCCGCGGGCGATCGCCTGTGCACTGGCCGTCCCGTTACTAACGGTGATTCTCGACGCCTTCGCCCTGCTGGGCGCCCTGGCGGCCGAGCTAACCCTGGGAACGTCCACGATCGGCCTGTTCTGGAACAAGTCGCTGGTGTTCCTCAGGCTCTCCGACATCATCCCCGCGACGCTCAAGACCGCGGTCTTCGGCTTGCTGGTGGGCCTCTTCGCCTGCTGGACGGGGTTGAACGCCGACTCCTCGACCGAGGCCGTCGGCCGTGCCGCGATCCGCGGAGTTGTTCGGTCGATCCTTGCTGTATTCGCCGCCAACGTCGTGATGGTCCCGCTGCTCCAGGCTTGCGTTAGATTGCTGGGATGGACCGGTTGAGACCGATGTATTCCCCTGGGAGGTGACCTGGCATGTTGCGAGACATCGGGCGATGGCGGGCGCTGGCCAACGCGGGCTTTGCCCTGGCGGTGCTGGCGCTCGGCGGTTTCGGGCTCCATCAAGTGGCCGGCAGGCACTGGCAAGTGCAGCCGACCTTTCGGGTCCGGGCGCGGTTCGAGGCGATCGGCGGACTGGAAGCCGGGCACCGGGTCCGGCTTCAGGGGATCGATGCCGGGGTGGTCGATCGGGTGGTCCCGCCTCGGGAGCCAGGCCAACCTGTCGAGCTGATCTTGCGGATCGACGACCGGCTCCGGCCCTTGATCCGCACCGACGCCGTGGCCCGGATCGTCTCCGAGGGACTGGTCGGCGCCAAGGTCGTCGAGCTGACCCCCGGCCGCCCCGATGCCCCCCGCGTCGCCGACCTCGATCAAATCGCCTCCGAGCGGCCGATCGAAATGACCGACCTCCTCAAGCAGACGGCCTCCTCACTGGCACGTCTCGACGCCGTCGCTTTAGCCGCCGAACAGGGACTGGGCGAGCTCACCACCATCGCCGGCTCGATTCGCCGCGGTGAAGGCAGCCTGGGCAAGCTTGTTCGAGACGACACCCTCTATCAGAACCTGCTCGAAGTGTCGCATCGGGGAGAACGCACCTTGACGGCCCTGGAGGAGAACCTGACGGCCCTCAAGCAGACCTGGCCCCTCTCGCGCTACTTCGATCACCGCGCCTACCTGGACCGTGAGCGGGTCCTGTTTCAACCCGGGGCCGCGCGGAATAGTCGCGCCTTTCGCACCGACGACTTGTTCGAATCCGGTCGCTCCGTCTTGACCAAGGTGGGCCAAGCACGGCTCGACGAGATCGGCCGCTGGTGCAAGCAGGCGGGCCGGCCGGCCTCCAGGGTGGTG
Organism: Isosphaerales bacterium; assembly: GCA_044450785.1. Lineage (GTDB taxonomy): Bacteria > Planctomycetota > Planctomycetia > Isosphaerales > Isosphaeraceae > JBIOJM01. Next base: position 18,748 of record JBIOJM010000110.1, read on the forward strand.
ATCGCCGTGTTCACCGACGACGACCGCGACCACGACCTGGCCGAGATCCTCACTCAGGAGCAAGCCGACGCCGTCCGCGACTATCTTGTCGAGAAGCACGCCATCCAGTCGGCCGGTTGGTTCTCGACTCGCAAGGTCGCCGCCGTCGGCTTTGGCACCCACATGCCCCGTACCCTCGACACCTCGCCGCGCGACACGCCGGCTCGCCGCGTCGAGATTATCTTGTTCACCCCTCAAACCTGAACAAGGCGAGCCTATTGGACCACGTGCTCCTTTGTTTGTAAGATAACGCTCTCAAACCGGGCTTCGACCATTTACATCCAAGATTGCGTGCTGTTATGTCCTCGAAGTCTTCTCGAAAAACACCATCCGCGATCGCCGGGACGAATGGCCGAATGGGTGAGGAGGTGGAACGCCTCATCCAAAAGGAGCGGCTCAAGGATGCCGTCAAGCAAGCGAAGCTGTGTTACAAGGAAGAGAGCACACCGGAGAACCATCGGCTGCTGGAGCGAGCCTACTTTCTACGGGCGCGGCAACTTGTCCAGCTCGGGATGCCGGATTCCGCGCGTGAGGTGTCCCAACATCTGCTCGATTTCGGTGTGACCGAAAGCGATTGGTTGGATGAATTCGTCCGGCTCTTGATGGCCCTCGGGTTCGGAAAGAAGGCCTTTCAGATCCAGGAGAAGCTGGGCACACCGGATTTGAAGGACCAACTGGTCGAGATGGCCGCGGATCAGGCGGTGGTTCATCCGGAGCGAGCGGGGGAGATCGCTCCGGAGCCGGCACGCGATGCAAGCCTGGTTCGACAGTCGCTCGAGCGGCTCGAGGCCAAGGACGAGGCGGGCGCGCTCGTGCTGCTCCGCGATCTGGCCCGGAGCTCGCCTCTCTCCGAATGGAAGTTCTTCATCCGAGGCATGGCCGCCTACTACCGGCGGGACGCGGCGGAGATGCAGGTCAACTGGGACCGTCTCGACCCCAAGCGGAAGGCATTCCGGATCGCGCAACGGCTGCAATGCCTTGCCCGCGCGGACGAGCCGGCCACGGACGATTCGAGTCTGCAGGCGATGGAGACGCTGGCCTTCGGCGAGCCGGTGCTCGCGCGGCTTCGGCAGGTGCGCAGCCTTCTGGTCAGTCAAGAGTGGGAGAAGTTGATTCGCCTGCTCGGCCCGTTGAGTCAAACCCTGCGCCGCATCGATCCCAAGCTGGCCGAGCGACTGACCCGTATTCTGTTCGGGTCACTGATCGAGGAGGCGACGAGCCGGGATTTAGCCGATGCGGAACGCTTGCTCACCAGTTTCACACGGGCGGCCGAGCCGCTCGCGATCGACCCTGGCTGGAACAGGCTCTGGGCAATCGCCTGGGAAGGACCACACACCTCGCCGACGGCATCGATCGAGCACTGGGCCCGATACATTGAGGACCTCAAGACAGTCCCCGCGTTGAATCCCACCGAGCGGGGGCTGGCTCAGGCGATGATCCGGAACCACATGGCCGAGCACTATCGCGATGACGTCGCTGATCTCTCCGAGCCCGGCGGGTTCGGCCTGCCGTTCTTCCGACTCACCCGGCCCGAGATCGACGACAAGGCGGTTGCTGCCGCCAAGAAGAAGGTCGTCGAATGCCTGGAACAGAGCCTCGAGCTCGCCCCCGCGCACCTGCCGACTTATCGATTGCTGATCGAGGCCTACCGTGGTTGGGACGACCCTGCCGGCCTCGAGGCCGCTGCGCGCCGGCTGCTGGCGAAGTTTCCGGATGATCTCGAGAGCCTGACGCTGCTGGCTCGAAATTGCCTCGATCGAAATGAGCCGGCCGAGGCCATGCCGATCGTCCAGAAGGCGCGCGCGCTGCGGCCGCTCGACGAATCGTTGCGCGAGCTGGAATGGACCATCCGGATCGGCCTGGCCCGCAACCTCGCACTGGCCGAGCACTGGGACGAGGGACGCGAGCAATTCAGGGCCGCCGAGCAGTTGTTGCCCGACTGCCGGCGCCGGTACTTCTACCTGGCTCGCAAGGTCGTCTTCGAGGCGAAGGCGGGCCATGCCGGCCCGAGCGACGATTACCTCCGGCAAGCCCAGGCCGGACTGGTCGAATCAACACCCTTGTGGCTCGCCCTGCTGATCGAGTCGATCCGCTACCGCATGACGAAATCCCACCAGAAGGGCTACGCCGAGCTATGGGCGGCGGACCTCAAGAAGAAATGCCGGAGCGAGACGGCCGGCGAGATGGCCGCACTGCTGGACTCGTTCTTGAGCGCCGGCATTGACTACCCCGGACGGGCCGACCACATCAAGCAGCTCCTGGCCTATCTGGGGCGCACGACCCGGATCAAATATCGGCGCGAGGACATCGAGCGGGTCTGTGAATTCCTGTGCCACCTTCGGGACCGGGTGGAACTGCTCGAGAAGCTGGTCAAATCGGGATTGAAGCACCATCCCGGATCGCCCCTCTTGAACTATCGGACCGGGCTGCTCGAGATGGCAAATGAGACTCGCGGTGCCAGGGAGAAGGCGCGGTCGTACCTGGAGAAGGCGCTCGAGCTGGCCGAGGCGTCAACCGTGCCGAAGGAAACTGCGCTGCTGGCGCCGATCAAGAGCGCGCTGACGATGCTCAACGAAATGCGCGCGCGCCACTTCGGGCACCCCGCATTTGACGACGGTCCGTTCCCTTTTCCGATTCCGGGCCCGGACGACGACCTTGATGAATTCTTCTTCGACGAGGACGAGTTTGATGAGGATGACTTTGATGACGACGATGAGGTTGATTGGACGCCGGTTCCGATCCCACGTCCAGCACCCCGGGCCAAGAAACAGAAGTCGCGAAAGAAACGGTAAGCGTCCATGAGCGACCCCTATGACGTCTTGGGGCTGACGCCGGATGCCAGTGAAACCGAGATCCGCCAGCGTTATCTCGAGCTGGTCCGCGCGTTTCCCCCCGAACAAGCACCGGAGCGGTTCGCGGCCGTCCACGCGGCCTACGAGGCACTGCGCGTCCCGGCCGCGCGGCTGCACGAACAGCTCTTCTCGATCGAGACCAAGAACGACTCGTTCGAGGCGCTTGCGACGGATCTCCACCGCAGGCTGCGCGACCTCCGGATCCCGGTGGCAACCTTGCTGTCCCTGGCGGACTCACCATGAACGACCTCGCTGACGTCGAGGCCATCCTCGATCGGTTCCGCCGTTGGCTCGACTCTGCACGCGTCGAGGCCGATCAAGAGGGCGAGTGCGTGCCGGGCTCCCGCTTGGGCGGGGAATCGCCTCGAGATTTCGGGGTCATCGATCTGGTCGAGGAGTTCACGGCCCTGCGGCACGAGGTGAAGCTGCAAACCAAGAGTGGCCGGGCGCTGATCGATCAGACGGAGACCGCGGTCTCGGCGCTCCGGCTCGCCATCGAACAGTTCCGATCCCTCGGGCCCAAGGAGGCCCAGGCCGTCTGGACAGCGGGCAAGGCGCTGGCCGAGGCCGTCGCCGACCTGGACGAAGCCCTCGATCGCGGTCGCCGTGAACTCGACAGGGCCCGACACTGGATCGCCGGCGAATCCATCCGCGACCTGGAAACCGCCTTGAACGATCTTCATCGCCGCCGATCCTGGATCCGCCGCCGGCTGCTCCGGGCTTATCACAACGAGGTCGTGGACGTCGTCCGACGCGAGGGCCGGTCGCGCCATGACCTGTTCGACTCGCTCATCGAAGGGTTCGGCCTGATTCAGAATCGGCTGGGCCGCGTGATGGCATCCGAGCAGGTCAAACGGATTCCGTGCGAAGGCAACCCCGTCGACCTGGCGCTGATGACCGTCCTGGAAGTCGTCCACGAACCGGATCAGACGCCCGGGACCGTTGTGAAGGAGCTCAGGCGCGGTTATACCTGGCGGGGCCGCGTGATCCGCTACGCGGAAGTGCAGGCGGTTCGCGGCTCCTTGATTTCGTCGCCCGCATCCGGCGATCCCGCCCCCCCCGAGTGGGAGCAGGGCGACTTCGACGTTGAGACCGACGCCGCTCCTGCACCAGTCTGGCTCGACTCCGACTGACTGAGGACATTCAAGATGAACTCCGACACGATCATCGGCATCGACCTGGGAACGACCAACAGCGAGGTGGCCATCATTCGAGACGGCCGGCCCGTCGTCCTCGAAGAGGACGGCGACCCGATCTTGCCGTCCGTGGTCGGTCTGGACCCCCAAGGCCATCTGCTGGTCGGCAAAGCGGCGCGAAACCAGTACGTGCTCGCCCCGGAACGGACCGTCCGGTCGATCAAGCGCAAAATGGGCCAGGAGATCACGGTTACACTGGGAGACCAGAAGTACTCACCCCAGGAAATCTCGGCGATCATCCTCCGAACGCTCAAGCAGCGCGCCGAGAAGGCCCTGGGCACGCCGGTCTCGAAGGCGGTCATCACGGTCCCGGCTTTCTTCAACGACGGCCAGCGACAAGCCACGCGAGAGGCGGGTGAGCTGGCCGGCCTGGAGGTCGTCCGGATCATCAACGAGCCGACCGCCGCCGTTCTCACTTACGACCCTCATCCCTCCGAGATGGAACGACTCCTGGTGTACGACCTGGGCGGCGGTACGTTCGACGTCTCGGTGGCGCAGGTGGAGAGCGGCGTGGTGGAGATCCAGGCCAGCCACGGCGACACCCAGCTCGGCGGCGACGATTTCGACCAGTTGCTCCTCGACCACATCTGCGACGCATTCGCTCGGAAGCACGGCACCGACCTGAGGGAGTCGCTGGCATCCAAAGCACGCGTGCTGCGCGCCGCGGAGGAGGCCAAGAAACGGTTGTCGTTCGAGGCGCTGACCACGATCGAGGAAGAGTTCATCGCCGAGAAGAACGGCAAACCCCTGAATCTCGTCATGGAGATCGAACGCCACGAGTACGAGGAGCTGATCCGGCCGTTGCTCTTCAAGACGCTCTCCTGCCTGGACCAGGCCCTCTCCGACGCGCGGGTGCAAGCGAATCAGATCGACAAGGTCGTCCTGGTTGGGGGGGCAACCCGCACCCCGCTGGTCCACCAACTGCTGGAGGAACGGCTCGCGCGCCCGATCCACTGCGAGATCGAACCCGACCTGGCGGTCGCCATGGGGGCCGCCGTCCAGGGGGGCCTGATCGCCGGTATCGACGTCGGTCCGATTCTGGTCGACATCACACCGCACACGCTCGGCATCAGTGCGCTGGGAGAGCTGCACGGGTTCCGCTCACCTCACTCATTCTCGCCGATCATCGAGCGCAACACCCCGCTGCCCGTCAGCCGCACCGAGATCTACACGACGGTCGGGGACGAACAAGAGTGCGCGGAGATCCGCGTGTTCCAGGGGGAGGACCAGGATACGCGCTACAACGACTTCGTCGGCGAGTTCCTGATCGAGGGGCTGGCCAAGGTCCCCTCCGGCAATCAGATCCTGGTCCGTCTGGACCTCGATATGAGCGGGATCCTCAAGGTGACGGCCACCGAGCGCGCCACGGGGCTCGCCAAGCACGTGGTGATCGACAATGCGATGGAGCGATTTCGCCGGCGCGAGCGCAGCGACGCCGTCGATCGCCTCGAAGCCGTCTTCGACACGATCGAGCGACCCGACGAGGCCGTGGCCGCTCTGACCGGCCCCGCCCCACACCTCCACGTTACGGACTCGATCTCCCGGGATGACCTTGAGCCCACCCTGCGCCAGGCGATCGAGGCCGCCCTTGCCCTCACCGCCAAGGCCAACCGCATCCTGCCCGATGCCAACGCCGAGGACGCCCAGGAGTTGCGGACGATGCTCGCCGACCTCCAGGCGGCCGTGGACCGCAACGCGGAAATCGAGATCCGGACGATCATCCGAGAGGTCGAGGAACTCGTGTTCTACCTCGAAGACGTCTGACCTGGAGACAAGTCTTCACCACAGTTTTTCGTCAAGAATCGTCAATCAATAAGAACGATCCGCAACTTGTTGATAGCGTATCCCGATGCCGATCCAACCGCGGGGCGACATGCGATGCCCGACCTGTGGCGCCGACCAAGGGTGGGCCGAAAGATGCCGCCGGTGCAAGTGTGATCTGCGCTTGCTCCGCGCGGCGGAAGCCGCCTATCTTCAGCATCGTCTCTGCTGTTTGCGGCACCTGCGCGCCGGTAATGCCGCGACGGCCTTGCAAGAAGCATGGTCCTGCCACCGGCTCGGGCCCGGCGCCGAGTCTCACCGGCTGATGGCTCTTTGTCAACTTCTCAGGGAGAACTGGCCCGAGGCGCTCGACCAAGCTGCGAACGTCGCCGAGGAGACGGGGTCCGCTCGTGCGACGGGTTGACGGTCGCACGGAGCCGCGTTAGCCTGAAGGCAGCTTGAGCATCATTCACACGCGATGTTGCATCCGAGCCGAGGAGAGATAGCTTCGTGGCCTCCTTGTTCGTGATCCAAGGGGCCGACCAGGGTAAGCGTTTCGAGTTCAAGTCCGGTCCCGTGGCCTTGGGCAGGGACACGTCGAACCCCATCCGGCTCCATGACACCGAGATCTCCCGCCGCCACGCCGAGCTCAGGCTTGAGCGGGAGGGGTATCGGATTGTCGATCTCGGCTCGGCCAACGGGACCTACGTCAACGGCCAACCCGTCGACCAGACCCCGCTGCAGTCGGGCGATCGGGTCCAGCTCGGCCAAACGGTCATGCTCTTTCACGAGGGGAATGGCGGCCACCGCCGCGGCTTGACGGCCCGCGTCGACCTCCTGACCAAGAGCGATCCCGACGACCGCTCCGCCATCCTCCGGAGCATCCCCTCGGGCGAGGGCTCACGCGTGCTGCAAGCCCCTGACGCCGCGGCGGGCTGGCTGCGCGAACGGCTGATGAACTTGTCGGTCATGTACCGCGCGACCCAGGCCATCAGCAGTATCCTCGACATCGATGCCCTCTCGCCCCAAATCCTCGAGCTCGTCTTCGAGTCGATCGAGGCCGACCGCGGCGCCATCCTCCTCAAAGACGAGTCGGGCCATCTCGTCCCCAAGGCTGTGCGGTGGCGCGGCGGGGCCGAGCCCGACGAGCGGATGACCATCTCACAAACAATCGTCGACTACGTCCTCGATCAGGGCGAGGGGGTCATCACCACCGACGCTCCAACCGACAAGCGGTTCAGCCCCGCCCAGTCGATCGTCGACTACCAGATCCGCGAGGCCATCTGCGTGCCGATCCAGGGGCGGCATACCACCCTCGGCGTCCTTTACGCCGACATCAGGGCGGCCAGCGGCGTCGACGCCGCGACCGCCGCCAAGCTCGGCCAACGCGGCCGGTTCAGCCAGGACCAGCTCATGCTCATGGTCGCGATCGGCCACCAGGCCGGCCTGGCCATCGAGAATACGATCTTCTACAACGACAAGATCCAGGCCGAGCGGCTCGCCGCCGTCGGCCAGACGATCGCGACCCTCTCCCATCACATCAAGAACATCCTCCAGGGCATCCGCGGCGGCAGCTCCCTGATCGACCTCGGCCTCAACGAACACGACGATTCGATCGTCCGCAAGGGCTGGACGATCGTCGAGAAAAACCAGGGCAAGATCTACAACCTCGTGATGGACATGCTCTCATTCTCCAAGGACCGCGAACCCGTGCTCGAGCCGGCGGACCTGAATGAGACGATCGGCGACGTTGTCGAGCTGATGCAGTCCCGCGCCGCCGAGCTGGGCGTGAAGCTGAACTGGCATCCCTGCCCGGATCTACCCCGCGTGCTGATCGACGCCGACGGCATCCATCGCGCTGTCTTGAACATCGTGACCAACGCCATCGACGCCAGCGAGGGCCAGGAGAACGCCCAGGTCGCGATCAAGGCGGACTGGCACCGTCAGACCTCTGTCGCTCGAATCGAAGTCACCGACAACGGCGTCGGCATCGACGAGTCCGAGATTCCGTCGATCTTCCAGATCTACGCATCGTCCAAGGGTGCCCGCGGGACCGGCCTCGGCTTGCCCGTCTCCCAGAAAATCATCCGCGAACACGGCGGCAAGATCTCCGTCACCTCCCGGCCGGGCTTCGGAGCCACTTTTCTGATCGAGCTGCCGATGACCAGACGCCCTGACCCCCCTGACCACAGGGCCGCGGCCGAAGGGCTGACCATCACCTAAAGCTTTATTCCGAACCGCCGCCGGGCGGTTCGGGTGCAGCGCCTCCGAAACCTCCGGGGCCCCCTTCCATGTTGTCCTTCGAATCGAACTCGCGCAGCGCATCACCGAGCTCGTCCAAGATATCTTGCTCAGAGCTGATGATCAGCACGCCGTCGCGGACACCATAGGCGAGCCCGAGCTGCTTGAGCAGCAGCCGCAACGTGGTCTTGAGCGGGACACCTTCCAGATCAAGACCCCTGATCGTTGACGTCATGGTGGCCTCAGCCTCCTTGCAGCCCTTTGGATCAACGTAAATCGGGATGCCGTTGTACGTCTTGGTCACCGTCGCCTGGTGGACGTACTTGAGGACATCCTCGAGCGGCGTCTCCTCATTGAAGGACATGGAGATCGGCTCATCGAGCTTCTTGATGATAGCCTTGCTGTGGGGATTCGGGTCACGAATCGCTAATGCCGCGGCGGCTTCGGCAATCCTGCGGCGAATCACGCGCTTCATGGCGCTGGGCGACCTCTGAGCAGCCATCATGCCGCCCGTAGCCCCGACCATGCCGCCCATGC
>JBIOJM010000111.1:0-27362 GCA_044450785.1 Isosphaerales bacterium
CTGTACGGGTGCGGTCCCGCACAGGTAGGCTTCGGCGGTCAGTTTTTATCCTCCTTTCATCGCCTCACCCTTTCTTCTAGAGGTAAACTTAGTCCCGAGCCACTGCGGCTCACGCGCCCCTACGGGGCGAAATCCAAGAAGCTCGACTTCGTAAAGGCGCGCCTAGGACTTACTGGGGCTGGCCTCCGTGCCCGCCATCTCTCGATTCCAACCAATTTCCCGACCGGAGCCCCGGAAGTGATTTCCCGCCCGTTCCTCATCGCCAAGGTCGCCCCTCCCCGGTCTGCTTGACCGCTTGGAGCAGGCGATCCTATCATGATCGGAGTTGTTCGCTGCCGGCGAGGCATCCTGGCGTACCTGGAGCGCCGGCGTGGATCTAGCGAAACCGACTTCGGAATGGTCATGCGCATCGTTGTCGATTTCCAGGACGAATCCCTGGAGTTTGAGCTTCCCGATGAGCACTTGGTCGCCGCATGGCGCGGCCCGGCGGGGAAGGACCGATCCGCGCAGGACGAGGCCATCAACAACGCCCTGGAAGGCCCATGCGATTACCCGCCGCTCCGCCAGATGGTCGTGCCGGGCGACCGAGTGGTGATCGCGCTGGACCCGACGATTTCGGACTGGGAACAGGTCCTTTCAGCAATCACGATTCCTCTCGAAGAGTCAGGCATCGAGCCCGGAAGCGTGACGGTGCTCTCGCCGTCGCGTGGACCGAGAACGTTGCAACGGCCCCTCCCCATCAATCCCAGCCTGGTCGTTCATGACCCGAACGATCGCGGCCAGTTAGCCTATTTGGCCACGACGAAAAAAGGGCGCCGGATCTACCTGAACCGCCACCTCGCCGATGCCGACCTGATCGTCCCCGTCGGGCGGCTGGGTTACGACCCGATCCTGGGTTATGGCGGTCCCTGGAGCGTCCTTTTCCCGGGGATGAGCGACCGCGAGACCATCCAGACCTATCGGGGTGCGTTGCGGGACGAGGATGAAGAGCTGCCGCAGGTGCGGGCCCGTGTCGGTCTCGATGAGTCGTTCGAGGTAAGCTGGCTGTTAGGGACCCCGTTTCACCTGGGACTGGTGCCCGGTGTATCCGGCCTCGTCGACGTCGTGGCCGGCCGTGATACCGTGGTTCGCGAGCGCGGTGTTCTTGCGCTGCAACAACTCTGGACGTTCCGCGCCGATTCGCGAGCCGAGCTGGTCGTCGTCGGGATCGGCCGGCCGGGAGCCGCAACGACGTTCGAGAGCCTGGCGGAGGGACTGGCGACCGCCTCCCGGCTGGTCCAGCACGGTGGTAAGATCGTCGTGTTGTCCCGCGCCTCGGGCGAGATCGGCCCTTCCCTCCGCTGCTTGATCGATGCGGATGACCCGAAGCGGGGGGTGGGCGCCCTGCGCGGGCACGAGGCCGATGCCGACTTTCTGGTTGCGTGGCGGATCGCCAGGGCCCTGGGCTGGGCCGATGTCTTTCTCTTGAGCGGACTGGCGCGAGAAGTCGTGGAGGACCTGTCCCTGATCCCCCTCGAGCAGCCCGAGCAGGCCCGGCGCCTCGTGGCCAGAAGTGGATCATGCTCATTCGTCAGCCAGGCTGAGCTGACGCGCGCGATCGTGCTCGAAGCCGGCGAAGAGTGATTCCCGATCTCAGAAAGGATCGTGCGAGCTTCCAGGGGCAAGAAATGGTGAGCCAGCATGTTACAGGCGAGTGAATTTGCCGCGATCGCGGCTCATGCCGGTCTGATCGACCGCTCGGATCGGGTCCGGCTCGAGATCAACGGCCCGGACCGTGCCAGGTTCCTGCACAACCTGACGACCAACGAGGTCAAGCGGCTGCCGGCGGGCCGGGGCTGCGAAGCGTTCGTCACCAGCCTGCAAGGCAAGATCATCGCTTATGTCATCTTACTTGTGACCGAGGACCGGATTCTCGTCGGAATGGACCCTGCCAGTCAGGTGGACGCGCTGGCTCATCTTCGGAAATACGGGGTCTTCGACGATGTCGCGATCGAAGATCGTGGGCCGGCGACGTTTGAGCTCCATCTTGCCGGCCCTGATGCCGCCGAGCTGATCCGCCGCGCGGGTGGACGGGTGCCGGAGGAAATGGACCATGCCCACATCATGACCGAACTGGAGGGCAGCCCGGTGCGCGTCGTGCGCGAATCGCCGACCGTGCTGCCGGGCTACACGTTGATGGGTGAGACGCCGGCGAAAGAGCCGGTGCGGGAGCTCTTGCTGAGAATCGGTCAAGGATTCGGCCTCGTCACGGTCGACCCGGAATCCTTCGAGGTCCTCCGGATCGAAGCGGGTACACCGGTCTTCGGCAAGGACGTCACCGACAAGAACCTTCCCCAGGAGATCGGCCGCGACGATCGCGCGATCAACTTCGTCAAGGGCTGCTATCTGGGTCAGGAGACCGTCGCCCGGATCGACGCCCTCGGGCATGTCAACCAGGTCATGAAGGGGCTTCAGTTCGATGAGCAAACGCCCTGTCCCCTCCCGGGCTCGCCGCTGGAGAGCGAGGGCAAGCGGGCCGGCGTGATCACATCCGCCGCCTTCTCGCCGGTCAGGAACGCACCCGTGGCTCTCGGCCTGATCCGTACCACCCATGCCCTGGCCGGCACCAGGCTGCAAGTCGAGAAGTCCGGCGGTGCGACGTCGACGGAGGCCACCGTCTGCGACCTGCCAATGTCCGGCCGTCCTTGATGCCCAGCCTCGATGAGTTATCCTGGTCGGATCGCCGGACACACACCCTTTTTGCCGAGCTGTCGAGGAACGAGCCCACGCATGCGCTACCTCCGCTACGTCTGCATTCATGGACATTTCTATCAACCGCCCCGCGAGAACCCCTGGTTGAACTCCGTCGAGGTCGAGGACTCGGCCGCGCCTTTCCACGACTGGAACGAGCGAATCACCCGGGAATGCTACGCCCCGAACACTCGCGCGCGGCTGCTCGATCAACAAGGCCGGATCATCCATCTCCTCAACAACTACGCCTGGATGAGCTTCAATTTCGGGCCAACCCTCTTGCACTGGATGGCCCGGTTCGCCCCCGACGTCCATCAGGGGTTGGTCGAGGCCGACCGCCTGAGCCAGGAGCGGCGCCGCGGTCACGGAAATGCCTTGGCACAGGTATACAACCACATGATCATGCCGCTGGCAAGCAGGCAGGACAAGGAGACTCAGGTGGCGTGGGGGCTCGCTGACTTCCGCCATCGGTTCGGCCGTCAGCCCGAGGGGATGTGGCTGGCGGAGACGGCGGTCGACACCGAGTCGCTCGAGGTGATGGCGGAGGCGGGCATCCGGTTCACGATCCTGGCGCCGCGGCAGGCGCGGCGGTGGCGAAAGCTGGGGGCGAAGGAGTGGCACGAGGCCGAGGGCGGAATCGACCCGTCGCGGGCCTATTCCTGTCGCCTGCCGTCGGGACGATCCATCGTGCTGTTCTTCCTGGACGCGACCGTCTCGCACCAGGTTGCGTTCGAGAGGCTGCTCGATGACGGCGAGCGGTTTCTCGACCGCTTGGAGAAGGGCTTCGACAACCGGAGAGAGCACGCCCAGCTCATGCACATCGCCACCGACGGCGAGTCGTACGGCCACCACCACGCTCACGGAGACATGGCGCTGGCCTACGTGCTCAACAAGCTGGCGGCCGACCCCGGGGTCAAATTGACCAATTACGGTGAATTCCTGGAGATTCATCCGCCCGCGTGGGAGGTCGAGGTCCACGAAAACAGCTCGTGGAGCTGCATCCACGGCATCGAGCGCTGGCGTTCGGACTGCGGCTGCCGGATGCGGGGCGAGTGGGACCAGCGCTGGCGCGGTCCGCTCCGCCACGCGCTCGACCGGCTCAAGTCGCAGCTCGACCATCTCTTCAGCACGCGGGGACGCGAGTGTTTTCCCAACCCTTGGGCCGCGCGCGACGCCTACATCCAGGTGATATTGAACCGCGACTGCGACGAGACCGTCCGATCGTTCATCGCGCGCTTCGGACATCCCGACCTGGACTCGGACCAGGTCGTCGATGCCCTGCGTCTGCTCGAAATGGAGCAGGACGCGATGCTGATGTTCACGTCCTGCGGCTGGTTCCACGACGAGATCAGCGGCATCGAAACCACCCAGTGCCTCCAGTACGCAGCCAGGGCCATTCATCTGGCCAAGCAATTCAACCGGGACCTCGAGGAGGGTTTTGCCGCCGATCTCGGCCTAGCACCGAGCAATGTGCAGAAATATCGAGATGGTCGCGGCGTCTGGGAACAACTGGTGAGGCCAGGTGTCGTCGATCTCGATCGCGTGCTGGCGCACCATGCCATCAGTCTGATCTACTGGCCTCCTGGCGAGGGCCCGCGGCAGCGCGTGCATTCGTACGATCTGGAGACGCTCGAGGTGGACGTGCGCGCCAAGGGGAGCGGGCACCTGGCGGTGGGGAGACTGCGGGCAAGATCGCGCCGCACCTGGAACCAGGCCGAGGCCCGCTTCGTCGTCATCCATTTCGGAGGACTCGACTTCCACACCGTGCTCGAAGACGCCGCCGAGCTCGAGGCCGGGGTGCACGAGTCGTTCAAGGAACAACTGCTGGCGACCTACCGCACGGGTTCCTTCGCGGACCTCGCGAACCTGGTCAGCCGCCAGTTTCCCGGCCGCTCTCACCGCCTCGACGACTTGTTCCGGGACGAGCAGCGCCGGATCATCGGCATCGTCCTCCAGGATCGCTTCCGGGATTATCATCGCTCGTTCGAGCTGCTGGCCAATCAGGACGAGGACGTGCTCAATCGTCTTGGGCAGTTGCGCTACCCGATCCCCAAGCCCCTGCGCGCGGCCGCCTCCACCTATCTCGACATCCACCTCCGCGATGAGATCGGCCGCCTGGAGCAAGGCGAGTCCGTGTCGCTGGATGCGATCGAACAGCTTTGCGAGCGTGGCCGGGCGTGGAATTACCAGCCCGAGCGTGATCTGATCGAGCGGGCCCTGACCGAGTCCTTGCTGCGGGCCCTTGAAGGAATCCGTCCGGACGTTGACGTGAACGGCATTCTCTCTCGCGCCCTTCTGCTGATCGGCGCGGCCAGGCTCCTGGGTATCGAGCCCGATCTCTGGCAGGCCCAGAACCGATTCCTCGATGCATTCGGCCTGCTCGCCGAGTCGCAGGCCGGCGATCGTCCGCTCCGCGAGGGCTTCGATCGACTCGCGGCGGGCCTCAAGGTTAGCCATAGCTTGCTCGGATGGAGGCCCTGAAACCGTGATGGCGTGAACGTCGAGGACGAAGAGCGTTCACACGAGGCTGTTTTGAGCGGTCATTTGCGTCACAAGCGTCATGCTGTCGCTGGGATTTGAGTGACGCCCGAGTCACTTTTCTGGCCGTCAATCAGCTCGTCGGAGCAGCTCGATCGAGCCGTCGCGGCTGGGTGTGGGGAGCGGCAAGTGCCCCTGGCGGCGCCGAAAGTGGACGGGCGGGTTATCGACAACCGACCAGCCCTCGGGGCCGATCCGGATGGCCCGGCCGGCGGGATCGGCCAGGTCGAAGTAACAAGCCGAGGCGTTGCCGTAGTCATCGCCGTCGTGGCCGACGCGAATGAAGATCGACGGCGTGCCGCCCTCGAACCGCGCGGTGGCCTCGAGCCTGGCGAGGACGCGGCGGATGGACCAGTCGGACGCGACCTCGCGACACGTGCGGAAGTAGCCATCGATCAACCAGTCACGGAATGCCGCGGACCTGAGTGCATAGATCTCCGGGCGGCCGGCGACCGAGACCCGGGCGTAAAAGCGGCCGTCGGTCGATCCGAGGAACCCCGCGGTCTCGGTGAGGCGCAGCAGCGCCTTGACGGGTCGTTCGCGCTCGAGAGGATTGTTCACGGTCTCGTCGTTCGATGAAGGATTAACCATGGTGTTGGGGGCCCTGTCGTCGTGGTGAGTAGCGTGAAATCAATTGTCGAGCTGGAGACCGCCCTCGGAAGGACGGAGGACTGAGGGCCGAGGACCAGACGGCCTTCACCGGTCAAAAGTCCACACAGGTCCGCCGATAATCGTCTAAAATCGCCGATGTCGAGGGTCCGTCTTCTCGCCGTAAATGATTGGGAACCCGATATCTCCGTCGAATGAGCTGTCGCAATCCGGTGTCAAGTGTGCGGACCTTGGTTTTGTGTGATCAGGAGTGACCCAGCACTGGAATGGTCCGCATAACCGTCACAATCGCCCGGCCGGTCGAGCCGACCCGGCACTCATGGCTCTAGCCGATCCGCGCACGACCTACACCTCATATGATCTTCAAAATGCGAGCGCCAGTTGCATAAATTCCCTGGGATGTGTCGGAGAGGATTGTATCTGAAGTGCCGTCAGCGAGGCATCTGCCATCGATTCGTTGTCTGCGCGACGGGCGAGACGGCCGAATCAAGGCTCGCACTTCTCTGGCAGAAGCATGCCAACACAAACCGACGGTCGATGATGACCGATCGGCGCGGGATGCCGGCACCGTGGACGCGCCGGATCCACACGGCGAGAAGAGAGGACATGCAATGCAAACTTGACGTAGGCTGTTGACAGGTTGCTCAGCCTTACTAAGCCGTCTGCGGAGAGAGATTGCGGGAAGTGGCGGGACACCAGGGCGTGCAACACGTCGCAATCCTGGGCGGATGTGCGGTCCGGTGACGCGATTTCGCGTCGCGAATCGCATCGCGCGCGCCGTCAGCCGTCTCCACCCTTTCCCGCCGGCATGACATCGGTACGGCTCGCGCATCATTTCCACTTGAACTCGAAGCAAGCAGCCGGGTTCCGCTTCGGCTACGCACTGAGACCAGTTGGATTTGCCTCCCGGGTCGTGCTCAGTTCGCCGGGTCGAGCCCGGTCTGCAGTGCGTGTCCTTTCAGTCTCGAGCGACCGGTCAACCCCGTCCGCTTTCCCGCCCGCAAGACGTCGGCGCTGTTTGCCGATCGTTCGCTATTGAGCTCGACGAGAGCAGCCGCGGCCCGCTCCGGTTGCCTGGCGAGCCCGGCTGGACTCGCCCTTGAGGCGAACCACCGTCGCAATTCCGACCACCTCCTTTGCCTGGCACTCGAGCTGTGCAACCAAGTGCCCATCCGCCATCGCGTGGAGATCGAATCCACTCGGCGTGGATGGTTCGAGCCTGAAACGCTATGTATGTCCTGGTATGTGGCAATTCTGATTGAGAATCTCCCCGCAACATCTTGGGGTCTAAAGATTCTTGACCAGTGCCTGCCAACCAGACTTCCAGAATATGGAGTTGGTTCAATTTCCAACTTTTTCCTGGCGCTCGCCAGATGGTGCGCGACAATGGGTAGCCTGGGGTGGTTGAGCCAGGCAAAAGTGGCCGCCCTGTCCCCGATTGGACGCACCAACTGCCGAGCGCCTACGATTTCTTGGGAGCCGGCTCCCGGGTGCCGCTTGGTGGGCGAGCCGGCGTCTTGGGCGGTTCCGCGGAGCGTGCCCCGGCTGGCGAGGGCGCGGCACTTGGCGTTCCTGACGGGACGGGGAGAACAGGTCGCTCCGTCGGAACAGGCAAATGGGTCCCAGGATCCAGGGGCCCCTTGGCTGGCGATGCATCGGGTTTGGCGGTCCCGAGCTCGCGCTTGGGCAGAGGGGGAACCGGCTTCCCAATCTTCTTCAGATAATACTCCGCGATTGCCCGGACGTGGAGGTCGGGGGCGAGCGTGAGGGCTTGCGTGAAATGGACGGCTGCCTCGTCGGGCGTTCCCGCCTCGAGCTGGCACATTGCCAGGTCGTACTCCCAGCTTGCCTGCTGGGTCAAGGAGGCGGGGAGGGACAGGAAGTCGTTCGTCGACTGACTGGCTTCGCCGCGAGTGAGGATTCCCGCGGCAAGGAGGACCCGGTTGCTGCGGTCTGATCGAACCCTGGGGATCGCCCTGTCTTGCCAGAGTGTGGAAGCGGAGAAATAGTTGCCCAGGAGAAAGTAGACGCGTCCCTGGCGCAAAGCACCCGCCCCTGGCTCGGTGCCGAGGTTGGGATCGTCGATCGCACCGACGGCCAGCAGCTCCAGGGCTTTGTCCGGCTGGCCGGTGTTGCAATACAGGTCGATGAGCCGCGGCTTGACCACAGCGGGGCTGATGCTGTTGCGCTCCGCGTCCGCGAGCAGAGTGATCGCCGTCCCGATCCCCCCCTGCGAGAGAGCGAAGCCGGCCTGCTCGATGGGCCCGGCTGACTGCTCGAGCGACACGTCTTGCAGCTTGTCCTCGAGCTGCTTGGACTCCTGGGTCATCTGGTCCAATTGTTTCTGGAGCTGGATACGCATCTCCGGCGCAATATCACCCGGCTCGCTTGCCTCGAGCGCGAGCTTGAGACGTTCACGGGCCAGGTCCCGGGCGTTTCCCGCCACGTAGAGCTGGAACAATTCGAGGTTCAGCCCGAACAACTCGACGCGGGCCGGCCTGTTCTTCGGTGAGGGGGTCGTCAGGATCGCGTAGTTCAGCGAGGTCACGCGCTGCTGGTACCGGTTCATCAGGTGCTCCAGCCTCGGAGCCACCGAGCGGATCCGGTCCAGGTTATCGGGGACGATCGGGATCCCCTCCAGCATGGCGGCCTCCTGGACCATGAGGAAGCGGTAAGCATCCTTGAGCAATCGGTATGCGACCCAGTCGTCGGGGCTGCGAGCGAGCGCGGTCCGTGCGTCCTGGATCGCCAGGAGGCAACGGGATGGCTCGGGGATCGCCTGTGCCTCGTCCCTCCGCAACGGAGCATCTGGGGCCGGCCCAACGAGCCAGCGACGCGCCGATTCGGTTCGAGACTGGAGCCGGGCGAAGGTCTTCGTTTGAAAGATGTCGTCGATCCAGGAAGTCGGGTTCGGCGGGCGCTCGGCCCCAACCACGGGATGCGTGGTGCGAAACGCCCGGAGGTCGGGATCGAGCCGATTGGCCTCGAAGAAGGCCAGGTCCGACTTGGGAGCGTCGGCACGGCCGAACATCACGATGCGGCCGTCGTCGTAGAACGGGACCCAGTTGGGGCTCTTCATGAGCCGGCGGTACGTGAGAGGCGCCCCCACCGTCTCGATCATCACCACGCTGATCTCGTACTTGTCCAGCAGCGGCTTCCAAGCCGCGATGTCGTCGTCACTCAGTGCCTTGCGCGTCTTGTGCCACTGAGCCAAGAGCTCGGGGGGGAACAGACGAGGCCGGCTGTCGAGGTAGGTTTTCCGCTTGGGCGCAGCCTTCCAGATCAGGACGTCGCCTTGGCGCGGCGACGTGTTGAAGATGTTCCCCTGGATTTCGTTGTGGCTGCCCAAGAACTCGGCTGCCTCGAGATCGAAATCGTCCTGTTTGAATCCCAGCCCGAACTGAGTCTCGGGCTGGGTGTTGCCCCAACCCGTGATGTCCAGGCTCATCGCGAGGAAGATGAGGGTCAGAGTCACCAACCGGCCGCCGGTCGACCAGAGACTCCACCGCCAGCCGAGCCGGCCCTCGGTCCCGAACCGGTCGTGATACCATTCCTGACCGTTCGGTGCGACGACCGCCGCGAAGACGACCGCGAACGCGGGGTATAGGTGCATGAGCAGTCCCCAAAGCACGGACATCACCGCGAACATCAGGAATCGGCTCCACGAGAAACGTCGCACATTCAGCAAGAACGAGCCGACACCCAAGGCGACCACGGCCAGAAAGTACGCCGGGAGCTTGTACCAGTCTTCACCGAGCCGTTGGCGGATCTCGGAGTTGACGAAGAAGGAGAGCTGGTCGTTCGTGGTGATGGTGCCGGCGGGCTGAAACCAGTGGGTGTAAGGACTTAGTGCGGCCAAATACGCGCGATACGTGAACGGGTTGACCAGGCACACCCCCGCACAGCAAGCCAAGATGATGAAGGCGGCGCCGGCGCCGGCCGGTCTGGGCTCGGCCTCGATTTCGGCATCGGAGCTCGCGTCTCCCTTAGCCGATTTGCCGTCATGGGCAGGGAGCCCGGCCGTTCTCGATCTGTCGAGCCAGCGGCCGGCGGCCGCCGCGGCCAGGACCACCAAGCCGGTCAGGAAGGATTCGTCGATATTGGCCCACAAGAGGAAGATGGGGATCAACAGCCACAGGGCCCCGCCTTTGCCTGCCGAAAAGGCTCGGAACAAGAGCCATACCTCAAAGGCCAGGAAGAACAGGCCCCAGGTTGAGGGGGCGGCGAACGCGGGGCGGGCCATCCCGCCCATCGTCAAGCCGTAGCCCGGTTGGAAGGTGACGCCCAGGGCCAGTGTCACGCAGATCGCCGACCACCACACTCCGGGCCCGCGGTGGCGGATCTGGAACAGGAGCCAGCCGGTCGCGAGGCGGATCAAGGCCGCCAGTGCCACCAGCGCACCCACGGCAATGTTCTCCGCGCTGGCACGATTGGCCGTTGTGTCCGCGGGGTTGACCGGCACCAGGCCGTAGACCAGCTTGTAGAGCTCTGCCTGGATCCACTGGAACAGCCAGGGAACGTCGACCCAGGGGCTCCCCTTCTCGGTGTACGAGAAAACGTCGGTCATGACGGGCGCCGATTGGGCGGCGATCAGTTCTCCGGTCTTGAGATCAACCCAGAGGTGCGAGTCGCTCAGGTAATTGCATGAGACCATGAGAGCCAAGATGAGAGCCGCCCATTTGACATAAACGTCGTAGTAGGCGTTCATTTCGAAAGCGCGCTCCGGCGTCCAGGGCGCGGGCGGAGGCTCGGCATCCGGTTCTGTGGCCGTGTCGGTGGCGGTGGCGGTCAAAGGGTCATTCTCTGGAACAGGTTGTGATATTTCGGGTTCGGTCATCGGTGTCAGTCGTGTAGAATCGATTGGATGAGTCAAAGAGCCGGGAATTTCCCCGCGCCGCGCGGGTCAGCTTCATGCTAGGGGCCGGCGAGCGAACTGGTCAAGGGGGCGCCGGGAAAGGTTCCGGGTGCCGGCTTGACCGTCTCGTTGACTTTCGGTTGGTTCGACTTAAAATGCGGTCGTCTCGTCCGGCCTTCGCTTTCGATCGCGTGGATCGCCCGCAACCTCCCTCGAGAGCACCATCCTGCCCATGCGCCTGCTGACCGCACTCCCGGTATACAACGAAGAACCGAGCCTGGTGAGCGTGGTCACCGAAGTGTTGAAGCACGCCGGCACTGTTCTGGTCGTGGACGATGGCTCGACGGACGCCACTCCGTTGCTGCTCTCGGACTTTCGGACGGTGCGGACCATCCGTCATCCTCGCAACCTGGGTTACGGGGCAAGTTTGCGCACGGCATTCCAGGCCACGATCGATGGAGGTTTCGACGGACTCGTGACACTCGACTGCGACGGCCAGCATGAGCCCTCGCGAATCCCCGAGCTGGCGTCGCGGCTCCAGGACGCCGACATCGTTTCGGGAAGCCGCTACCTGCGTGTCTTTGATCCCGGCCAGCGGCCTCCCGAAGAGCGCCGGCGGATCAATGTGGAAGTGACGCGCTGGCTCAACGAGTGCCTGGGGATGAGCTTGACGGATGCGTTCTGCGGCTTCAAGGCGTATCGGACCGCCGCGCTCAAACAATTGGACATCACCGAAGACGGCTATGCGATGCCCCTGGAGGTGTGGGTCCAGGCCGTCGCTCGGGGGATGAGGATCGTGGAGGTACCCGTCCCGCTGATCTATCTGGACGAGTCGAGGGCTTTCGGCGGTGCGCTGGACGACGGCGAGTACCGGCTCAAGCATTATCGCCGGGTCTTCGAGCGCGCCCTCGAGAGTGCCGCTTTGCTTACAGCGGAAGGGTGTTTGGGATGACGGCGCGGCTGGTGCGGGCGCCGGCGAACGACGGCGGCTTGCTGGTGGAACCTGCCCCCGGCGCGGTCGCCGCTCAGATCGAGGCCAATGCCCAGAGCCTGACCGGATGGGATCACGATTTTCAGGGAAAGCGGGCTGGCCTGCTGCGCGCCCAGGTGCGCCGCGAAGTCGTCACAGCGGCGCGGGGCTTCCTGACGCGCCACGGGCTCTCCGGGTCGTCCGTCGACATCGATGCTTTGAGCGGAACGGCACGTCCACTGGTCGTGACGGGCCATCAACCGGAGCTGTTTCACCCCGGTGTGTGGATCAAGAACTTCGCCGTCGGCGCGATCGCCGGCGTGCATCGAGGGGTCGGCCTCAACCTGATCGTCGACCACGACATTCCCAAGTCGTCGTCGATCCAGGTGCCCGTCGTCGACGGGGGGGGCGTCCGCCTCATTCGAGTGGAGTTCGACCAGTCGTGGGGCGACGTGCCGTTCGAGGACCTGGCCGTCCAGGAGGAAGGGCTGTTTTCCACGTTCGCCGACCGGGTGAGGCAGGCCGCGGGCGAGGCCGTCGCCGGCTCTTTGCTCGACGACTTCTGGCCGCGCGTGCTCGGTCGGCGGGGCGAGACCCGCACAGCCGGCTTGCGGTTCTCGCTGGCGCGGCGCGAGCTCGAGGCGACCTGGGGCGTTTCCAATCTCGAGGTTCCGCTGAGCGCGGTTTGCCAGACCGACGGATTCCTCTGGTTCGTATCCCACCTCCTGGCCCAGCTCCCGAGGTATCACCAGGTTCATAACAGCGCCCTGTTCGAGTATCGCGCAGCTCATCGGATCAGAAGCAGAAACCATCCGGTCGCCGGGCTGGAACGGCAAGGGGAATGGCTCGAGGCCCCGTTCTGGGTTTGGCGCAAGGGGCAACCGAGGCGCAAGGGACTGCTGGCCCGGCAACGGAGACGGGTGATGGATCTCCGGATCGCCGGCGAGGACGAGGTCTTGGTCGAGCTGCCGCTTGCGGCGGATCGCGAGGCTTGCTGTGCCGTCGAGCGGCTCCGCGAGCTGGCGGCACGATCGATCCGGCTGCGCACGAGGGCCCTGACGACGACCATGTTCAGCCGTTTCTTGCTCGGCGATCTCTTCATCCATGGAATCGGGGGCGCCAAGTACGACGAGCTTGGCGACGAGATCGCCCGCCGTTATTTCGGGATCGAACCACCCGGTTTCCTCACCGTCTCGCTCACGCTCTGGCTCGATTTGCCCCGTGATCCGGAGACACCAGGCGAGCTGAACGGCATCGAGCGTCGATTGCGCGACCTGCGATTCAACCCGGACCGTTATTTGTCTGAACCATACTCCGAGGAAATACGTAGTTTAATCAGGAGAAAAGAAGACGCGGTCTCCGCGCCCATCGGCACGCGACGGGAGCGTCGGGCGAGATGCCTGGCCATCCGGGCGTGTAATGCGGCCTTGCAGCCCTGGGTTCGCGAGGTGTACGCCCATCTCCTGGCGCTGCGATCGAGGGTGCGCCGGCGCGTGCGGTCCGACCGGGCGGCGCGGAATCGCGAGTTCGCATACGTGCTCCACGGGGCGGATCGGTTAAAGCATCGCATGGTGGGAGCCGTGCAGGCGGCGTGGCCCGGAGCCGAACCGGGCTCGTCCGGGACGATTTTCCGCCCGCCCGGTGAACCGACATGAGCCTGGTCCGGGCGTTTCCGGGTCAGACCGACCGAAAAGCCGGCGTCCTTGATCCAAAAATCGGGCCGGTTGCTGTCTAATTTGAGGCATATCAGGGAGAGACCCCTTACAATGAGAACAAAACGTGGTGTGATGGCACGCGTCGAAACTCCGCGGACCTCCCCGGACAGCCGCGTTCCGTATCAAGTTTCCATAATGGTCCACCCGATGAAAGCCCCCGCGCCGGGAAATCGCCTGCCATATCGCCGCGGTTCGGTCGAGTACTGCCTCGGCACCGAAGCCGATCATGAAGCGGTCTACCAGACCTTGCTCCACGTGTTTCACGGTCCGGACCGTGAATCGTTCCTGGGCGCGCTCAGCGACCCGGTGTATCGACCCGATCAACGGATCCTTGCCAAGGTGAACGGCCGCATCGTCAGCCACCTCCATCTCACTGAACGGATGATTCGATACGGATCGGTGACGATCCCCGTCAATGGAGTGATGTGGGTGGGGACTCTGCCCGAATTCCGCGGGATGGGGTTTGCTCAAAACCTGATGCGGCTGGCGAGCGAGCGGGGCCGAGAGACCGGCGTCGCGGTCCAGGTCCTGACGACCGGCATGCCCCAATTCTACCGGCCGCTGGGCTGGGGCGTATGCGGCCGTCAGACGTTTGCTCAAACCATGAGTCGAAACTTGCCGTCGGTGAGCGATGGCGTGATCGAGGGTCGCGGGGCTTTCTGGCACGTGCGCCCCTGGCGGCAGGTCGAGCTCGGTGACCTGATGACGCTTTACGAGCTCCAGTACGCCCGCTCGACCGGCACGATCGTCCGCTCCGAGGAATACTGGCGCTGGATGATCGGACGCAAGTATGCCCACGTGATCTGGGTCGCATGCCACGGCGAAGCCGTCAAGGGGTATGCGTTCATCAAGGACCACAAGATCCTGGAGATCGCCTACGACCCCGCTCATCCCCAGGCCCTCCAGGCCCTTTTAGGCCGCGTCCGGGCCGAGGCCCTCGAACGAGCCTATCCCGAGGTGATCGTTCACGCCCCCACCAACCATCCCGTCATCGACGCGGTTCGTGAGGCAGCGGGCCGGATCGTCGAGCAGGATGCACAGGAGGGGACGGTCTCGATGTACCATATCGCCGACCTTGGACGGTTTCTGAAGTGCATCGTTCCGGAACTGGCCCGCCGCGCCTCGGACGCGGGATGTCCGCTTCCGCTCGAGCTGGGGATCTGCCTGGACGATCAGCGCTGGCTGATCCATATCCACGGCAAGCATTCGCACGTCGAACCGGAGAAGCTGAGCAGACGGCACTTGACACTGACTGCATCGGCCCTGGTCCGTCTGTTGATGGGCCACACGGGGCTGGACGCGGCGTCCAACGAAGAAGGATTCATCGCATCGACCAGCACCGCCCTTGACGCCGCACGGATCCTCTTCCCTCCGGAATCGATCTGGCGAAGTCCTCTCGATAGCGCGACCGCGTGAGCAAAGGGGCGGAACTCTGTAGTTTTCAGTTTTCAGTTTTCAGTAAAGACGGGGAACTGTCTTCACTGGGCGCCGACTTCTGGCCACCGAAAACTGAACACTGAACACTGAAAACTGAAAACTGAAAACTGAAAACTGAAAACTTCGCTCTGCACGCTTCACGCGCCTCGGTCGAGCTGGGAATGAATGTACTTCTTGACCGGCGGCGAGATCAGGTAGAGCGACAGGAGCGCGTAGATGAGGATCAGGGCGATGCCGAGCGAGATCCTCGAGGTGTCGATCCGGTCCTCCAAGGGTTTGATCCGGATGTTTGAGTCGTCCGGGTCTTCGGGCTTGACGATGGAGGTGAACTTGTCTGGGGCCTCGAAGTTGGCCTGGACGATCGGCAGGGCGATCAACGTCATCACGTCGACCATGACGCCCACTGAGAGAGCCACGATCAGCAGTCTCGCCGTTTTGCCCCTGATGAACTGGACGGAAGCATAGATACCGAAGACGGCAACCAAGGCCAGGCAGAGCCAGCCTGAATGTTCCAGGCTGGATTCGCCGCGGGACGCTCCTCTGATGGCCAAGGCCAGGAGGAGGAGGCTCGCGGCGATGCAGAGGCCACCGACCGTCGCGACATGGATCGGCGGTCCTTGGGAGGGAGGCCTGGGCGGGGGAGCGAGGTCGTCTTCGAGACCGACGCGCAGGCCGGTCTCCTGGTCGGTGCCGCAGGTGACGCAGATTGACATTCCCTGGGGAACGACGCCGCCGCAATGGACACAGCGACGCGCCCTTGCTCTCGCTTCGGCGGCCGTGATCTTTCGATGGGAAGGGCCGGGATCAGAGAAGAGCGCGGCCGCATCCGCGACACCCGGGCTCGGAACCGCTTGACCCTGCTCGGCCTCCCGTCCGCTCACGAGCGGCAGGTCGAACGTCTCGCGGAGGTCCCCTTCCGGGAGGAGGGTCGGGAGCGCCTCGCCACTGCCGGGCCGGCTCGTGAGATCGAACGCCGACATCGACGTGGCATTGTCCATCCCGGGCATCGTTGAAGCGGAGGCTGCCTCCGCGTCCGAGATGACGAACCGGGTCGAGCACCTCGGGCACTTCAAACGTTTGCCCCCCTTCGCCCCAGGGGGCAGGTTCAAGACGATGCCGCAGTGTTTGCACTGAATGGTCTGTGGCATGGGTCCTGATCGCGCGGATCTGCTCCGATGCGTGTTCCAGGGAGATTGAACTCATGCCGCTCGATCGCGGACGTCCACCGGTTGAGATACGATGGCCTCTCTTTCGATTCTGATAGACTTGGCGACTCGCTGTCAATGAAGAGATGGAGCAATCGCGCATCCGAATCGTTTCTCTCGAGGTCGCGGTGCACAGTGACAAGCGGACGCGGGTGCGTGCTCGAAGGCGAAGGCCCGGCGGCGTGTCCTTGACCAGGGGGGGCGTGCGAGGTTAACGTATTGATCGGGGTCTTGGTCCCAGGTCGCTGGAGTCTATTCCCATGAGAGACAGTCGAAATGTGAGCCGTCGCGGATTCATGGAGACGGCGGGTGTCGCGACCGGTGCGATGATGGCCGCCGGGGCATTTCCGCATCCTGCCGTCGGCAGTGTGAAGGGGGCCAACGAGAAGATCAACATTGCAGTCCTCGGCCCTGGCGGACGAGCCCAGGAGCACCTTCGTATCCTGCTGAAGATGAAGAACAAGGAACAGAAGCCGGTCGACATCATCGGCCTGTGCGACGTGTGGGATGGCGGGAAGTGGATGGAGGATGGCAAGGAGACGGGCCGGGGGCTCTACTACTCCGCCCTTAAGTGCGGCCTCCAGTGGGAGGGCAAGGACAAGGAACGTGTCACCAAGGATTATCGCAAGATCCTTGATTGCAAAGACGTCGACGCCGTCCTGATTGCCACGCCCGACCACTGGCACGCCAAGATGTCGATCGACGCCATGGAGGCCGGCAAGGACGTCTACTGCGAAAAGCCGATGACGCACACGATCGACGAAGCCCGCCGGGTCACCGAGACGGCCAAGAAGACCAAGCAGGTCTTCACCGTGGGGGTGCAGTCGACCGCCGACCCGCGGTGGCGCATGGCCAACCAGATGATCACGGAGGGCAAGATCGGCCACGTCATGCAGGGGCAGACCAGCTACTACCGCAACAGTGACGGCGGCCAGTGGAGGTATTACCACCTTACCAAGGAAATGAGCCCGAAAACGATCGACTGGAAGATGTTCCTCGGGACCGACTTCGGCCTGGCGCCCGACCAGCCCTTCAACCGCGCCAGGTACGCTCAGTGGCGGTGTTACTGGGACTTCGGCGGCGGCATGTACACGGACCTGTTCGTCCATCAGCTCACGCACCTGATCCTGGCGATGGGGGTTCGGTTCCCGAACCGGGTGGTCGGGGCAGGGGGCTTGTACCTCGAGTACGACGGCCGTGACGTGCCCGACATGGCGACCGTGGTCGCCGACTACGACGAAGGCTGCCAGGTCCTGATCTCGGCGACCATGTGCAACGACGTGCAGCTTCCCGAGGTGATCCGCGGCCATACGGCGACGATGATGTTCGACGGACGGGCTGAAGAGGGCTTTCGCGTCGTTCAGCAGAAGCTCGAGGGGCGTCCGGCTCCTCCCGGCACCAATAAAGGCGAAGGGGGCGATCGGTTCAAGCCCGAGCAGCCGCGTGAGGACACCTACGCCCTCTGGGAGCACTTCCTCGCGTGCCTCCGTTCGCGAAACCCCGAGACGCTGTGCCCCGCCGAGCTCGGCTATGCGGCGATCACGACGGTCAACTTGGGCGTGAAGTCCTACCGCGAGGGCAAGGCCTACTACTTCGACAGAGAGACCGGCACGGTCTCGGACGCCGACGAAAGCTGGGCCAAGAGGTGGGAGGCGGTCAGCCACAAGCGTGGCAAGCCGACCCACGTCATCGGCTGGAAGGCCGGTGATGAGGGCTCGCTTCTGCACTTGCCCGACTACCAGAAGCTGGAAGGCGACTGGATCGACGGCAAGGACCCTCATCAAGGATGAAGGATGAAGGATGAATGGGACTGGCCCCGAGCGCTGGGCGCGGGTCTCCCGACCCCGCCCCGAGCGCTGGGCGCGGGTCTCCTGACCCTGCCCCGAGCGCTGGGCGCGGGTCTCCTGACCCCGCCCGTCAGCGGTCTCGGTGTCACCTCGTGGCGTGGAGATCGGCGAGAAAACCCCACTTCCCCTTCTCGCTCAACCGTCCAGCCTGGGGATTCCAGTCACCCAGGATACCTGCGCCATCACCGCAATAGCCGGCCGCGAGCAGGATCACCGCCAGCCGCGGCGTGACGCCGCCGGGCGGCCGCGGCCAGGTTAATCATGCCAGCCGACGCCATCGACTTCGATGAAACCCGTGACCCGATCGTCGCCGTGCGGCGACAGCGCTGGCGTACACTCCGGAGCACCGGATACCGTGTTTCCTTTGCCCTGGCCTTTTCCTACACCGGAGCGTTTCTCCTCCATGAATTGCTGACGTACGACAAGTCCACCGATCGCCAACGCCTGCTTTTCGCTGTGTTGACGGGTTTCTGCTTCCTGGTCGCTCTTATCAATCTGCTGATTCTCAGACTCGTCTGGAGACGACCGTTCGCGATCCTCAAGGTCGGGATCGAGCTGCATGGTCAAAAGCTAGCGAAAGGGGGCGGCATTCCGAGCCCAAATGAAAACGACGGCAACTTTGGCGTCTGAGAAAACCCCCGCCGGCGAGATCGCGCTGCTGCTGCGGATCCTCGACGAGAGCTATGAGAGAAAAGCCTGGCATGGAACCAACCTGAAAGGGTCGATCCGGGGCCTTTCCACCGCGGAAGCAGCCTGGCGTCCCGGGCCCGGGCGGCATTCGATCGCCGAATATGTCGTCCATGCCGCCTACTGGAAGTACGCCGTGAGGCGCAGGCTGAGGGGAGACAAGCGCGGATCCTTCCCACTCAAGGGGAGCAACTGGTTCGCGCTGCCGTCTCCCTTGACCGAGTCGAGCTGGAAACAATTCGTCAGCCTGCTCGATGCCGAGCATCGCGCTCTGCGCGAAACGGTTGCGACGTTTCCAGCCGACCGGCTGCACGAGTTCCCGATGGGAGGAAAGGTCCGCCACGTGACTCAGATCTACGGCATCGCGCTCCACGACGTTTATCACGCCGGGCAGATCCAGCTTATCAAGAGGCTGCAATCTGGGTCGATCTAGTCCTGGGCACTCCCGTCAGCTCTTCGCTAACTTGCCAGAGACGCTGGGCTGCCGCCTGATCACGCGACTGGGCAGAGCTGACCGCTGGTTTCTCCTTGACGAAAAAACGGCCCGACATCCCCTCGACCTCGGGGGACGACGCCAGAAAAACCGACGTGCGGGCCCCCCGCTCGGGCGAAATGGAAAACAGGTCGGCGACCTTCCGGATGAGCCAGCCGGCCCTCGCCTCGTCGAAGACCTGCAAGAAGTTGGTTCGCACAAAGCCAGGGTGCAGAGTGTTCGCACTGACGCCCGTCCCCGCGATCCGGCGCGCCAGCTCGTAGGTGAACAGGATGTTGGCCAGCTTGGAGTACTGGTAGGCCTTCCAGCCACGGTAACGCTGCTTGGCTTGAAGGTCGTCGAAATTGATGGAAGCGCCCTTGTGTGCATCCGAGGCGACGTTGACGATCCGGGCCGGCGCGCTCTGCTCGAGCAACGGAAGGAGGAGGTTCGTCAGCAGAAAATACGAGAGATGATTGAGGGCCAGGGTCATCTCGATGCCGTCGACACTCTCGGTACGTTTCCAGAACATCGCACCGGCATTGTTGATCAGGACATCGAGACGTGGCGAGCGCTCTCGGATTTGGCCGGCCAGCCGCCGCACCTCGGCGAGCGAGGATAAGTCGGCAACGGCCGACTCGACTGACGTCGCACCCGTCGCGGCGCGGATCTGGTCGATCGTCTTTGCGCATCTCTCAGGAGAGCGGCCGACGATGATGACATGCGCGCCCAGACGAGCGAGCTCCCGTGCCGTGACCTGGCCGATCCCCGAGGTTGCACCCGTGACCAGGCAGACTTTTCCATGCATTGTTGCCTCTTGCACCTCGCCGGCAGCCGTTGATCAAGGATCGCGGTGAACCGCCTCGAGCGAAAAGGCCGGCAGGCACACTTCAGGGAATCTCGCGTGTTCACGCGGCCGACGTATTCGTCGATCAGCTTGGGCTTGTTTCCGGCAGCTTCGACCCGGGTTGGCTGTGCGATCAAGGTCGGCGTCCATCGTGGTTGCACTCCCAGGGGGGGCTCAGGGGGAGGGGTTTTCGTCACCACCACGCCCACGACTCGAAACGGGCCTGCATCGTGGCGTGATCCTCCGGCGCGCCGCGGGCGGGCAGGATGGCCGGCATGAGAGCCGTTGCGCCGCGAACCACTGGCTCCCTCTCCTCAAGGAGAGTCCGATGCTAATAGGGCGATCCCGAGCCGTCAAGTGCCCCGGAGGTCCGTCGCCGGCGCCGCCGCGTCGTCGACCACTATCATCCCACGCCTGCGCGCTCGGACCGGGGACGCACTATCCATTATGAATCTTTGATGACACAATCAGGTGACCGCCGATCTTGAGTCCTCAGTGCCCTGATAACGAGCTCGTTCGAACCGACCCGAGGCCTTGTCTGTCCGCGAACGCTCCGGGTTAACGAGCGACGGCGCGAGGTCGGCGATCGCCCGCGGATTTGGTTCCGTGTTGTCAACAGGTTGAGAGTCGATGAGCAATGCTGGGAAAGCTGGCGCTCCCCGAGATTCGAGAGCTGATCGATGCCCGCGACGACGACACGCTCCGCGAGGTCGTCAACCGCTGGCTCTCGGCCGACGTTGCCGAGTTGGTCGAGGCCATGTCGAGCGGCGAGCAAGTGCAGGTCCTGCGTCTGATCAAGTCGAAACTGGCCGCCGAGACGTTTGCGTACCTCGATCTCGACACCCAGCAGAACGTGTTGAGCTCGCTGACGGAGGACGAGTCGAAGTACGTCTTGAACGAGATGGCCCCGGACGATCGGACGGCGCTCCTGGCCGAGCTGCCCGGCGACCAGGCCGAGCGTTTGATCGGCTTGCTCGATCCCGACCAGCGGGCGATCGCCCGGTCCTTGCTCGATTATCGCGAGGACAGCGTCGGCCGGCTGATGACCCCCGACTACGTGGTCGTTCGCATCGAGTGGACCATGCGCCATGTGCTCGACCACATCCGAGCCCATGGCCGAGACAGCGAGACCCTGAATGTCATCTACATCGTCGACGACAAGAACAAGCTGGTCGACGACCTGCGAATCCGAGAGATCCTGCTGGCCCCGTTGCATGCCCACGTCTCCGACCTGATGGATCGCGAGTGCATCAGCCTCTGCGTGACCGACGACAAGAAAAAAGCCGTCGAGGTCTTCGGCAAGTACGACCGGACCGCATTGCCGGTCGTGGACACTCATGGCCGGCTGGCGGGGATCGTGACCCTGGACGACGTGCTCGACGTCGCTGAGGAAGTGGCGACGCGGGAGATGCAGAAGTTCGGCGGCCAGGAGGCGCTCGACGAGCCTTACATGATCACCTCAATGCCGGCGATGGTCCGCAAGCGCGCGTCCTGGCTCGTCGTCTTGTTCTTGGGCGAGATGCTGACGGCCACGGCCATGGGCTTCTTCCAGGGCCAGATCGCGCACGCCGTGGTACTGGCCTTGTTCGTTCCCCTGATCATTTCGAGTGGAGGCAACTCAGGGTCGCAAGCGGCCACGCTCATCATCCGCGCCCTGGCGCTCGGGGAAGTCAGGCTCACCGACTGGTGGCGCGTCATGCGCCGCGAGATTCTCGTGGGGATCTTCCTCGGGACGATTCTCGGCTCGATCGGCTTCGTGCGGATCGCCGCCTGGAGCGCCGTCTCGAACATCTACGGTCCCCATTGGGTCCTGATCGGACTGACCGTCAGCTTCTCGTTGATCGGTGTCGTGCTCTGGGGCACATTGACCGGGTCGATGCTCCCCTTCTTGCTGAGGCGGCTCGGATTCGACCCGGCCACGTCGTCGGCCCCGTTCGTGGCAACCCTGGTCGACGTCACCGGCCTGATCATCTACTTCACCGTCGCCATCATTCTCCTGCACAATACCCTGCTCAAAACTTGAGGCTTGAAATGCAGATTCAAGCGGGAGGTTTGTTGATTTTGGTTCACTTGTCGCCTATAAGTGTCTTGGTTAGAGGAGCGCGCGTTCGTCGTCGATCGAATAGGTAAACTCGCCGATGTTGCTCCAATGCCCCAATTGCGGCCGAATAGGCAACGTTGCCGATCATGTCGCTTTGAGTGCGCACACCATCCGCTGTCGACGTTGTAAGGCGCGTTTCTCAACGGCTCCAGGTCAGGTGAAAGACAGGGTTTCTTCCCGCAGGGCGCGAGTCAAATCCTCCTCGTCTGCCCAATCTGCGCAGGTTGGGGGAGAGTTGGCCCACATGACCTCTGAGGCCTTCTTCGGCGGTGACGATGATG
Source organism: Isosphaerales bacterium (assembly GCA_044450785.1). Classification (GTDB taxonomy): domain Bacteria; phylum Planctomycetota; class Planctomycetia; order Isosphaerales; family Isosphaeraceae; genus JBIOJM01. The sequence goes on from JBIOJM010000111.1 coordinate 22,295, forward strand.
ATCTTTTGCCCATTTCGCCCAGTTCGAGCGACTCTCACTATGAAATGTCGGCGGTATCCGAGGGCGAGATCGACGACTCGAACGACGAGCTGCCGGCGTTCATGTCGAACACCGCCTCACTCGATGACGCGCACCCTTCGGGGATGTTCGAGCCCGCCAGCTCGGAGGTCTTCCTTGCGAGCCCCTGGTATGACCAATCCATCGAATCCTGGAACCGATATCACTTCTTCGTGGCGCTGGGTTTCGGGATCTCCTCGCTCGCCGTCCTGGGGTTCTTTCTCGTGAGTGCGCTCGTCAGAGGTCACAGCATCGACTCGTCCATCACCGCTTTGATCGTCGGGTGTTTGGGGATGGTTGCGTTCTTGTCGCTCTCAGTGTCCGCGGCCGCGTTGATCGTGCTGCTGATTGATCTGGGAAGGACTCTCCGGCGGTTGGTCGTCCGTTCGAATCGGAACGCCGGCATCGCCAGCGAATGATCGAGAGTCGCGGAGCGATGGGATGAGCCGATTCTGCCCGATCGCGCTGGCCTCGCGGTCGACCCTCGCGAAACGACCGACCTGCGAGCCAAGGAACCCGCGACGTTCGCCCGGCTCAAGCAGGCCCTCGTGCGCATGGACGCCGAGGTCAAAGCCGAAGGGCCAGACTGGTGGAAGAGGGAACGGAGTGAGTAACCTATCCACCGCGGAATCGGTCGAGAGCCCATCCTCAAGGTCGACAGCGGAGTCGAGATGACGATTTCAGACGAGTGGGACGGCGATCACGACCCGGACGAGGGACCCGTTGACCGCGATCTGGCCGAGGACGAGGACGACGACCTTTGCATCCCCTGTCCCTATTGCGATCGCCAGATCCTGGAGGAATCCGAGCGTTGTCCGCACTGCGAGCACTACATCTCGAGAGAGGACGCTCCGCCGGCCCGGAAGCCGATCTGGATCATAGTCGGGGTCGTGGCGTGTTTGTACGTGGTCTACCGATGGATCGTCTTGAAGTAAGTCCTGGTCCGAAGGAGACGCGCCGATGCCGGTCGCAGCTCGATTGATTCTGTCGCTCGCATTGGCGGTCATTTTCTTCTTTTGCGTGTTCGGGTTTCTCGCAAGCGGCGAGGCACCGCCGCCAGCCGCGAATTCATTTCGGTTGATTTATGGGATGATCGGGGGGTTGTGCGTGCTATCGATCGTCGCTCTTTGGGTCATTCCGCGGAGGAAACTCTGAACTCGAGCACTCAGCGGCCTGAGCACCTCGATCCGGATTCTCGAGAAAGATCATCATCGCCGCGGGTACCTTTTCGGACGGCTGATGGCCGACCTGTTCGTTGCTGGCTAACGCTTTCAGCCGACCGGCCGCGGGCCGGTTTTGCTTCGCGTCGTTAGCTCGCGACGAGCCTCCTCGTAAGAGAGCTTCAACCCAGTCGCGGTCTCCGCGAGACCATGATCACCCGTCCGGAGTGCCCGGATGCGGATGGCTTCCCAGTAGCGAATACTCGCCTCGACGGTTGGAATGTGCTCTCGCCGGGGGATGTCGGAGGGTGACGGCGGAAATGGAGGAAGACTGCCTGTGTCCCCGGGTCGCATAACGATGACTCCGCCTCGTCGTCAAGGCGTTCTAGGCTGTCCGTGTGGTCTGCGGCACCACTGTCGGAGGGATTCCCTAACTCAAGCGTATGTCAACACCAGCGGACGTCAAATCCGGCCGGCTGTCGTGTTTCGGTCGATCAACATCGTCCGTTCTTGTGCCTGTCCTTTGGCGTGCCACGAGCTGGACCACTTGGCCGTCTCGGGCGAGCTACGGCAGTTCGGCTTCATCCACCTGGCGACCCACGGAGTGATCGACGAGGATATGCCCGCCCGGTCGGCGGTGATCCTGACGCAGACCGGCCTGCCGGACCCGCTCGAGCAGGCCCTCAACCACAAACCCGTCTTCGACGGCCGGCTAACGGTCCGCGAAATCCAGCGCGGCTGGGACCTGAAAGCCGAGCTGGTGACTCTTTCGGCGTGCGAGACCGCCCTGGGCCGAGACGCCGGCGGCGAGGGCTTTGTCGGTTTCACACAGGCCCTCTTGAAGTCGGGCACGCGAAGCGTCTGCCTGTCGCTCTGCAAGGTCGACGACACGGCGACGGCCCTGCTGATGCAACGGTTCTACGCCAATCTGCTGGGTCGACGCCCCGGGCTCAGCTCGCCGTTGCCGACGGCGGAGGCCCTCCGCGAGGCAAAAGCCTGGCTACGCGGGCTCCACCGCGCGGAGGCCCTGGCCGTGACCGCGGAGCTGTCGGGCGGCGTCGCGCGAGGCAAGGGGGCGAAGGCACGTCAACCGGACGAACTCGCCGCTGCGATTCCGGCCGGCGGGGACAACGACCGGCCATACGCGCCCCCGTACTTCTGGGCCGCGTTCGTGCTGGCCGGCGATCCGGATTGATCAACGTTCAAGGCGGCAGGGGGTAGTGTCCGAAATCAAGGAGGAACCTGCCGGGTTGGAAGACCGGACCCGGGCCGTACAACACCGGGCCGGCTCCCGTCGCGCCGTAATCGGCCTTCGTGCCAGCAACAATCTTGTACCTCAAGTTACCGGAGGCGAAAGAAAAGGAGGCTTTGTAGACGGTCACCGTCCCTCTGAGAGAGACCGTGACTGTTCCCTGTGCGTTTGAGATCGTGACCTTCCCGTGAACCGGCCTGTTCGCGGCACCCGTGTTCGGGATTACGAGGAAGCCGGTCAATGAAACCGTCCCCAAGGGGGAGATCGTTCCACCGGTCGCTCGCAGCCGATGCACGGTGCCGACGGTCGTGTCCCGTCCGAGGACGAACCCGTAGAGGTTCACGCTGTGCGATTGCGTTGACGCCAGCGGGGTTGCGGCGGCACTGGCGAGGCCCGAATGGCTCGGCGTGATCCGCTCCTCGAGGGGGGCGACCGAGGACGGGATGAAGGCATATCGCCGCATGAGGTTCTCCGCGTTTCCATCGATCAGCGTCCGATACACAGAGATCCATGCTAGGTGGGACGCACTCGGATGTCTATGCCTCGATCATGGCCCCGCCTTGTTGTTGGCTGGAAATGAGTCGGCTATCTTTGATATCAGTCCGGGGAAGTCTGATGGCGGAGTGCGTTGCGTTCGAAGAAGAAGCAACCCCACTACTGTTCGGCGGATTAGCACGATCGTCGAAGGGCGATCTGTGCCAGCAAAGAACACCCCGGCTTGAAACCGCTCACGATTGCGCCAGGGCGGGCCGGGCCCGGTGATTCACACGGCGAGCCCTGTGCGCGATGCAAGGCGAGCCTGCCGGACGGTATGCCGGCCACGCGATCATGCTTATCGGCTCAGGTCGAGGCGTCGGCCGGCGTCTCACCTGGCTGGAGCAATTCAACGATCGCAGGATTCGCCTTCGGGGTCAGGCGCTTCGCTGCGAACCGGGTGCAGATCACCGATCCTGCTGGCGTTCGAACGATCCCTCCCGAGAAAGCCAGGCGACGACGAGCTGGTGGACTATGGGCAAGGGTGAGTGCAGCATATCTTCGAGTGGCGAAAATCGGTATCGTTTCAATCGTCCAACACCGTTCGCCCGAGACAGGTTGAGGCCCATGCCGCCCTGGTCGCCTGGGTCGATATCCCACCTGTGGGACCGAACGCGGCCGACCCCGACGGCGAGCACTGGGGTGTGGTCGTCCGCTCACGGGGTATCCCCGCCTGGGTCCCGATCGCGGGGACCGGCCCGGACGGGCTGTGGACCGAAGACGACTCGACACTTGCAGACCGAGTGCGGACCGAGCTGCGGAGCCGGCCTGGCGCCGGCCCGGCAGACCTGCGGCCCCTCCTCGAGAGATTACGCAGCCAGCGCGTCGAGCCGCTGGCCAGGGCCCTGGGCGCCACGGCCACCGGGCAGCCGCCGGCCCGCAGGCTGATCGTCCTACCTTCCCGGGCCATGGCGGGCATCCCGGTCGAGGCGCTGCTCGCCCCCGACGACACTCGGACGGTGAGCTACGCCCCATCCGCCACCGTGTTCAAGTACCTGCGTGAGCAGCCCCGGCCCGATCGCCATGCCGGCCTGCTGGCCCTGGGCGACCCCGTGTACGATCGTGCTGACAAATCGAGCGAGCCCCAGACTTCGCCCCCTTGCCGGGCACGCGATACGAGATCGAGGCCCTCGCCGGGCTCTTCCAATCCGACGATCGACCCACCCGGATCTTGCTTGGGACCGACGCGAGTGAACCCGAGCTGGACTACCTGGCCGCCTCGGGCGTGCTGGGGCAGTTCGGCTTCATCCACCTGGCGACGCACGGGCTGATCGACGAAGGCGTTCCGGCTCGATCGGCGGTGATCCTGACCCAGACCGGCTTGCCCGACCCGCTGCAACAGGCCCTGAGCCACAAGCCAGTCTTTGACGGCCGGCTCTCGGTTCGCGAGATCCAGCGCGGCTGGGACCTGAAGGCCGAGCTGGTGACTCTGTCGGCATGCGAGACAGCACTGGGACGAGACGCCGGCGGCGAGGGCTTTGTGGGGTTTACCCAGGCGCTCTTGATGTCGGGCGCGCGGAGCGTCTGCCTCTCACTCTGGAAAGTCGACGACACGGCGACGGCCCTGCTGATGCAACGGTTCTACGCCAATCTGCTGGGTCGACGCCCCGGGCTCAGCTCGCCGTTGCCGACGGCGGAGGCCCTCCGCGAGGCGAAGACCTGGCTGCGCGGGCTGCGGCGCGCGGAGGTGCTGGCCGTGACCGCGGAGTTGTCGGGCGGCGTCGCGCGAGGCAAGTGGGCGAAGGCACGACAACCGGATGCGCTTGCCGCCGCGGTACCCGCCGGCGGGGACAACGACCGGCCGTACGCACCTCCGTACTTTTGGGCCGCGTTCGTGCTGGCCGGCGATCCGGATTGATCGCCGACTCACGACGGGAGGGCTCCTCGAAGCTGTGCTCCTCGGCCTGCCCTCTATGCCTTGGGCGGTCGGGGGCACTAACATGTTATACCGCTCGCGGCGGGGATTGACACTAACCCGAAGCGTGAGCGAGGGCCGCAAACCCAGACCTCGCTTACGCTTCGGGTTAGTTTGGAATGTCTCATTTCCGCCCGCAAGCGGTATAAC
>JBIOJM010000112.1:0-27183 GCA_044450785.1 Isosphaerales bacterium
GGCTTTTCCGGGGCGGGGGGCGCTTTCGGCCTCGTCCGCCCGGGGAACTGGGGCCCGTTCCGGGCACCGGCTCCTGTTCCAGGCCGATGATGCGACGCCGGGCCCGTGCGGGGGGTGTCTGAAGCGGAGTCGAGGAGGCTGCTCGTCGCTCGCGAGGTGGCCGGGACGACGAGTCGGCGTGGAAGGATCGAGGCCGGGACACGGTGGCGCCGGAGGCCACCTGGCGCAGCAAGTCGACTTCATGCCGCGACAGCGGGCGGCATTCGCCGGTCGGAAGTCCCTTGAGAGTGATTGGACCAACCGCGATCCGGTTAAGCGACATGACCTTGTGCCCGAGCTTGGAGAGCATCCGGCGGATCTCGCGCTTCTTGCCTTCGGCCAGGACCAGCTCGAGTTGCGTGGCCTGTCCCTGACGGCCCACGATGTGCGCCCGCTTGGCGCGGACCTTGCCGTCAGACAACCAGATTCCTTCGGTAAGCTTGGCGAGCGTCTCGCGGGTGGGCAGGCCGGCCACCAGCGCACGATAGAGCTTTTCCACTCCGTAGCGGGGATGCGCCAGCCGGTTGGCCAGGTCACCGTCGTTGGTCAAGATCATCAATCCGGTGCTATCCTCGTCCAGACGGCCGACGGTGTAGACCCGCTCGGGAAGCTCGGGGAGGAGGTCGACCACGCGCGGGCGGCCGGCGGGGTCGAAGTTGGTCGAGACGTAGCCTTTGGGCTTGTTGACCGCGAAATACACGATCGACTCGAGGCGGATCGGCTCGCCGTCGACCACGATCCGTGCCAGAGCGGCGTCGACCCGGGTGCCGAGCTGGCGGGCAACCTGGCCGTCGACGGAAACCCGCCCCTGGAGGATGAGCTCCTCGCAGGACCGGCGCGAGCCGAGGCCCGCGTGTGCCAACACTTTCTGAAGCCGCTCGAGCTTCCCCGGCGCGACCGCGCCGGCCGTCGTCTGCTTGCCCGGTTTCGACCCGGCCTCGCGCCGCGAGCCAGACTGATCACGGCGGGATGGTCCGGCCGATTGGGGACGAGGCGCCGTACCGGGGCGCCCACGTCGTGATTTTGGCGGCGCATTTGATCGAGGTCCTTCCCCAGAGAAGGAGCGGCGACGAGGCATGACTTCATTCCATTCCAGCCAGGCCGGAGCCGGGCCATCAAGGCGCCGAAGGCGGTGCGCGGGATCGTCTCCACCAACGAGTCCATCCTACTGGGTCGCCCGTGATGATGCCAGTGCTGCTCCTTGATCCGTGGGGTTCAGGAAGCTGAGCCGGCGGGCTGCTGCTGCGACAGGCAGTGCAATGTGCCCAGACCGAGGACCAGGTCGACGCTGTGGATGCCGACGACCTGGCGATCGGGGAAGAGAATCGACAGGATTTCGAGCGCGGCGCGGTCGGCCGGGTCATTGAAGGTCGGGACCAGCACCAGGCCGTTGGCGATCGTGAAGTTGGCATAGCTGGCCGGCAGCCGTTGGCCTTCGAAGACGACGGCCCGGGGCATGGGCAGCTCGACGACGCGGAGCGGCTGTCCGTCCTGGTCGCAGGCCGTTCGGAGGCGGCGGAGGTTGTCCTGGAGCGGCTCGTGGTTCGGGTCTTCGGCGCGAGGCTCGACGGCCGTGACCACGGTTCGTGGATCGACGAACCGCGCGAGATCGTCGACATGCCCGTGGGTGTCGTCGCCCTCGATTCCCCTGCCCAGCCAGACGACGTGGCGGACCCCCAGGTAGTGGGCGAAGATCTGCTCCATTTCCGCGCGGTCCAGGCCGGGGTTGCGTGCCTGGACCTCGCCGAGTAGACACTCCTCCGTCGTCAACAGCGTCCCTCGGCCGTTGACATCGATCGCGCCCCCTTCCATCACCACGCGGACGCGGCGCCCCCCCTGCTCTACCCGAGGTACCCAGCTCCGCAGGCCCAGCCACCGCGCCAGTTTGCCGGGGAGTCGATCGTCGCGGCGGTGGTTGTCGTATTTGGACCAACCGTTGAACTTCCAGTCGATCAAGGCGACAGCGTCAGCGGCGTCGGGTGCTGGCTCGCGTTTGACGATGAACGTCGGGCCGGAGTCGCGAAGCCAGGCCCGGTCGGTGGCGGCCTTGAAGAACCGGACCGCTTCGAGGTCGACCCCCACGGCGTCAAGCTGGTCGGCCACGCGGCGCTTCATCCCACCGCCGCGAACCACGATGTGGACTTTCTCGGCGCGGCTCAGGTAGCGGACGATCTCGGTGTAGACCCAGGGAATCGGTGCGATTTTGCCGGGCCAGTCGTCGCGGTTATGCGGCCAGGCGATCCAGGTCGCCGCGTGCGGCTCCCATTCGGCGGGCATGTGGTAGCCGAGCAGGTCGGGAGTCGAATCCGTTGGAGCAGGGCCGGCCGTGCCTGTCGAATCGCCTTGATTCATGTTTGTCCTTGGTCTAGGAAACGCTGGGTGATCGGCGCATAGGCGTCGATCCGCCGGTCGCGGAGGAACGGCCAGTTGCGGCGGGTCTCCTCCTGGAGCCGCGGGTCGCAGGTGGCGATGACGACTTGTTCGGTGTCGACGCCAGCCCGCGCGATCACCCGCCCGAGCGGGTCGGCCAGGAACGAGCTGCCCCAGAATTCCAGGCCGCCGCCGGCAGGTCCTTCGTGGCCGACCCGGTTGACCGCCGCGACATACACGCCGTTGGCGATCGCGTGGCCTCGCTGAATGGTCTCCCAGGCATCCGCTTGGGCCGCGCCAAACTCGACCTTTTCGGCCGGGTGCCAGCCGATCGCCGTGGGATAAAACAGGATGTCGGCCCCCTGAAGGGCTGTCAGCCGGGCGGCTTCGGGATACCACTGGTCCCAGCAGATCAGGGTGCCGACGCGCGCAAACGACGTGTCGAAGGCCTGGAAACCGAGGTCTCCGGGCGTGAAGTAATACTTTTCGTAGTAGAGCGGGTCATCAGGGATGTGCATCTTGCGATAGCGGCCGCGGAGCGCACCGCCGGCATCGATGACGACCGCCGTGTTGTGGTAAAGGCCCGCAGCGCGGCGCTCGAAGATCGACCCCACCACGGCCATCTTCGTCTCGCTCGCGACCTGGCCCAGGACCTCGGTAGTCGGGCCCGGGATGGGCTCGGCCAGGTCGAACCGCGCGGCCTCCTCAGCCTGGCAGAAGTACTGCGTGCGGAACAGCTCGGGCAGGCAGGCGATCTGGACACCGCGGTCCGCCGCCTGGCGCAGCATCGCACTGGCCCGCCGCAGGTTGTCGTCCGGGTCGGTAGAACACCGCATCTGGATCAAGCCCACGTTGAACGGGCGCGGCTTCTGGTTCATGGCGCGGGTCTCGCTCGCAAGTGATGAACGTCCGCATCGGTCTGGGCGTTTTCCATCCTAACCGGTAAGTCAAGGCGCAGCGAGATTGTCCATGAGCTCGTTCGCATCGACGGCACGGAGAGGTCCCGGCGATCGAGGAACATGGAGATTCCCCGGTTGATTTGACGGTGGCCAGCCGTTAGTGTTTGGTCCATGTCGGCTTGGAGCACTCAATCGAACGAGCAGCATTAGAAGGGAAGGAAGATCGCCATGGGAGCTGAAGCCCGCCTTGTCGAGTTAAAGCTCGAATTACCTCCCGCGCCCAAGCCGGTGGCCACGTATGTGACGGCCATACGGCATGGAGATTTGCTGTATGTCTCCGGTCACGGCCCGCTTCGTTCGGACGGAACCATGATCACCGGCAAGCTGGGGGCCGACATGGACGTGGCGGCCGGTCTAGCCGCTGCGCGGCAGACGGGCCTGGCGATCCTCGCGACCGTGCGGGCCCACGTTCAGTCGCTCGACAAGGTCGAGCGGCTGATCAAGACCCTGGGCATGGTCAACTCGACTCCTGAGTTCGCCGAGCACCCCAAGGTGATCAACGGCTTCTCCGACCTGATGAAGGACGTTTTCGGCGATGCGGGCGTGGGGACCCGAAGCGCCATCGGCATGGTCGCGTTGCCTGCGGGAATCGCCGTTGAAATCGAGGCAATTTTCCAGATCAAGGGTTGAGCGGCGATGCCAATCGAGTGGGAGTCCGCGCGTGCCACGTCCTGGCCGGCTTGACGGCCGCACTTGTCTGATCGTCGGAGGGACCAGCGGGATCGGTCTGGCCTCGGCGCGGCGCTTCCTTCTGGAGGGGGCCCGCGTCGTCGTGGCGGGGTGCTCGCCCGAGACCGGTCGCTCGGCGCTTGATCAGCTTACCGCGCTCGGCCCGGTTTTCGAATTCACCCTCGAGCTCGCGGAGGGCGAAGGGGAAGTCGCGAGACTCTTCGCGTTTGCGCTGGAGATCCTCGGCGGGCGCCTTGACATCCTGTTCCACGTTGCCGGGATCAGCGGTCGAAAGTTTGGCGATGGCCCCTTGCACGAGTGTTCGAACGAGGGCTGGGAGCGCGTCATGCAGATCAACGCCTACGGGGTCTTTCTGACCAATCGGGCGGCAGTTCGGTTCATGCTCGATCAACCCCTGGACGCGACCGGCCTGCGGGGTACGGTGGTGAACGTGGGGTCCGTCCTGGACCGCGCTCCCTCGCCCGCGCATTTCGGGACGCTCGCTTACGCCGCCAGCAAGGGGGCCGTCCGGGCATTGACCCTGGCGGCCGCCGCGCGGTATGCCCCGGACCGGGTCCGGTTTAATTTGCTGGCGCCCGGCTTGATCGATACACCGATGGCGGCTCGCGCCGCGACGGACCCCGGGATTCGGTCTTACCTGGCGGCCAAGCAGCCGATGGCCGGTGGTCCGGGGTCAGCCGCCGACGTGGCCGAGGCTGCCCTCTATCTCTGCGAGCCCGCGTCCCGGTTCGTCACCGGGGCCGAGCTGGTCGTCGACGGCGGCTGGTGCGTTTCCGAAGGCATCCGGGAGGGCGAGGCTCCGTCCGAGCCGCCTCATCTCCAATGACTGGTCAACCCGATGTCCTCGCCCAGTACCTGGCCGCCGTCCGGGCGGCGGTCGACGCCATCGAGGCGACTCAGTTGCCCGCCATCCGCCAGGCGGCAGCGCACTTCGCGGCGACGATCCTCAAGGGCCGGCTGGTCCATGTCTTCGGCACCGGCCATTCGCGGATGGCCGTCGAGGAGATGTTTCCCCGGTATGGCTCGTTCCCGGGCTTCCACCCAATCGTCGAGCTATCGATGACGTACCACAATCCGGTCGTGGGGGCCAACGGCCAGCGCCAGGCGATGTTCCTGGAGAACGTTCAAGGCTTCGGCGCGGTCCTCTGGCGCAACTTCGCGACCTCGCCGGATGATGCGCTCCTGGCCATCTCCACCAGCGGCTGCAACGCCGTGACGGTCGATGTGGCGTTGGAAGCGAGCCGGCTCGGGATGTTCGTCGTGGCCCTGACATCGTCGGCACATGCGGCGGTCTCGAGCTCGCGGCACGAGTCGGGCAAGAAGCTTCACGAGGTGGCCGGGTTGGTGCTCGACCAGAAATCCCCGGCCGGCGACTCGGCCGTCTGGGTCGCCGGGTTGGAGACGCCCGTCGCCCCCCTGTCCAGCGTTACGGGCTGCACGATCATCAACCTGCTCAAGGCCGAGGTCGCCCGCCTGCTCACCGAGGCGGGATCTCCTCCCAAGGTCCTGACCGCTGCCTGTCATCTCGGTGACGAGCGGGCGCGGCGGCTCTTCGAGGAGACTTACGACGACTACCGTAGGCGCGTGGGGGTGCTGTACCGGTAGGGAGAAGTAGGGTGGGTCGAGCCGCGGAGCGGCGAGGCCCACCGCAAGGACGTAGCCACCGGTGTGTTGGGATGACCGGCTGACGGGAACGTCAAGCCCGTGGAAAATGAGCGGCATGGCGCTAGCCACCGGTGTGTTGGGATGACCGGCGGCTAGCGCCGTGCCGCTCACGGAGGGTCTCCGCACCGAACGGACCGTGGAAAATGAGCGGCAGGGCGCTAGCCATTCGGTGGGCCCCACGGCGTGGAGCGCCGTTCGAACAAGGCACTTACTTCGAGCGCCGGCCGGATAACGTGATCTCGCTCCGTCGGAGCGTTGAAATCAGTGGAAGCCGGACAGCCCGCGTCACCGAGGACTTCGTATCAATGAAGTCAGCGATTCTCGAGTGACTTCGCCGTTTAAGCGATCCGGCCTATTTGCCCTTACCCCCCAAAGTGCAGGGTGGCTGACCCGTCGGGGCGGCTGCGCTTTGGCGACGGTCCCAGCCTGGTCTGCCGCACCACCAGCGATTGGCTCATCCTCACTTGGCGGTGCCGGCGCGGGCTTCCGCTTTCGCCAGCAGCGCGTCGAACTCGGCCCAGAGGGCGCGGCAGGCTTTTTACCGGTCCTCGGGGAGAAGTGGGAGCATTACTTGGCGATCGATCTTTCCCGTTTCAGAAAGTGCATCCAATGGCCGTACAGGGAGCCGACCAGATCTTCCAATCGATGTTCGATATCCTGTAATTGACCGAGTTTGCTGCTCCAGAGGCCGGACTGGAGCTGCCTCGCGACATGGGTCGGAATGCCGTCAGGAGCGGCGTAGATCGCGATTTTCTCGTAGCCCTCTTCGAGGAAGGAACCGTCGCACAAGGCGAACCCTAACTTTTCGTAGGTCGCCTCGAAGGCAGCAATGGTCTCCTCGCGAGCAACCCCCTCCGGCCAGTAGCTGTCTTCATCGGGCCACCACCAACGATCCTTGTCTTCCACAGCCCAGGCGACGCAGTTGTAGCGGATATCCTCGGGGCTCGTTTCGACGTATCCTGAACCGCGGAGGCCGGGGAACAAACTCTCCAGGTCATCCATCACAGGAATCCATGTTCCTTGCCCCACGTGATCCAGGCTTCGGTCATCGGACCGATCTGGCCGCGGTCGGAAGGGGGGACAGGGTCAATGCCTGTGAGGGACTTGAGTGCGGCGAACCAATGATTGGGCCGTTGCTCAAGCTCGCGGAGCAAGAGCGGCACCGCTCTTGGGCCCAGCGCGATGATCTCACGATAGGCGGGGTGTTGCACGCGCGCGGTCGATGAGGAGAGAGGAGCGACTTCCACCTGCCAAACGGCGACCAGCTCGCGGAATTTCCGCTCGAGGTCGGGGTCCTTCTGGAGTTGGGATCGGGCATCACCCTCCTCTCCTTTCGGAGGGGAGGAAAGCGAGGGGTTACCGTCGGCCTGTTCGGCTGGTGCGGGCTCGGTCTTTATCGGGGACATGGCGGCTATCCGATCACCTGGTTGAGCTGGTGGATCGCCGCGCCGGGGCGATCCGGGCGAAGGCGTGTTCCTCCCGCTGCCTAACATTATACACGGGATTGCAAGGCTAGCCACGGTTTGCGTCGAACGGGCGGAGTCCCGGCTTCAGGCGGCGTAAAGTCCCGCTCAGGGCTTAGCGCCGGCGCGGGCCTTCGCCAGCAGCGCGTCGACCTCGGCCCAAAGGGCGCGGCAGGCCTTCTGCTCGTCCGCGGGGAGCTTGGCCAGCGGGGCTGGATCGCGCAGGCCGGCGAGGTCGGTGTCGGCCTTCCAGTGCTCGAGCGTCTGCGAGATCGCTTGCCGCGCCGGGGGTGGGGCACTGTCCAGTAGTTTCGACCATGCTGCCAGGTCCGCCTTGAGCCGGTCAATCGCTTGCTTCCGCCAGCGGGTCTTGGTTGCGTCGTCGAGCGGCGGGTCATCCTTGCCCTGGCCGCACCCGGCCAGCGCCGCGGCGCAGGCGGCGTTGTAGCGGTTCTGGGCCTGCATGTCGTCGGCCAGCTTCGGCTGAGCCTGGAACGCCTCGGCCCAGAGCCGGGCCGAAGCTCCAAAAAGCTTCTTCTCGTGGCAGACCAGGGCAAAGTCAAGCGTTTCGGCCGCATCGGCGGGCTTGAGCTTACCGGCAAGTACCGCCGGCAGCCGGGCCGCCAGGGATGCTTGCTGCTGGGTCTCCACCAGAACAGGCTCGATCGTTTGGGCAAGGCGGGGATTGGTCCGCGCAAGGTCGAGCGCCTTGCGGAATTCGACGATCGCCTCAGTAAATTCGCTGCGGAACCGAAGGGCCATGCCGAGGTTGTTGTGGACTTCGGGGTTATCGGGTTTGAGCCGAAGCGCTTTGCGAAACTCGGTGATCGCCTCGTCGAGCTTCCCCTGCTGGCCCAGGGCGATGCCGAGGCCGTTGTGGGCTTCGGGGTAATCAGGTTTGAGCCGAAGCGCTTCGCGACACTCGGCGATCGCCTCGTCGAGCTTCCCTTGCTGGCCCAGGGCGATGCCGAGGTTACAGTGGGGCTCGGGGAGGTCCGGTTTCAGGCGGATAGCCGTGCGGTACTCGGCGATCGCTTCCTCCAGGTTCCCCTGTTCGTGGAGGGCGGCGCCTAGGTTGTTGTGGGCATCGGCGTTATCCGGTTCGAGGCGAAGTGCGGTGCGGTATTCGGCGATCGCCTCGTCCCGCTTGCCTTGTTTTTTCAGGGCAATGCCGAGCTCGTAGTGGGCACCGGCGTGGTCGCGATTGAGACGGATCGCGGTACGGAACTCGGCAATCGCCTCGTCCGGCTTGCCCGTTTTCTTGAGGGCAAGGCCGAGGTTATGGTGGGCATTGGGGAGGTCGGGCTTGAGTTGAAGGGCGGTACGGTACTCGGCAATCGCCTCCTCGAGTTTTCCCTGGTCATCGAGGGCGATGCCGAGGTTGGTGTGGGCCTCGGCGAGGTCGGGCCTCTTGCGCAGGGCGTCGCGGAGTTCGGCGATCGCCTCCTCCAGCTTGCCTTGCACAATCAGTACGGCGCCGAGGTTGCTTTGAGCCTGAGCGAAATCCGGCTTGAGGCGGAGCGTGGTGCGGAACTCGGCGATCGCCTCGTCCCGCTTTCCCTGTTCGTTCAAGGCATTGCCGAGGTTGTTGTGGGCCACGGCCATGTCGGGCTTGAGGCGGAAGGCTTCGCGGAATTCGGCGATCGCTTCCTCGAGCTTTCCCTGGTGGAAGAGAGCGTGGCCGAGATGGAAATGAGTAATGGCGACATCCGGCTTGAGCGCGACGACGGTGCGCGAAGCGGCGATGGCCGCTTCGAGGACAGAATTGGCCTCCTGCTTGCGTCCTCGAGCCTGCAGCGCCTCGCCCAGGCAGGCGAGGTGCCTGCTGTCCCGGGGTTGAAGTCGGGCCACGTCCTGGAATACGGCGATCGCCTGGTCCGTTTCACCCTTTTGCTCCAGGGCATGGGCCAGGTCATGCGCCGTTTCAGGACGGAGCGACCGCGCCGCCATGTAGTACCGGATCGCCTCCTCGCCCTGCGCCAGCCCTTGCAGGCATTCCGCCAGATTGTAATTGAGCAAGAGATCAGACGGATGGAGCCGCTGGGCCTCGCGAAGTACCACCTCCGCTGCCTTCGGGTCTCCTGTATTGCGCAGAGCCCCTCCCAAGAGGTTGAGGCTCACCGCGGGCAATTCGTCCATCCGAGCCGACGCGGCGAGGGTTTTCAGGTTGGTCAGTCGCTCCTGGCTGGGAGGGGCTTGAAGCAGCTCACGGAGCCGGTCGCGCCACGGATCGGGGTCGGTCAGGCGAGCGACCGCAATGAGTTGCCGCGCGGCAGCCTTGTCGTCCCGCCTACTCCGGAGCACGGCCGCCCAATCGTCGAGCGCCGCCGCCAAGGCCACTCTCACGGCGGCGGGCCTTGCCTGGAACTTTGCACCCGCCTCGGCAGCCGATATGGCGGCGACTTCGATCCCTGCCTCGCGGAAGGCGTCGGCGTACTCCGCGTCGGTCGCCGACCCATCGTCGTCGTCGACCCTGGCGCTGCGGATGTTTACCAGCCTGGCCAGCAGCTTCTGGTCGTTCTCGGCGGCTGCGGCAGCTTGGGTGACGCCTCGGACAAGTGCTGCCGCGCGCCTCCGAGTTACCTCGTCGGGGGTATCGGTCAGCAGGTGCTCGACCGCTTGGGCCGCGTCACGGGCGGCGAGCCATCGAGCCGGGTCGTCGCCAGTCCGCTCGGCTTCGTAGTAAAGCGCCTCGGCCTCGCCCAAGGTACGATTGAACCGCCCCGCCCGCTCTTGCCGCTCTCGTGTCAGGTAGGCCCAGCCGCCGCTGATCAGCCCTGCGATGACCAGCACAGAGGCCGCCAGCGCCACCGTCCGCAGCCGTCGGGATCGTTCGATCCCGGCTCTTGCCTGTGCTTCCTCGGCCCGCGCCTGCGCCTCGACCCGCGCCAGCTCGGCCGCTTTGAGCCGATCTTGCACACCCGCAAGGTAGGCCGTCAAGCGCCGCGACACGTCACCCCCGCTCCGCGGGCGTTGCTCCCGCTCTGCCGCCAGACAATCGCGAGCCAGGTCGATCAGCTCACCGTCGGCCCCGCAGACGGCGAGCCGGCCCAGGGCGTCGGCCAGGTCGCCGCGCGCGGCCTCGTCGCGAATCTCTTCCCGCGTCGATCCCACAAAGGGCGGCCGCCCCGTGAGGATCTCACAGAGGATCGCCCCCAGGCCGAACACGTCGGCGCGCTCGTCGATCCGCGCGACGTCGCCCCGGGCCTGCTCGGGCGCCATGTAGGCCGGCGTGCCCAGCACGCTGCCCGCCTGCGACTCGCTAACGCTCCCCGCCGAGCCGCTGCGCACGGTCAGGATGGCCGCCTCCGCTCTCTCGATCGCCTTCGCCTCGTCGGCGATGCCCCCTTCGGCCAGCACTTTGGCCAGGCCCCAGTCCATCACCTGCACCTCGCCGAAGTTGCCGACCATCACGTTGGCCGGCTTCAGGTCGCGGTGGATCACGCGCCGCGCATGGGCATAGGCCACCGTCTGGCAGACCGCCTCGAAGATGCCGAGGAAGCGGGGCAAGTCGTCGTGGGGCCGGGGGAGACCTTCGGTCCGGCCGTGGGCGGCGACCCTTCGGGTGCCCGGAGACCCGCGCCCAGCGCGGTGGCCCGAGAGGAGACCTTCGGTCGCGGGGAGGGCGGGGTCTGGAGACCCGCGCCCAGCGCGGTCCGGCCGGAGGGCGGCGACCCCCGTAGGGTCGCTTCGGGTGCCCGGAGACCCACGCCCAGCACGGTCTGTGCGCTCGGCCAGAAGCGCGGCCAGCGTCCGGCCCTTGACCAGACTCATGGCGAAGAACGGCCGCAGGTCGCCGAGCGTGCCCAGCTCATGGACCGGCACGATCCCGGGGTGCTGGAGCTGGCCGCCGATCTGCGCCTCCTCGACGAAGCGGCGGACCATGTCCTGGTCGCCGCGGTGCCGATCCAGCAGGACCTTCAAGGCCAGGTCGCGGTTCAGGTCGGCGTCGCGGGCCTTGAGCACGATACCCATGCCCCCGCGGGCGATCTCACCCAGGACTTGATAGCGCCCGGCAGCGCCACCCAGCGAGGCCAACAGGGCGTCGAAGTGCGTCCGCACGATCGGCGAATCGTCCTCCGGCGGCTCGGGCAGGAGCACCTGTGGAGGCCGGCCATCACCCGGCCAGAGCGCCGTCAAGGCGCTCGAGCCCGACGGAGGCACGGTCCCGAATGTGTCCGGATCGACCTGAGGAGGGCCAGCAGGCAACTCCCCCGATTCGTCCAGGCCCTGGGCCAGGTGCATGACCCTCAAGCAGGCGCGCAGGGGCCGGGCCAGCTCCGGATGGGCGGCGATCAGCCCATCGGGGTCGGCCGGCCGGCCGGCCTCGAGCTGGGCCAGGTACGACTCCAGCACTTGCGCCAGCTCCACTTCCTCAGTGGTGGCGCCGGTGTCACCGACGCGCGGCACGCGGCCTTCGGCGCTCATTGATTCATTTCTCCTCCAGTAACTGGCTCAGGCGCTGCATTGCGCGGGTCCAGAGCACGCGTGCGGCGCCCGGGGAGCGACCCAGGCGGGTGGCGATCTCGTTGAACGGAATGTGTTCGATATTACGCAGCACGAAGACCTCGCGGTAGTCGGCGGGCAATTTCTCCAGGGCGTCGGCCAGAAGCACGGCCCGCTCACGCCGGACGGCCAGCGAGCTGGGCGAGGGAAGCGAGTCGGCCAGGGCCTGCTGAGCAGCGCCGCCGGCCTGCTCCAGCAAGGCCTCCAGCGAGACCTGCCGGCGCACGTTGCGCACGCGAGACCGGTGGTACCTGGCCTGGTCAGCGAGCGTCCGGACCAGGATTCGCCGCAGCCAGGCCATCAGCTCGGGCTCGTCCCGGCCGGCGAAATCCGCGAACTGGCGGTGCGCCTTGAGGAAGGTCTCCTGCACCAGGTCGGAGGCGTCGAGTTTCAGCTTGAGCGCGCCATCGATCATCGGCCGGGCGATCAAACGCAGGTAGTTGCGATACAACTCGAAGAGCTGCCCCAGCGCGGCGGTATCCCCCGCGCGGGCCTGCGCCAGGAGAAACTCGGGAATGGCATCGGGCTGGGGCATTGGTCCTTGGTCCTTGGTCCTTGGTCCTTGGTCCTTGGTCCTTGGTCCCTGGTGAGGGAAGAAGGGAACACAACGGGGAACACGCGGCAGGAGCAGGCCTCCCGCCCACTCGCTGGTCCCCGCCGGGCGCGGGTTTCATGACCCTGCCCTCGGCCCGGTCCCCGCTGGGCGCGGGTTTCATGACCCTGCCCACGGCCCGGTCCGCGCTGGGCGCGGGTCTCATGACCCCGCCCTGGGCTCGACCGAAGGTCTCGCGCTGGGCGCGGGTCTCATGACCCCGCCCTGGGCTCGACCGAAGGTCTCGCGCTGGGCGCGGGTCTCATGACCCCGCCCTGGGCTCGACCGAAGGTCTCCTTTGCTACTCGAGCTAAGTGACGGTTCTCAGCGCCGCCACGCGGCGTGGAGATCAGCGAGAAATCGCGATTTCCTCTTCTGGCGCACCCCTGCAGACCGCGGATTCCTGGGATCGAAGATACCAGAAGCATAACCGCAAGGACCGGCCGCGAGCAGGATCACCGCCAGCCGCGCCGCGAACCCGGGGGGCTGCCAGGGCGAGTCGGACTGTGGCACGGCCATCTTGCCCGCGGGAATCTCAGGCACGGGCTGTGTTACGCGGACCCTTCCCGTGGGAGTCTCGGACACGGGCTGGAGGCCCGCGCCACGCGGCCGGAGATCGATCGGGACAGGAGCGACCGGGAGTCCGGCAAATGGAAGAGCGGATACGTCAGTTGTCCCGGACGCTTTCTGCACTCGCAAGCGAACCAAGTCAGACGCCAGCTCGTCCACGACCGAATCGGGCACCTGGCCGGTTCGGGATTTTGTCACGTCGAGACCGTGCTCGACTTCCCGTTGCATTGCCTGGAGTGCGAGGGAGGGCTGGGAACCGATCTGGAAGTCAATAGCCGCCTGCCCCGCGGACCAGGCAGGCTGCTGAGGCGTGAGGTTGGACGGGACCTGAGTGCCGGTAACTGCCGCCGCGGAGAGAGGCATCAAGCCCACCGGGCCGAGACTCGATCCTGAGTTGATTGCGAGTGGGTACCCGTTTTGTGAGAATGATCCACTGGCCGCGCCGAAGTTGAACCCGGCCGCGGTCTGGGGGTCGGCGCCTGCGGGCGGGTCGGGGATGTTGAGGTCTTGCGTCGTCACGGTCCGGGCCGTCGTGCCCGCCGCCAACGTCTCGTGCATGGGCGAGCTGGGGTCGGTGGAACCGCCCAGCCCCAGCGCGTGGCCAAGCTCATGCATCACCGTGGTCTCGAAGTCATACTGGCCCGGCCCGATCTGACTCGGGTCAGGCCCCGCGTACCAGTTCCAGCCCTGAATGATCGTCATTTCGCTGGCCGGCTCGTTATAGCAGCCCAGCACACCGTTGGCGACGCCGCCGCAGGCGCTGGACGTGCCGGTGTCGAGGACGCTGCTGGCCAGGCTCGGGTCGTTCACCGCGGTGATGGTCACGTTGTACGGGGCCAGTACGGCGTCCCAGGCGTTGATCGCGTCCTGGATCCGCGCCAGCTCGTCGGTGGTGAAATAACCATTGGGGTCGTTGATGTACACCGACAGATTGCCGGCCAGCAGGGTGTTGGCGATGCCCGAGGTGTCGCCTGCGCCATCGCTCCCGGCGGCCAGTTGGGTGAGGGCGACATTGCCGCTCAGGTTGAGCATGTCGACATCGAGCGAGCTCTGGAGCTGGCAATTGCCGCCGAGGGAAATTAAGGCGCTCGGGGCATAGATGATGCCGGTCGTGCCCGCCACGGCGTTGCCGCTGAACGAGAGGGCTCGCGTGTTCTGGTGGGACTGGAAGATCAGCACCCCTGCGTACGGCCCGGTCGTGGGCGCTGTCAGGTTGAACGTGCCGTTGCCGCTCAAAGTGATGCCGCCGAAGCTGCCACCCGAATTGGGATAATTGCTGCCGGCGTTGTAGATCATCACGCCGGTGCCGGAGACGCTGGCGTTGCCGGTCACGGTGAGGCCGCCCCCCTCGATGATGTAGGTGCCGGGGTTCAGGGTCAGCTTGGCGTTGCCCGAGACATTGATCTGGCTGTAGATGCCGGGCTTGATCGTCGCGGACGAGTTCCCGCTCAGGCTCTCGGAGCCGTAATTGGTCAGGCCGGACGTGCTCGGTGACGCCAGCGAGGCCAGCGGGTCGGCCAGCATCGCGGCGCCGGTCGTCGGGGAGGGGCTGAAGCTCGCGTTGCCGCTCGTCTGGACGCCGCCGTGCACGTCGATCACCGACGCTTTGACCAGGGCGTTGCCGCTGGCCGACAGGGCAGTCGACGAGGTGGAGGCGACCACGACCGCGCCGGGGATCTTGAGACTGGCGTTGCCCGAGAGGCTCAGAGCCCCACCCGCTGAGGGATCCAACACGAAGATCGAGGGTGCGACCGTGACCGTGAAGGACTGCACGAACTCCCAGGCCGTCGCCCCGCTGCCGACCGGGTCGGTGGCCGTGACCGTCACGGTGTACGTGCCAGGGATCGGGAACGCATGCGGTTGCGCGCTCAGCGGACCGGTCGACGTGGCGTTGAAATCGGTGTGAGCAGAGCTGTCGCCCCAGTTGACGTCCACCGCCCAGGATTGGGAGTCCGTGACCGTATCCGTCAACGAACCCACGCTGAAGGGTTTTGGAACCCCCTGGTTGGCCGTTTGCGCGGGCGGAGTCGACAGGCTCACGACGCCGAAGCTGGAGGCGACGGCGGTACCCTTGTTCTCGAAGGTGTCGCCGACGGCCGGGACGGGGCTGGCCGTGCTGTTCTGGATCAGCGTGCCGGTGCCGTCGACATTGAGGGTGTTGTCCCCGGGGCTGGCGGCGGTGCCCAGGTTGACTGAGCCGACGGTGATCAGGATGGCGGGCTGGGACGATGTGGTCGAGTTCTGCTCGACCGTGCTGTCGCGCACGACTAGGGTGCCGCCGTTGACCTGGATGGTCGGAGCATTGGTCGCGGTGACGAGCGTCACCCCATCGGTAATGGTGGTCTGCCCGGAGTTGACGACCAGCGCCGGGGACTTGCCGATCACGGTAATATTGCCCTGCACCGTCACCGCGCCGGAGGTCACGAGGTCGTAGAGCGTGGCGGTGCCGCTGGGCGGCCCGTTCAGAGTCAGCGCGACATCCGTGGGAGCCGTGGCGTCGATCGGCACGGTGTTGCCGCCGCCGTCGACGTTCTGGTAGGTCGTATTGAGACTGAGGTCGATCGTGATCGGGAGGGGGCTGGTGTTGCTCACCGCCAGCGAGCTGATGGCGGCCAGGTCCTGATCCAACGACTGGGTATCGGGCGCGGCGAAGACGATGGTGTTCGGGGCCGGGCTGGGCGCGTTGGCCGGGTTGGCGTTGGTGCTGACGTGCGCCCAGCCGATCGCCGTCTGCAGCGTGCCGACATCCGTCGATGCGGCGGTCGAGGTGACCAGGTACGATGAGCTCGCCTCGTAAGCGCCGATATCCACGGTGGATCCGGCATTGAGCCCCGCCGGTCCGCGCAGGGCGCCGCGCTGGTCGGTATTCGGGAAAGTGACGCCCGGAATCGTCGCGCTGCCCGTGTCGATGGCCGGGCTGCCGGGCGAGAGGGCCATGGTCTCGGTCGGGCCGCCGTTGTTCGCCAGAGGCCCCAGGAGCGGGTCGACGCCAACGATGTTGCCGTTGACTCCATTGGTCAGGGTGCCGAACTCGTCGACGCCGACCAGGTTGTTGTACGCGACCAGGGGGGTGTTTGGGCCGACCCCGAAGTCGTCGGTTCCGCTGCTGTCGCCGTTGTGTGCGACGATGGAGTTCTCGATTGTGAGCGCACCCGCACTGATGAAGATGCCGCCGCCTGGGTTGTCCGCGATGGTGCAGTCGGTGACCCTCATCGAGCTGGCGGAGAAAGCAGCTTCGACGCCGGGAGCCCCGGCGTTCTCCGTAATGGTGGAGTTCGTGAGTATCGTTGCGCCGGCAAAGTTGAATACACCGCCGCCGATGGGGTAGTCGGCCGTGTTGTCGGCGATCGTGCAGTTGGTGAGCACGGAGAAGCCGAAGCTGAGGATCCCGGCGCCCTCAAAGGCCGAGTTGCCTTCAATCGTGGAATCGGTGATCGTCTCGACGTTGTCGCTCTCGATGCCTCCGGACAGGTTACTGGCCGAGTTGCCGCTGATGGTACAGTCGGTGACCGTCAGGACGGGAAACGTCAGCGTCCCGCCGTAAGTGTCGCTACCCCCGTTCATGATGCCGGCGCCCTCGAGGGCCGTGTTGTCGGCGATCGTACAGCCCGTGACCGTGAGGGACCCGAAGTTGTCGATGCCGCCGCCCTGGTTGCCGGGAGCTGAACCCCCCGAGATCGTCAAGCCGGAGACGGTGGCCGTCGTGGCGCTACCGACTTCGAACACCCGAACGGCATCGTTGCCGCTGATCGTCACGACGTTTGACCCGGGGCCCTGGATCACTTCCGGCCAGGCTTCCTCGCTCAGGTCCAGCGTGCCGGTCAGGTTGATCGTCTGCGGTGAAGAGGAGTTGAAGACCGTTGGGTCGAACGTGATCACGCTGCCGGCGGGGTCGGTGTTGGCGTTGGCCTGGGTGATGCAATAGCGCAGGTCGCCGGTGGCGCCGGAGCCCGAGCCCCCCGACGTTGGGTCGTTGTCGGTCGCCACGTCGACCGTGTAATGCGTAGGAGTCCCAAACGCGGGGCTTTCGAAGGCGCCGATGTCGACAACTCCGTTCCCGTACCCTGGCCGTGTGAAGCCGCGCTGGTCGGTGGTTGGGACGACGACACCCTGTATGGTGCTGCCGCCCATACCGATGGCCGGGCTGCCGGCCAAGAGGGCGATGGTCTGGGTCGGCCCGCCATTATTGGCCAATTCCGCGGGGAGCCCCGGGTCAGCGACGCCGACCAGGTTGCCGTTCCTGCCATTGGTCAGGCCGCCGGAGCCCCCGGTACCGATCAGGTTGTACGCGCTGGCCGAAGAGACCGGTCCGCCGGTGATGTCCTCGGGTGCGGAGTATGTATTCGTATTGAGGGCGACGATCGTGTTATCGAGAATGCTCGTACTCCCCGTTTCATCATACAGCCCGCCCCCAGTCGAGGCGAAGTAGGGTGCGTTGTAGGCGATCGTCGTGTTGACGGCTGTCAGGGTGCCGAAGTTGTCGATGCCGCTATTGTTGTCGGCGATTGTGGAGTTGGTGAGCGTCAGCGTCCCGGAGTTTTCGATGCCGCCGCTCGGGCTGCTGCCGGCCAGGCTGCTCTCGATGGTGCTGTCCGTGACCGCGAGTGTGCCCGAGTTGTCGATGCCACCGCCATTGTTGCCGGCGCTGCTGCGCTCGATGGTGCTGTCCGTGACCGTGAGCGTACCCAAGTTGTCGATGCCACCGCCGTTGTTGCTGGCGTTGCTGCTCTCGATGGTGCTGTCGGTAACCGTGAGCGTGCCGGCGCTGTTGATTCCCCCGCCGTTCGTGGCCTGGCCCCCCGTGATGGTCAGGCCCGAGATGGTCGCCGTCACACCGGCATCGACTTGGAACGCGCCGACGGCATTGTTGCCGCTGATCGTCACCAGGTTGCCGCCGGGGCCATCAATCACCTCCGGCCCGTCCGATTCGCTCAGCTCGAGCGTGCTGGAGAGGGTGATCGTCCAGGAGCCGGTCGTCGGGTCGTATCCTGGGTCCGTCGTGGGGATGTTGAACATGATCGCGCTTCCGTCGGAGTCGGCGGGGGCGTAGCCCGTGCTGCCTTGGTTGTTCGCCTGGTTGACCGCCCACGGCAGCGAGCCCATGACGGTGGGTTCGTTGCTGCTGTTGATCACCATGTAGGGCGTGGGCGACAAGAGCACGCGATCCTCCAGCCCTTCCAGTGCCCATAGCTGGCGGTTGCGCCGGGCGCGGGTGTGTTGTCGAGCTCGACTGGTCGAACGGTGCACGGAGGAGAGGCGAAGCGACATGGGTGCGGCTCCTTGTTATTAGTCCGTAGTCCTTGGTCCTTAGTCCGTTGGAGAAGATCAAGGCGATGAACCTCACGACGACGGCAAGACGATCCTGGCTTCCGGCGCGCGGACCGAGCGCCTGGGCCCAACGCGGCCCTTTGCTTGAGACGACAGGGAATGGGACAGACGGCGGCGGCCTCACATCCTCGAACCACGGTGCCGGCACAAGCTCTTCACGGGCCGGGCTCGGCGGCGAGCTCCGCGTTCACGGCCACAATCGTCGTGCGACGTCTTCCTCCCATCTTGCCCAGGTCGACGTTTCCTGGTCAGTCACGCCCAGCGGGGCCAACGCCTCAACGCAGTACACACGAGGCGCTTTTTCGTTCGGCGTCAGGAATCCGTTCCCGGTGGTCTGTCCTGAAGAAGAAAGACGACATCGGCGCGCGGATGTTACACTTGCCCATCGAAAAAGAGGCATAAGGCGTGAAACGCCCAAAGTAAACGGCAACCCGGCATAGGATAGGAGCGTGGGATATGGGTGGGGCGCGTCCCGGGCAGGCGCGGAGTCTCCGGGCCACACCGCGAGACCCCTACAACGGTAGGTAGGTCACGCGATTCGACAGCTCTTCCGGAACCGCGCACGTGGTCAACAGCTCGATGTCAGCGACAAGCCGCCCCAGGCTCGCTCCACGCTGATGTGCGTAGAGAATCCCCACGAACTGTTTTCCCGATCTCTGCCAGCGTGCCGCGATTGTCAGCAGGTCCTCGTCTTGCGTGAACAGGAGCCGGCCGAGCTCCGTCGCTCGTGTGAGGAGAGGCTCGTCGTCCACTTCCGTCGTGCCGTCTTCCTGGCTTGTCAGTACGTCGATCTCTCTTCGCCGCAGGCCTTCGGTGATGGCCAGGGGAATGTGCACATCCATGTAGACCGACAGGCTCATCTTCACGGGTTCCCGGCGGACCGGCGATTCAAGAGCTCGGCGCGTGACAGTGGTTGCTTGAGTCGTTCAGCCAGGGCGGCCTCCGCGCTAGCGTGCATCTCCTCGACGAGCCGATCGTAGTGATCGTAGAAGTAGGTGAGGGCCGCGTAGACCTGCTCGGGTCGGAGATCAGGATGCTGGCGCAGAATCTCTTCGGCGGTCCAACCGTAGTGGTAATGCTCCCCGGCAAGGTGGAGCACCTTGTACCGGCTCCGCTCGATCCGAGCAGCTCCGTCGGCGTCGAAGGTCAAGTGGGGATAGTGAGTCGCCGTGCTCATGACTTCCATCTCAAATTGGACGATGTCCCTGGTGTGTGCGCGGGCCGAGATTAGCTAGGGAGGCGAAGCACCTTGACCAAGTGAATCGACAAACAACCGAATGGTTTGCCCTCCTGCGAGCCATCCTCGTCGACTGCTCCATCCTGGTCGAATCCGTCCTGGGTGTCAATGCGCCCAGGCGCGGGGGACCAGGGTGACGTCGGGCCCGTGGCACGGTCCGGAGACTATACGGCGTGGAACGCGGTTCGACCCACCCTACTTGGGCACGAACACCTTCACATCCGGGTGCATGGTGTAGAGCCGGTCCTCGCCTTGTGGAGTCCGCACCAGGATGGCGCTCGAGCAGTTGTTCTGGATGATCGGATTGCCCGGGTACTTTTCCCAGTGGACCAGGTCGCGCGAGCGGGCCACGCAGGTCGTCCAGTCCTTCCAGGGCCGCTGGGAGTTGGCGTGGTAGAACGCGTAGTAAAAACCGTCGCGCTGCACGACCTGGTTGACGGCCACCGCGGCCTTGTCATAGGGCTCAGGGCCCATGGCGATGACCGGGTCGTCCTTGACGTTCGTCCAGACTTTCAGGTCCTTCGAGGTCGCCAGCCAGATTCCCAGGTCGCCGCGCTCGTAAAAAAGGGACCACGTTCCGTTCTCGAACCAGGCGGTCGGGGTGCCGTAGGGGCCGGGGGCGATCGGTGTGCCATCGGTCTTGCGGATGTCGAGCGATCCGTGGTCGGTCCATTTGCGACCGTCGGCGGAGGTCAAGAGATGGGCGATGTCGTTCTTCCCTTCGGCGAACATGAAGTACGTGCCGTCGCGGCGCACGACGCACATGTCCTCGACCCACGAGCCGCTGAAGATCGGGTTGTCGGGGTCGCGGGCCCAGTGAACGCCGTCGCGCGAAGTGGCGTGACCCAGCGACATGGTCGCGAGGCGGTCGCCGGCGTAGCCCGTGTACCAGAGGTGAAAAACCCCATCGTCGCCCACCAGGATGTAACCCCGCTCGCGGATCTTGCGGTCCCAGGTGTCGCGGCCGGTACCGGCGAAGACCGGGTTGTCCGGGATCGGCTTCCACGCGACCAGCGGCCAGGCGGCCGGGGCCTGCTGGGCGCTGGGCCGCACGGCCGGGGCCTGCGGGAGGCCAGGCCAGGCGGCAGTGGTAACCAGCGGTGCCGCCAGTTCCGCGAGCAAGGCGGCGAGACCCAGCGGTGCCAGGAAAACGGTACGTCTCCAAACCATCGTGGTACCCTTTCATCGATTGGCCGGGCGAAGCATGCGGCACAGGGCGGGCCTTCTCGAGCGCCGGCGAGATGATGGATCGAGGACCTCGACCGTCCATCTTACCTTGCGTCGGGCGCGGCGGCACGGTACTTTTGACTTGAGTGGGAGTGATCCAACTGGGGCGGTAGCTCAACTGGGAGAGCGCCGCGTTCGCAATGCGGAGGTTGAGGGTTCGAGCCCCTTCCGCTCCACTTTGGGTCTTGATCGTCGCTCCGCCCTTCCAACCATCGTTTCAACGACTCCCTTGTTCCGAATCGCGTTCCGCCCGAATCCCACAGGCGGTCATCGATCCAAGGTGTCGCCCGCCCTCTTTCGTTCCGTGTCGGCAATTGAGTGACGTCTCATGGTACGCGCGATCATCACGTGGAGCTTGCACAACCGCCTGATCGTCCTCCTCGGCACGTTGATGTTGATCTGCGTTGGCCTGTACTCCGCGTACCACCTCAACGTCGAAGCGTATCCCGACCCGACGCCCCCACTGGTCGAGGTGATCACCCAGAACCCGGGCGCCAGCCCCGAGGAGATGGAGCGGTTGATCACCATTCCGATCGAAATCGCCTTGAACGGCATGCCCGGACTGCACCGCCTCCGCAGCACGACGATTGCCGGCCTGAGTGACATCAAGTGCGTCTTTACTTACACCACGGATTACTGGAAGGCGCGTCAGGAGGTGATCAATCGGATCGCGCTCATCACCAATCTGCCACAGGGCGTGACTCCCAATCTATCGCCGTGGAGCCCGACGGGCGAGATCGTCCGCTATGTGCTGGAAGGCCCGGGATATACGCTCAACGAGCTCAAGGCGGTCCAGGATTGGGTGCTGGAACGACAGCTCAAGACGGTGCCTGGCGTGATCGATGTGACCGGGTTTGGCGGCACCGTGAAGCAGTACCAGGTGCTGGTGGACCCATGGAAGCTGGCTCATTACAACATCACGCTCCAGCAGCTCCAGGATGCGATTTCCAAATCGAATGCCAACATTGGGGGCGACATCCTCAGCCTGGGGACCCAGTCCCACAACGTGCGCGGGATCGGGTTGCTGGGAAAGGGCGAAGACCCGCTCGACCCGGCGAACGCCCCCCGGCGAACTGAGATCGTTAACAGAAAACTCGAGGAAATCAGCAAGGTTGTCATCACCCACTTCCAGGGCACTCCGATCCTCGTCAGTCACGTGGCCATGGTCGTGGAAGGGCATCAACCGCGCCTGGGGATCATTGGCCGGGATGAGGACGGGAAAACGGAAAACGACGTGGTCCAGGGCATCGTGCTGATGCGGAAGTACGAGAAGTCGCTGCCGGTCTCCGAGGCCGTGGAAGAGAAGATCGTCGAAATCCAGAAAAGAAAGCTCCTTCCCCCGGGGATGAAGATCAAGATCTTCAACCAGCGCACCGAGCTCGTCCACGTGACGACGGAGAACGTCGTGCACAATTTGCTGATGGGAATGGGCCTGGTCATCGCCATCCTCTTCATCTTTTTGGGAGATCTCGCCAGTGCGGCGATCGTGGCGATCATGATCCCGCTGGCCTTGCTGTTCTCGATCACAGTGCTGTACGTGCAAGACAAATCGGCGAACCTGCTGTCGATCGGCGCGGTCGACTTCGGGATCATCGTCGACAGCTCGACGATCATCGTCGAGAACATTTACCGGCACATCACGGCCCCCAACGCCGACCGGTCGCGTCCGCTGATCGACCGGATCATCGACGCGTCGACCGAGATCGAACGCGCGCTCTTCTATTCCACGACGATCATCGTCTGCGCGTTCATCCCCCTGTTCTCGATGTCCGGCCCTGAAGGCGCGTTGTTCGGTCCGATGGCCAACACGTACGCCTTTGCCATCTGCGGGGCCCTCCTGATGGCGGTGACCCTCGCTCCGGTCTTGTGTTCGTTCTTGTTCGTGAACAAGAAAGAGGGAACGGACACGTTCCTCGACAAGCTCATGAAGATGCGATATCTGCGTGCTTTGAGCTGGGTGTTGAGGCACCGCGGGTTGACCCTCGCGGTCATGGTATCGCTGTTTTGCTGGTCGCTCTATCTGATCCCTCACTTGGGCGCCATCTTCATGCCTCCGCTGGAAGAGGGCTACCTTTGGATTCGGGCCATCGTTCCGCGGACGACAACGCGGGAGTATGCGGCGTCGATCGCGCCTCGGCTGCGCGAGGTGATCGCCTCGGTTCCGGAGGTGGACAGAGTCATCTCACAACTCGGCCGCCCCGACGACGGGACCGACCCCACCAGCTTCTTCAACCTGGAAATCGGCGCCCCGTTGAAGCCGATGGAACAGTGGCGGAAACGGCCGTTCTACCTCTTCGGCTACAGACTCTGGGACCGCACCATTACCCGCGAGGACATGGAAAAAGAGCTGACGGATAAGTTCAAGAAGTTCCCCGGGATCAATTTCAACTTCTCCCAATACATCCGCGACAACGTGGAAGAAGCACTTTCCGGCGTCAAGGGCGCCAACTCGGTCAAGATCATCGGTACCGATCTGAACGAACTCGAGAAGCTGGGTCAGCGCGTCACCGACATCTTGATGCACGTGCCCGGGATCGAGAACGTGGGCATGTTCCACGTCGTCGGCCAGCCCAACCTCCTGGTCGAGATCGATCGGAGCCTCTGCTCTCGTCATGGTGTGAACGTGGCCGACGTCGAGAAAGTTGTGCAAGTGGCGATCGGCGGCGAGGCTTTCTCGCAGATGGTGGAGCAAGAAAAGCTGTTCGATATCGTCCTGAGGCTTCCACCCGAGATGCGGAACGATCCCAAGATCATTGGACGGATCTTGGTCGACGTTCCCGGTACCTCGGACGACAATCCCGGTTACCGGATTCCGCTCTCGCAGTTGGCCCGGATCAAGGCCCACGATCCCGGGGCCTCCTACGTCTACCGGGAGAACAACCAGCGCTACCTCCCGATCAAATTTGGTGTGCGCGGCCGCGACCTGGCCTCAGCGGTCAACGAGGCGCAGCGGAAGGTCGATGATCCCCAGACCGGTGTCGCGCGCCCGGAGGGCTACGACATCATCTGGTCCGGCGAATTCGAGCAAATGGAGCAAGCCAACGATCGCCTCATGTGGATCATCCCCCTGTCGCTCGGTTTGATCTTGATGCTGCTCTACTCCATGTTCAAATCGGTTAAAGACTGCCTGCTCGTCATGGTCAACGTGCTCGAGGCCGCGATGGGAGGCATCTTTGCGCTCTATATCACGGGCACCCACTTCAGCATCTCGGGGGCCGTCGGCTTCGTGTCGGTCTTCGGCGTTGCCGTCCAGGACGGCGTCCTTCTGGTCACGTACTGCAACCAGATGCGGGCGCGGGGATACTCGGTCTGGGAGACGTGTATGCGGGGCCCGGAATTACGTGTTCGACCGGTCGTCATGACCTCCTTGACCGCCGCCTTGGGTCTCTTTCCCGCAGCCATCGCCACCTCCATCGGGTCGCAGGCGCAGAAGCCCCTGGCCATCGTCGTCGTCGGTGCGATGCTCTGCACCCTGTTCCTGACCCGGTACATGATGCCGATTCTCTATAGTTATTTCCCGGCACCACGCGGCACGGGAGGCGGTGCGGACGACCACCTTGTCGAGGGTACTAATTACAGCCGCTTCTACGTGCACCATTTCCCACCGGATGACGGTGTTTCATAATGAACACGATCGAAACTCAATCGGTTCCGTCCGCCGCACCGACGGTCTCCACGTCGAATGGCCCACCGACCACCCTGCCGCAGAAGGGCCGGCGGTCCGTTTTCGGAAAGGTCGTCCTGATCTTGCTCCTCGGAGGCGCGGCCGGCGGAGCCCTTTACGCTTACATGGCCGGGATGAATACAGTCCATCGGGATATCGACCGGGCGATTAACTACGTTCGAAAACATGTGCTCGAACCGACTCCCGTCGCGAAAACGAAAGAGATCAAGCCTCGCCCTCCCTGGGATGGTCTCGTGAGGATTGATCGTGATGAAGCCAAGAACATCGGCCTCCTCGTTGTCACGGTCCGGCCGCAGGTCGAGCCGATCAAGCTGGAGCTGCCGGGACGCACAGCCTACGACCCCAACTCACTGAACAAGATCCGGCCCCGGTTTGATACGCTCGTCGAGAAGGTCCACGTCGAGCTGGGCCAGAAGGTCAAGAAGGGCGAACCGCTGCTGGATCTATTCAGCACCGATCTCGCCGCGGCCAAGAACGACTTTCAGACGACGTACGTCCAGTGGCAGCACGACCTGACTTTACGCACGCACCGTGAAGCTTTGTTCAAGGACAAGGCGATTTCCGAGCAACTCCTGATCGATACCCGGAACGACGAGAACAAGAGCCGTCTGGCGGTCACGACGGCGCGTCAAAAGCTGATCGTGTTCCGTGTGCCCGAAGAACAGATCGACCCGCTGATCAAGAACCTCAACCCCACCGATTTACCCGACAAAGATGCAATCCTTCGTTTCATCGACAAGGCGAAGATGACGAGTCGCTCTCCGGTCGACGGCATCGTGGTTGTGCGCGATGTCGTCCCGGGTAATTTCTATGACAGCAACGACGTGCTGATGGTGATCGCTCCTCTCGACCACCTCATCGTCTGGCTGAACGTTTACGAGGCCGACCTGGCGCAGGTCAAGATGGGACAGCACATGGAGATCCAGTTCCCGTTCCTGAACCGGACGATTCTCGGCACGGTGCAGTACGTCGCGGCCGAAGTCTCCAAGGACACTCGCACCATCAAGATCAGAGCGTCCGTTCCCAACGTCAATGGTGAGCTCAAGGCCGACATGCTGGTGAGGGCCTCCCTGGATATTCCCCCGGTCAACGGCCAGACGGTGATCCCTCGCTCGGCGGTGGTCGTCATGAACGGCCATGAGTATGCGTTCTTCCGCAAGCCTCCCAGCAATTCCAGGAACGGCGAACAGTTCGAGAGGCGGGAGGTCGTGATCGCTGAAGAGCGTTCCGACCACGTCGTGGTCGCGAGCGGAGCCAGAGCCGGTGAAGAGGTCGTATCCTCTGCAAGCTTGATCCTCGCTCAGCTCTACGAGGATCAACAGATGGTCGCGACCGGTATGCCGTTGCAATGATGGAACGAACGGGCACGAACTCGCATGCCTCGGTCGCGCCGTCGGTCCGTTCGTAAGGGCTCTAGCGCGCTTGGCCTCAGAAACTCCGATTGTATCGATCCGGTTGACTTTGACGGATCATACGGTCGTGACGCGACTTCAGATTCAAACGCCGGCATGCCGACTCACAATGACAACGGTTGTTGCGGAGCTCGGGAATCCAACGAAATGACTGATTGAGAGGGGGTATCACACATGAATTTTCGTACAGGATTCATGTGGAAAACCGAGACGGCCACGCCTCCGATCCGATCGAGGCAGAACTCCGAGGCGATGATGGGGCTCATGGGACGCCCGGGCTTACTTTTCGTGCTGGCTTTCTGCGTGTTGGCTAGCCGAGCCGGCGCGCAGGCCCCCACAGTCGACACGAGTGTGCCGGCGCTCCCCGGTTCATCGACCTCGCTCTTGGGGCGATTGCCCGGCGCGGGAGGTGGGTCGTTCGGCAATTTGCCGGGCGCCGGGGGGATTCTGGGCGGTCGTGCCGGCGTTTCGGCTCCCAAGGGCATTCCCACGACGGTCACGACACCAGGTTCGGGCCCGGGACCGACCGAGATGCAGATGGCGATTTCATCGCCTCAGCCACAACCGGTAGGCCCGGTCTCGTCACGCTTTTCTGGACCGCTCGAACCTCCGAGCGGTCCGGAGGACGAAGGACCTCCCGACGGCTTGACCCTCGATCGCGCCATCGACATCACCCTCGAGCGCAGCCTCGACCTCCGCGCCAAGTTCTACGAAATCCCCATGGCCAGGGCCGACATCCTCCAGGCCAACCTCCGATCGAACCCCGTCTTCTATCAAGACGGCCAGCTCCTTCAATATCGAGGTTCGAGCACTCAGTTCAGCCGGGCGGCACCCGGCGGCCCGAGCCAGGTTGATACCAACATCACCTACCCGCTCGACGTCTCGCACAAGCGTCAGGCTCGAACCGTCGTCGCCGGCCGCGCCGAGCGGATTCTGGAGGCGCAATACCAAGACGCCGTCCGGAACCGGATCGACGACGTCTTCGGCGCCTACGTCAACGCCCTGGGGGCACGCCAAACCGTCCGCTACTCGGTCAAGAGTGTCGATGGATACGAACAACTGGTGTCGCTGACCAAGCAGCTCCACGAGCGAGGTCAGGTGCCGCTCGCTGACTTGAACCTGGTCGAGAACAAGCTCCGGATCGCCCGGCTGGGGTCCCGCGACGCCAAGGCCTCTTTTCGCAAGGCCAAGCTGGATCTGGGCTCGCTCATGAACCTCAAGCTGGGTGAAATCGCGACGCTCGAGCTGCGGGGGGCAATAGATGATCTCGCACCGCCGCCCCCCCCTGTTGCTGAGCTCCAGAAAATCGCCTTGGCCGAACGGCCTGACGTCGCCGCATTCCGACTCGGCGTCTCGTATGCCGAAAGCGCCGTCCGGCTGGCCAAGGCCAACGCCTTCAGCGATGTCTACCTCCTCTGGCAACCCTATACCCTTCAGGAC
>JBIOJM010000113.1:0-27179 GCA_044450785.1 Isosphaerales bacterium
ACCTCAGGCCGACACGAAGGCCAGCGACCCACTGTCACATCCGGCGGAGGAGAGAAGGGGCCACCGGTACTTGCTTCGTGAACGAAAATTACCGTCGATTATCTTGATCAGTCCGTTGTCAATTATCGTGATCGCTCTCACAGTCGCCTGGACGCATCGCGGACCTTGAAAGACTTGGTCGTGTTTGGCAAATGCAGTGACCCAACGTTTGAGAGGGCGCTAAAGAACGGATTCAAGCATTTGACCGCGACGACGCCACAGGGGCCGGAGGCTGGTTCGACGCATTAGACCAGGCAAGTCGCACTCAGAATCTGGTATTCAGCTTGTGGACATGATTGGCGGTGCGACAGGGAAATACCTTGACGGTCAAGGCGACTACTTTGACCTGATCAGCGACAAACTGTGGAAGATTGAGAGGCTGAAATGAAGAGGTCGCAAGGGGGATCAGTGGTGTTCACCGACCTCTGTTGCGACCTTGTGGGTGAGTGCTCAGCTAGGGGGAAACCTTCGCCTGGCTGGCTACGGAAGTCCTAACCTTGTTACGGATCGGCCGATTGATTGCTGCTAGCCGGTTAGGGCGAACCCGACACGGCTGCCGTCCGCTCAGCCCTCACCCACAGGTATCGAACCATTTGCGCAGTAAGTCAAGCAGTATTCAGGGCGGTTCGTAAGCGGCCACCGGTTGGACGGCCACTTTCTACAGTATCTTAATTCGGCCTTATTAGGCGAATTCCTGAGCATTTACGCTAATTATTAGCGTGCCTGCGATCCGGACGCACAGAGTCGACCTCGCTTAGAGGACAACGTGTCTCCCAAGTCCTCGACCGGACGGCTTCCGCGCAGCCCGGACCATCGCAACGATGCCGGACCGAAGGGTTTCGGGGGTTCGAATCCCCGCCTCTCCGCTGATGAGGTTGTGAAACTCACGCATGAGCACTTCCGCGCGCGTTTCTGGTGCAGGAACTCCAAAGCTCCGGTCGTGCTCTTGTCTTAGTCTATGAGGAGATTCCCCGCTTATGCCGCATGCGCAAGCGGGTCCTCTTCCTGGTCGCTCCAGCCCATCGGGGCATGAGGAGGGACGCTGTCAGGCCTTCTCGGGTAGCCAAACGGTGCGCTCCGGCCGGTGGATGATTCGCTTTGCGGCCCAGCCGAGGATCAGCACGAGCAGCAGCACGCCGACCACAACCGTGCCGCCTGTGCCCAGAAGCTCGGCCGCCGAGTTGAGCAGTCGCTTCAAGCCGAGGTGACGGAATCCCTTCACCTCCAACTCCCCGCCGGCAGCGATCTGGCCGGCGGACTGGTAGACCCCCGCCCAGAACAGGCCGCCTACAATTCCGACGATTGCGGGAAGGATCAGGGCCTCGACAACCCCGATCTCCTCTTGCGTCGGCTGGAAGGTCCGGCCGCACTGCGCCAGAATCGCCCGCAGGATTTCGTCCGCATTATTGTCGGCCGTCGCGTAGGTGAGGTTCGTTGAGCCGTCTCCCCCGCCGTGAAGGGTCAGCGAGCCATTGCCCGGGCTCACCTCGGCCTTGGCGAGCGTCCGAGCGTCGAGAGTCTCGACCGACTTGGCCCCCACGTCAGAAGGGGATTGGCCCTGTTCCAGGGCATCGATGACGGCTTTGACGTTCCGCTTCAGCGTCAACACGTTCCCCGTGACTTTGAGGCAATAGACCTCGTGGCCTCGGAGCATGAGGATGTAGGCCCACTTTTCCGCGGACTTCGACCAGATCTGCGATTCCATGGTCATCCCTTCGGGCGACGAACCGGCATCCGCGTACAAGCCCCACCGCTTGATAACCGGATGCCGAATGAGTATTGGAGGAAACATCCTAGCATAAAGAA
Organism: Isosphaerales bacterium; assembly: GCA_044450785.1. GTDB lineage: Bacteria > Planctomycetota > Planctomycetia > Isosphaerales > Isosphaeraceae > JBIOJM01. The sequence continues at coordinate 1,846 of JBIOJM010000113.1, forward strand.
CCGGGACACTTGTAGGTGTTGCGAGCGATCGACGAGGTCTCCAAGATCGACGGTGTGATCCGGGTGTTCCGGGTCAAGTACACGCTCGTGGGTCACGCTTCGGCCCATGCTGAGTAGCCGCAAGTAATCGAAAAGCCGCGGCCGCGCCGCCCTGTTCTCCTATTTTGTCGAGTGAAGCGGCGGGATTTCGGTGGACGATTCAGGGCTTCTTGCTCTCGCCGACCCTCCTCTCGCGCTGGCGGATGGCTCTCGGCTTGGCCCCGACCGGTCTGGCGAAGATGGCGCACCAGTACGGCGTGCCGCTCTTGGCGACGGCGTAGCCGACGCCGACCTCGCGGAACCCATCGAGCTCAGCAGGGTCGTCACCCAGCAGCGATTTCGTCGCCTCCTCGGGGTTCGGCACATTCCCACTGAGCTGGAGGCGCAGCTCCCGCTCCCGGATTCCCTGGGCGTCGATCAGCTTGAACGCATCCTTCTCGATATCGAGGCTGTCCTTGGCCGCCATCGTCTCACTCACGGCCATGGCAGCGCGTCCGAGTTTCGTTTCGGCCTTGAACGCCGGTTTGTGAGCGGTCTCTCGGTCTCGGTTGAGCTTCTTGACCACGGCCACGGCCGCGTCTTCCGGGTTGAGCTTCGGCATCGGGATGCCGAAGTCGACGCACCAGTAAGGATCACCGTCGGCGTCCTCGACCCGGGCCGCGCCCATCTCGGTGAAATCGGCCAGGATATTCTCGCGGTGAGGGGGGCTCTCCATCCAGGTCGTCATCACCTCGAGAACAGTCTTCTGGCCCCACGCGATGTTCTCACCGACCCGCACGTAAACATATCGCTTTCGTTTGACCCGATCGCCAACCTTCGACCCGTCGCTGCCTGTGTGATCCTGCTTCTTGTGCAGAGCCATGTCCTTGGCGTGGACCGCGGCGGCCTCACAGAGCCTGGCCGAGAGGGCAAGCGGCCGGCGGCCTTCCTTCTTCCGCTCGCGGTTGTGGGCGGCCAGGAGTGAGGATGCCGTCGGGCTGGCAGGATCGCCGGCCCAGGCCGGCCCGAGCAAGAAAGTCGCCGCCACGGCGCAGATGGCCAGCCTCGCCCCATTCATCGGATTTCTCCGCACCTGAGCAGAAATCCCGCTGTTTCCTATATTCCCTACAAGACTTGCGAGCTCGTGTCTCACGGTTAGCCGATGCCTGCCCGTCGCCTGGCGTCGCGGCAATCCACGTCGCCGACTTCGAACTCGCGGCAGGCGAGCGGGCGGTAGTCATAGTGACGGCAGCGGCCGGTCTCGGCCTCGAACCAGAAGCAGGGCGTGCCGGAGAACGGACCGCCGCTCGCCCGGCGAGCCTTGTAGTCGGCGAGCAAGGCGGCCAGGAGGTCGGGACGATCCGCCTTGAGCCGCTCCCATGCGTCCTCTCCCATCTCGCCGAACACACTGTAAAATGGCGGCTGAGTGACGACCTGGCAGCACGCGCCGCAACCCTCGCACGACTCGATCACGGCAAGACGGTTGGGAATGGCGCTCAACAGGGCTTCGTCTCGATCCATGCCTGCGAGACCTCCTCTTCGCTTGGAGACCTCCGGTCCGGCGAGCGGCGGGGTCAGGAGACCCGCGCCGAGCGCCTGCATCACGTAACGCCAAATGATCCAACACAACGACCGACACCGGATTGTCGATGCGCGGCGCAGAGGGCCTCCGATCCGTGCCGTGCTCGATAGCCGTGCTTCATTGATCTTTATTCTATTCTCGCGTCTTCAACACGACCACCGGGGACCGCCATGGTCGACATGCGGCCACGCTCGCCGGGAAAAGACTCGTCCTCGAGTGGGTTTCGATGTAAAATGAAATGACTGTTGAAAGTCGGGACGGGTGCCTTCGAGCGAGCGCCGCCCTGCGAAGTCGATCCAAGGGATCCACGAAGGGGAATCGCCCGCATGTCGAATAACCATCGGGGCCGGTACTGGTCTCGGCATCGCGGTTCGTGGCTGCTGTTGGGCCTCGTGATAGCGCTCGGCTGGAACGGAGGGAGCTGGGCATCCAGTGGCGAGCCGTTTCCGAGCGGGGACGACGGGGCGGCCGAGGGCAAGGCCGATCCCGCCGGGGTCGAGTTTTTCGAGAAGAGCGTCCGGCCGATCCTGGCGGCGCGGTGCCAGGGCTGTCACGGGCCGTTGAAGCAGAAGGGGGGCCTGCGGCTCGACGCGCGCGCGACCATCCTGGCGGGCGGCGCGACCGGGCCGGCTGTCGTGCCCGGCAACCCAGAGGAAAGCCTGCTGGTCGACGCCATCAACTACGGCGCGACCTACCAGATGCCCCCGAAGTCGAAGCTGCCCGCGGGCGAGATCGCCACCTTGACCGACTGGGTCAAGCGAGGCGCGCCCTGGGGCGCCCCAGGCCGGCCCACCCCCTCCAGCCCGCGCGCGGCCAGTGGAGCCGGGATTCCGGAGCACCTCTCGAAAGAGGAATTCCTGGCGCGCGCTCGATTCTGGTCGTTCCAGCCGCTGCGCCCGATGGCTCCGCCCGCCGTCAAGACAGGGCTGGCCGCATGGTCGCGCAACCCGATCGACCTTTTCATCCTGGCGGCCCTCGAGGAGCGCGGCCTGGCGCCGGCGCCCGAGGCGGATCGGCGCACACTGATCCGGCGTTTGAGCTTTGATCTGACCGGGCTTCCCCCCACGCCGGAGGAGGTCGCGGCGTTTCTGGCCGATGCCGCGCCCGGCGCTTACGAGAAGCTGGTCGACCGGCTCCTGGCCAGCCCGCGTCACGGCGAGCGGTGGGCCCGGCACTGGCTCGACCTGGTCCGCTACGCCGAGACCGCCGGCCATGAGTACGACTACGACATCCCGAATGCGTTTCGCTATCGCGACTACGTCATCCGCGCATTGAACGCCGATCTTCCCTACAACCGGTTCGTGGTCGAGCAGATCGCCGGCGACCTGCTGGATGAGCCCCGCAGGCACCCGGTCGAGGGGTATAACGAGTCGATGCTCGGCTCTGGGTTTTATTACCTCGGCGAAGGGACGCATTCGCCGGTGGACGTCCGCGAGGAGGAGATGCGGCGGATCGACAACCAGATCGACGTGCTCTCCAAGACATTTCTGGGGCTCACGGTCGCCTGTGCCCGTTGCCACGACCACAAGTTCGACCCGATCACCCAGCAAGACTATTACGCCCTGGCCGGGTACCTGCACAGCTCGCGGCATCAGCAAGGGTTCATCGATCCCCCCGAGCGGATCGGCGCCGGCGTGCGGCGTCTGCGCGAGCTCAAGGAAGCGATCGCGGCCACGCTCCGCGACGCCGGGGACGTGCTGCCGGAGCCGCTCCGCGGCCAGGTCATCGCCCTGACGGCCATGCGCGGGGATCGGAGCAACGGGCCGCTGGAGACCACCCTGGCGCCCGGGCCGCCGCGGAGCGACGATGCCGACCGCGTGTTCGAGGACTTCAGCGGCGACAGCTTCGATGGCTGGTTCGTCACGGGCGACGCCTTCGGCGATCGTCCCAGCCGCGCGGGGGACTTTCGCATCGAGCTGGATCGTCAGTCGCCACGGCTGGTCAAGATCCAACCCGGTCAGGCGTACAGCGGCCTGGTCTCGGATCGGCTGCAGGGCGTGCTGCGGTCGCGGACCTTCACGATCGAGTCGCGATACATTCACTATCTGGCGGGGGGCAGGGGAGGTCGGATCAGCGTCGTGATCGATGGGTTCGAGAAGATCCGAGCGCCGATTTACGGCGGGTTGACGACGGTGGTGAATGCGGGCGACCGGCCGCGCTGGCTGACGCACGACCTCGGGATGTGGCTCGGCCATTCGGCCTATGTGGAGATCGCCGACGGGGCGATCGCCGACTGGGGTGGAGCGACGACGCACGTCGACGATGGCCGGGGCTCTATCGCGCTCGACGAGATCCGCATGTCGAACCGGCCCACGCCCGACGCGTCCGGGCCCGGCGGCGCGGCTGCCCCGGCGATCGCGATCGACCTGGGCTCGGCGATCGCGGCCTTGCGGCCGGCTCACGCCGATCTGGCAGGCAGGCTGGCGGCCGCCCTCGACCAGACCCGCGCGATCGAGGGCCGGTTGCCCGACCCGACGCTGGCCCTCGCGATCGCCGACGGCACGGGCCTGGACGAGCGGGTCCATCTCCGCGGCAGCCACAAGAGCCTGGGTGAGGTCGTCCCGCGGCGGTTCCTGCAGGCGCTCTCGGGCTCAGGTAGTTCCGCACACGAGGGAGGCAGCGGCCGCGACGACCTGGCGCGGAGGATCGTCGACCCGGTGGCGAACCCGCTGGTGCCCCGTGTGCTGGTCAACCGGCTCTGGAAACATCACTTCGGAGAAGGGATCGTCAGATCGGCCGACGACTTCGGAGCCATGGGCCAGGCCCCCAGCCATCCCGAGCTGCTCGACTGGCTGGCCGGCGAGCTGGTCGCCGGCGGATGGTCGATCAAGGCAATCCACCGCCTGATGGTGACCTCGAGCACTTACCGGATGGCGAGCCGGCCGGTCGATGCCGCCCTGCGCGTCGACCCGTCGAACAGGCTCTTGCATCGGATGAACATCCGGCGGCTGGAAGCCGAGGCGATCCGCGACTCGTTGCTGGCCGTTTCCGGCCAACTGGAACAGGCCATGTACGGTCCCAGCGTGCCCGTGCACCTGACCAGCTTCATGGAGGGCCGCGGCCGGCCGGGTCAGTCGGGCCCGCTCGACGGCGACGGCCGGCGGAGCCTTTATCTGAACGTCCGGCGCAACTTCCTCAATCCGATGCTGCTTGCATTCGATGTGCCCGTCCCGTTTTCGACCATGGGCCGGCGGAACGTCTCGAACGTCGCCGCGCAGGCGCTCACCCTGATGAACGATCCGCTGGTCGCCGGCCAGGCGCGGCTCTGGGCCGAACGGTTGCTGGCCGGTCCCGCGCGGTCGGACCGCGATCGGCTCGACCGGCTGTACCTGGCCGGTTTCGGCCGCCTGCCGTCGGAACCAGAAGCCAGCGACTGCCTGGCATTCCTGGCCGGCCATCCGCGGGCCCACGGTGACGGCGGAGATCAGAGCTCGACCCGGGAAGCGCGCGTGCGAGCCTGGGCCGACGTCTGCCACGTGTTGATCAACATGAAGGAATTTGTTTTCGTCGAGTGAGGCGTTGGTACCAGGCCCGCGCTGATGGGCCGCTTTTCCCGGGATATGCCATGCACTGCCGCCGATTCGTCGAGCCTGCACTCTGCCGCCGCGACATGCTCTTGCGGTGTGGCGGGGGCTTTGGCGCGCTGGCACTGGCCGCGCTGCTGCGCGAGCCGGCCTTCGGCGCGGCCAAGGATGACGCCGGGCCGCGACCCGGCCCGGCCGCGGACGCCGCGCGCTCGCAACGAAATCCGCTGGCGGTCCGGCCGCCTCATTTCCCGGCCAAGGCCAGGAGCGTCATCTTCCTGTTCATGGACGGCGGTCCGTCGCAGGTCGACACGTTCGATCCCAAGCCCCGCCTCGACCGCGAGCATGGCCAGCCGATCAAGGTCAAGACGCATCCGACGCAGTTCAACGACGTGGGGAATGTGCTGCGCTGCCCGTGGAAGTTTCGCCGGTACGGCGAGAGCGGCATTCCGGTCAGCGACCTGTTTCCCGAGATCGGCCGGTGTGTGGACGACCTCGCCGTCATCCGCTCGATGGTCTCGAACTTCTCGGAGCACACGAGCGCCAATTATTTCATGCACACGGGCAATGGTCTCCAGGGCCGGCCCAGCCACGGCGCATGGATCAGCTACGGGTTGGGGAGCGAGTGCCAGGACCTGCCTGCGTTCGTGGTCCTGAACGGGGGCTTGATCCCACCCGGCGGGATGGATTGCTTCAACTCCGGGTTCCTGCCGGCGGCCTACCAAGGGTCGATCTTCAAGCCGGGGGCGGCGGCGATCGCCAACATCGCCAGGGCGGAAGCCACGCCGGACGACCAGCGCCGCAAGCTCGATCTGGTGCGCACGCTCGACCAGGGGGTGCTCGGGCGGATGGGCCGCCACGACTGCCTGGAAGCGGCGATCGCCAACTACGAGCTCGCCTTTCGGATGCAGGCGGCGGTCCCCGAACTGATGAGCTTCTCTACCGAGTCGGCGGCGACCGCGCGGCTCTATGGGCTTGACGATCCCTATCCGCCGGCGAGGATCTTCGCGCGGGAATGCCTGATCGCCCGCCGGCTGGTCGAGCGGGGCGTCCGCTTCATCGAGCTGCTCTGTCCCAGCGTGGGTGGCGACCGCTGGGACCAGCATTCCAACCTGAAGCGCGGACACGAGAACAACGCCCGCGCCGTCGACAAGCCGATCGCGGCCCTGCTCACGGACCTGAAGGCCCGCGGCCTGCTCGAGACGACCCTGGTCGTCTGGGGAGGCGAGTTCGGCCGCACGCCGATGGCCCAGGGAACCGACGGCCGTGACCATAACCCCTACGGGTTCAGCATCTGGCTGGCCGGCGGTGGGATCAAGGGCGGCACGATCTACGGCGCAACCGATGACTACGGTTACCACGCGGTCGAAAACAAGGTCGAGATCCATGACCTGCACGCCACGATGCTTCATCTCCTGGGCATGGACCACAAGCGCTTGACGTACCGGTTCGGCGGCCGCGACATGCGGCTGACCGACGTTCACGGCGAGGTCGTCACCGGCGTCATCGCCTGAGCCGGCCGGCCCCGGCTCATTCGACCACGCGAACGTGCTGGATGCCGTTCTTGTCCAGCCAGTTCAACATGAGTTCCTGTTCCTCGCTCAGCTCCACCTCGATCTTGTTGGCCGAATCGAGAGGAGACACCAGGTAAACGACTCCGTCGGCGAGCCAGAGGGCGACCTCGGCCTGGGCGAACCACAACTCGTTTTCCCCGAGTGGAGGGACCCCCTCCGAAGAGGCCGGTGTCATGAAATAAACCAGTTGACCCCTCATCCTTTCCGAGATCGGCAAGGGACTCACTCCCGGACGATCGACCGCGACCAGGAACGGTTGAGACATGGTCTTTCCTCATGGGGAGATACGCGCGGCGGTTGCAAGCCAGTTGAGGCGGATGGCGAACCCCTGGTCTACCTCCGAGCAGTATATCAACTGGAAGGCGGAGAAGCATGCCGGGAAAGAGGTGCTTCGCTCGGATCAGGAACGACTCGGCTTGCAAGCGCGAGTCAGGGTCTTATCTTGCGACGGTAGGATTTCGAGTCAATAGGCATGGCCGCTCTTGCCGGTGAAGACGGCTGTCGGCGCCGACGCCGGCACGGTCGTCCAGAGCCTGGACCGACCGCCGTTGTCCGAGACATAGATATCATCATAGGCGACGCCCGAAGCAGCGGGGCCAGGGTCGGTGGCGGAGACGGTAACGGCGAAGCTCAACGTGGATTCTTTCGCGGGGAGCGGGAGGACCCTGCTCACCGGCGCGGTCGTATCCTTGGTCCAGGTGATCGATGAGCTGCCCAATCCAGGGCCGTACGAGTCGGTGAGCCCGTTGAGGTTGAGCGAGAGGGTGTACTCGCCGTCGGGCTTGGTGAGCGCGGCGAGGCCCTCGATGAGATAGGCCGCGGATGCGCCGGCAACAGGGATGACCGAAACACTCTTGGTGATCAGGTTCGCACCGCCGTTGCGGGTAAGGATCAGCGAGCCCTTGGTGAAACTCGATGCATTGATCGCCTGGGCGAACGAGACGGACACGCTGTTGACCGGTGCGTGCGATCCGCTCGTGGTTGTCGCCAGTGCAGTCACCTGGAGGTGCGGCAAGACGGTCAGCGCCACGGGGTCGGAGATGACCTGATGCGTGGGGCCGTAGCCATCGGAGACCAGGACGCGCACCACATAAGGCGTCAAGCGCGCTTGGATTCCAATCGCCGCGAGCTGCGCCCATGTGAGTGTGGGCGTCGCGCCGTGAGCGTCGCCGAAGATTCCGTCGCCGTTGATGTCCCAGGAATAGGTGAGCGCATCGCCGTTCGGGTCGGTCGAGTCCGAGGCGTTCAGGGTGAGCGAGTCGCCCACGCGGATCGTGTAGGGGTCGCCGGCATCGGCGGTGGGGGCGCTGTTCTGCAGCTCAAACGCCCCGATGTCGATGGCTCCGTTAACGATTCGGGGCAGCCCGCGCTGGTCGTTCGTGAGAGTGGAGGTATTGGTACCCGCGTCGATGGCCGGGCTGCCGGGCAGCAGGGCCAAGGTCGGGGTCGGTCCACCGTTGTTCTGGAGCGGGCCGAGCTTGGGATCGAGCTTTGCCAGATCGTGGGCCGTCAGTCCGCTCGCGCCGCTCGGGTTGCCGATCAAGTTGTTCCCGAGCGAGTTCAAGACGGCGCCGAGGTCGGATTGCCCGTTCGCCGCGGTGTTGGCGGCAATGATCGTGTTGCTCGCCGAAATCGAGCCTTTGGTTCCCGAGACGCCTCCGCCGGATGCGGCGGAGTTTCCGGCGATTGTGGTGCTCTGCAAGGTGAGAGTCGAGGTGTTGTCGATCCCGCCTCCACTGGCACCGGCCGCGTTTCCGGCGATCGTGCTGTCGATGACGGTGAGCGTGCCGTCGTTTTCGACGGCGCCGCCGCTCGCGCTTGCGGTGTTTTTCGCGAGGGTCGTCGAAACGAGCGTCAACGTGCCGTTATTCAGGATGCCGCCGCCGCTCGCCGCGCTGCCGTTCTCGATCGTGAGATCGCGGAGTGTGACCGTAACGCCCGCGTTGACCTCGAAGACGCGGTTTGTGTTGCCGCCGCTGATGATCACTCCGGGCGTGGCCGAGGCGTCGATCACGACGTCGTGCTGCAGGAGGACCTCGCTGGAGAGTGTAATGGTCTGGCCGGCGAGCGACGGGTCGAAGACGACCGTCGAGTTGGGATAGAGAGCGGCCGTCTCGAGGGCGGACCGGAGCGAGTCGCCGCCGGAATCGTTGGTATTGAGGACGTAGATGGGCCCGGAGTATTCAACGGCGCCGATGTCGACCTGCCCACCGATGATGCGCGGGGAGCCGTTTTGATCGATGGTGGGGGCAAAGAGATTGTCGCCGTTGTCAAGGGCCGCGCTCTGCCCGGCCGGGGCCAGGGTGGGGGTCAAGCCACCGTTGTTCTGGAGCGGGCCCAGCAAGGGATTGTCGGTGATCGTGACGACGCCGGCCGCAAGGCCGGTGCTGGTCGGAACCATGTTGTTGCCGCCGGTGACGGTGCCGAGGTTCACGACATCCGGGCCACCAACGTCGTTGGCAACGATTGTGTTGTACAGGGTGAGGTTGGCGCCGGCGTCGTTCTCGAGACCCGCTCCGCTCGTGGCAGGCGCCGGCGATTCGCCGGCGCCGGAGAGGACGGTATTGGCGGAGATCGTGACGTTCACGATGCTTGCCGAGCCGGCCTTGTTCACGGAGCTGTCAATGTTGAAGGTGGAAGCGTTGTCGATTGCGCCGCCCGAGCCGCTGGCGCCGCCCTGCGCGAGGCAAAGGGTGAAGGTGTCGTTGGTCAGAGTCATCACGCCGCCGAGGTTTTCGATCGCGCCGCCCGCCGCCGCACCGCCGGTCGCGGCGAGGGCGGAATCGTTGTTGAAGGTGCTGCCGCTGGCCGTGAGCACGCCGCCTGGGGCATTGAAGATCGCGCCGCCCTGGGCGTTCGCGTTGCTCGCGGTGCCCTGGGCGACGTCGTTGCTGAAGACGTCGTTGTTGATCAAGAGCGAGCCGGCGCTGGAGATCGCGCCGCCTTGCGGGGCCGGGCCATTGGCGAGCGTCAAACCGGAGAGCGTCACCGTGCCGGAGTCGATCTTGAAGATCTCACTGGCCTTGCCGCCACTGATGATCAGTTGGCTCGGGCCAACGATATAGCCGGTCTGCACATCACTCGCGGAGAGTGCGCGGTGGTAGATCGCGACCTCGTCGATCAGGCCGTTGAAGTAATAAGGGGGATAGCCGTAATACACGTCGCGCAGGTCGGCGCCGATGGAGACGTTGACGTTGCTGCCGATGGGGACGGCGGCCCCTGGCTGGCTGCTGTCGAGCTGTCCGTCAATGTAGATCTGGCCGGTTCCATTGGCCTGGCGCACCGCGACGATGTCATGCCAGTTGTTGTCGGCGACGGTCTTGGTGGAGTACATGTTGAAGCCGTACTGGCTGTTGCCGAAATCCCACCAGTAGATCTTGCCGCCGGAGACGGAGAGCACGTATTCGCCGTTGAAGTTGCTGGCGTCGCGTTGCTGGATGATGAGTCCGTCGGAGCCGGTCTTGATCCAGGCGGAGACAGTGAACGCGCCGGTGCCGATGACGTCGGCGGTTGGGGGAACGGCGATGTAACTATTGGTGCCGTTGAACTGGAAGGCCTGGCCCAAGCGTCCGGCGGCGAACGTGACGCCGCCCTGGATTGTGCCGCTCGCGCCGCCGGCGGAATCAGCGGCGTTTCCCTCGCCCTTGTAGAGGTCGGCCGGCGTGAGAGTCGCGGCCGCACCGGCGGCCGATTGGATCTCCAGTTGATTGGCGCCAGGGCCGGTCAGGGTGATGCTGTGCGAAAGCTCGATCGGCCCGCTGGTGAGAAGGATCGTCTGGCCGGCGAGGTTGGCGGCGAAGTAGATCGGCGAACTGTCGTCATCGACGGCGATGGCCGCGCGGAGGGACCCGGGGCCGCTGTCGTTCGTGTTGGTGACGGTGTAGCTTTGTTGCTCGAATGCGCCGATGTCGACATTGCCGGAGCTGTCGACGCGCGGCAAGCCGCGGCCGTCGAACTGCTCGGTGAACGTACTGGTCGGATCGCCGGTTGAGAGCGCCGGGCTTCCGGGCAACAGCGAGTACGTCATGACTCCATGACCGTGGTCCGCCAGCGGCCCGAGGAGCGGGTTGGCGGTCGAATAAATGTAGCCCGAGGGCGTGCCCGGGCCCGGGTTACTGATGATGTTGTGCCCGCCGGTCGCGCTGCCAAGCGAAGCGGCTTGATAGTCGGGTGCTCCGGAATTCGATGACAGAATACTATTATACATGAATGAGGCCGCGGAGTTTGTCTCAAAGTCTCCAGCCCCTTGAGGCGTGACGCCCGGGTACGGCCCCGATCCGCTGACGACGGAGTTTGCGGCGATGGTGTCGTTGGCCAAGATGATGCCGCCGCCGTAGTCGTCGATCGCGCCGCCGTAGGCCGAGCCGCCGTAGTAGGTGACGGTGCCGTAGGAGTAATTAATCTGGGCGCTGGTGGCCCCCGTCGCCACGTTGTTCGTGAAGGTGTCGTTGGCAGCGAAGAGGCTGCCGGTGGTATTGACGAAGATGGCACCGCCGCGGCCGTCGGTTCCGGCGACAGGTCCTGCGTGGCCGGGCCCGGTGGCGGTGTTCGTCAAGGCGCCGATGGCCTGGTTGTTGATGAGTGTGGAGTTTTCCAGGAACAGGAAAGCGCTCGAGTCGACGTAGATCGCACCGCCGGTCGCCTGGTCTTGGTTGCCGTATGCGATGCCGCCGGCCAAGGTAAGGCCCTGGATGCGGAGCGCGGCGCTCGGGGCGAGGTAGAACAGTCGCGTGAGGGGGCCGAGCGCCGGTTGCAACGCGGTAATGGTGATTCCCGGCACGCTGGTGGCATCGAGATCGATTTTCTCGTGGGAGGCGATCTTGATGGCGCTGTTACCATGGTCGGTCGTGTCGTCGATGGTCGACAGCGTGATCGTCTGGTAAGCCAGGGACGGCGCGAACTTGATCGCGAAAAAGCCGGACTGGGTTGAGGTGTATTGAACATCGATCGCCTCGCGGAGGGAGGTACCCTGGGTGACGTCGAGGGTGTCCTTGGCCGTGGTCACGGTGTCGTTGGCGGGATCGATGGCGGCGAAAGTGCCACTGGCCGTCGCCGTGGCACCGGAAGTGTCTGTCGCGGTGAGATAAACTTTGTAGATGTCCGGGCTGCCGTAGGTCGAGCTCGGCAAGGGCGGCGTGAAGACGAGCGAGCTGCCGGCGAGGTTCACGCCGGCCGGGACATACGACTGGCCGTTCTGGGTCAGGGACCAGACGTACTTCAGGCCGCCGTTCTGATCCGAGGGGCCCGGGTCGACGATGACTGGCGTGATGGTTTGCTGCACGCCGGCCGCGTAGGCCAATAGGGTGCCCAGGCTGGAGATCGTCGGGGGGACGTTGGCGGCCACGATGGTGGAGCTCTCGGTCAATCCAGAGCCGGCGCTCAGCTTGACGGAATAGGTGCCGGGATCGCCCAGGGTGAGCATCGGCTCGGCGCCCGTCAAGGTCTGGGAGAACCCGTTCGGGCCGTTGATCGTCCACGCGTAACTCGAGGCGGAAGTGCCGTCGGGGTTGGTGGCGGCGGCGTCGAGCTGGACCTGTCCGCCTTCCATGCCTTGCGCCGGCACGCTGTACCAGTAGATCTGATTCGCGGGATGCTGCGAGCCCAAGGTACCGAACTGAATGTGGAAATTGAACCCGATGCCGGCGACATAGACGGTCGCGCTCAGGTAAACGCCCGTTCCCTCGATGTCCACCGTGCCGGAAACCGAGGCGAGATTGGTGTTGAGGACGGTCGCGCCGCCCGACGCCGTCGCGGAGAAGCCCTGGTCGCTGATCGTGATGCTGAACGAGCCGTAGATGCTGTCGCCATGGCCGTCGTTCAAGTCGAATCCGGCCGAGCCGGTCAGGCTGAAGTGGCCGTCGGAGCGGAGGTAGCCGTAAACGTTCGCGTTGCCGACGTTGAAGAAGCTCAGGGAGAGCGGGTTGCTCTGCGGCACGTCCAGCTCGAAGAGGCCGCCGGTGTACTTCGCATCCACGGTGCCCTTCAGGGTGAAGCCCAGGATGCTCAGATTGGCGTGGTTGAGATCGAGCTCGTAATCGTTTGCGGCAATTCCCTGCCGCTGGACCTGGCTGGTGTTGACGATGAATACCGGGTTTGCGCTGATCGAGAAGAGCTGCGAGCCCAGCCCCGTGCTGAAGGAGAGCGGCAAATCGATGACGATCCCCCCGGCGCCGACGACGCCCCCGTCGCCGGGGTACCGTCGGCGTAGATCCCGAACTTGGCGCCGGTGACGTTGAAATTCATACCCAGAACGCCCGAGAGGTGGGCGTCAAGCGTCACCATCAGGACCGACGGCGCGATGGTCACGTCGAACTCGCCCGCGATGGTGATCAGGTTGACGAGCGTCAGGCTGCCGCCGATCTGCATCATCACGCCGGGCTGGATCGTGATCGTCTGATTCTGGATGACGTTGCCTGTGTAAGTGCCGTTGATCTGTTCCGGCACGAAGCCGGTGACTTGCTGCGGCGCGTTCGTCGTATTGATCTCGAACTGGAAGTGCGCGTTGAAGGCGAACCCGGTGTTTGAGAGGGAGCTGCCGGCGCTGACGTTGGTCTGGATCAGCCCGACCAATCCCGCCGAGACATTGCCCTGGGCCGCGAGGACCTTGAGCGTGCCACCGACCTCGAGCGAGCCCAGGGGCCCGAGCGTGACATTGCCGTTGGGAAGGGCGATCGACACGCCAGCCGTGCTGGCCGTGAAGTCGAAGGTGCCGTTCACGTCGATCGTTCCGACGAGAAGGTCGCCGGTGGCATGGATCTCAACGAACGGCCCCGTGGGGAGTGTGATCCCCGCAATCGTGGGCGTGCCGGACGTCGTCGTGTTGACCTCGAGCAGGAGGCCCGCGTTCAGGCTGAAGCCATAACCCGTGGGAAGCCCGGCGTTCACCGTGAGCTGGACGGCGCCGTAGATCCCCTGGTTCGTGATGTCGATCCCGCCTTGCGCCTGGAGGTTCAAGAGCGTGTTGCCCTGAACCTGCAGCAGCATCCGGGCATTGACCTCGGCCATGAATTGACTTGGCGTCACGACAAGGTTGAACGACCCGATCAACGTGAAGGAATTATCCAGCGTGAATCCGCCGCTGCCGGCGACCACCATGTAAGACCCTGGCGATTCTGGATGTCGGTTTCCATGCGTTCGACCGTCCAGACGCGGACCTCGTCGACGTTTCCGTCGAAATAGAACGAGCCCGACTTGCCGATCAGGAACGTCGTGCTCGCGCCCGTCAAGGGCTGGGCCGTGTCGCTCACGGCCGGCTTGCCGTCCATGTAGATCACGCGCTGGCCCGTCTTCAAGTCGAACGTGACCGCCCAGTGGTGCCAGTTGTTGTCATTGGTCGGCGTCTTCAAGGTCGAGCCGCCGAACGACACGAAGAAGTTGTTGCCGGCGTCGAAGCCGACCTGGAGGCCGCCCGCGGAGGGGGGATCTCCCTGGTTGATGATGTATTCGAGCCGGCCGGTGTCATTCTGCTTGGCCCAGAATTCGACGCTGAACGACGTGTTGTTGAGGTTGATGCCGGTGGCGGACGCATAAGCGTCGGTTCCGTTGAGCATGAGCCCGGAACCGAGCTGCGGGGTGGTCGCGCCGGACGACAGCTTGGCGGCCCCGGCGATGGTGGTGGGCCCCCAGGTCGCGCCCCCGCTGAGCGTCAAGGTATCACCCTTGCCGGAGCTATCGGCGGCGGCGGTCCCTGTCCCTTCGCTGAACGACCAGTCGGCGAGCAGGCCGGTCGTGGCGGTGAGGGTCACGAGCGCGAGGTTGCTCTGGATGTCGGCGGCCGCGCGGGCAACGGTCCAGACGCGCACCTCGTCGACGCCTCCGGCATAGAAGTTCGGGCCCGACTTGCCGATCCAGAGCGTCGTGCTCGCATTCTGGATCGCCTTGGCGGTGTCGCTGGTCTCGGAGATACCGTCGCGGTAGATGGTGCGTGTTCCCGTCGTCGCGTCGAACGTGACGGCCCAGTGATGCCATGAGGTGTCGACACCCGCCGGGAAGCTCAGGGTCGAGCCGCCGGAATTCACCACGAAGTTGTTGTTGGTGTCAAAGCCGATCGAGAGACCGGTCGTCGAGGACGGCGGCGCCTGAGCGATCACGTACTCTTGTTGACCGGTGGTCTTCCGCTGCGCCCAGAACTCGACGGTGTAGGAGCTGTTATTGAGGTTGATGTTGGAGGCCGAGCCGTAGCCCGTCGCGCCGTCGAGCACGAGCCCGGTGCCGAGCTGCGGCGTGGACGACCCCGAGGGGACCTGCACGGGGCTCAGCACCGGCCCGTCAAACTCGAAGTTGAGCGACCCGTACGCCGTGACGATCGGGTAATCCGCCGGGGCCGTCACGTTGATCATGATCGTTGCCTTGCCCGAGGCGACCTGCGAGAGGTCGAGGAAGACGGATCCCTGCACCTTGACGGTGTTGCCCAGGGTCACGTCGCCGCTGGCGAGGATCTTGCCGGTGGTGTCGAAGGCAATGTCGCCGTTGAGCTGGAAGGCATAGGTCGAAGCGTAAGCGTCGAAGAGGGTCGCGCCGGCATTGATGACGAAGTTCGTGCCGAGATTGGTCCACGAGCCGCCGGTGGCGGCCTGGGTGGCGACCTGGCCGGCCAGCTCGGTTTTCCACTCGTCGAGCGTGAGGTCGCCAAACTGCTGGTGGACGAGTTTCGAGAGGTCCTTGGCGGAGTCGGGCGTGGTGAGCGTGTCGTCGAACTTGATGCCGCCGCGCAGTCCGGTCAGCGCCAACCCGGTCTCGGGATCGACGATGATGGGAGCATCGGCGCGTACCGAGGCGTCGAGCGGCCCGTTCTGCGAGAGCCCCAGCCGCAGCTCGACCCCGCCCAGGCCGGCGATCTCGATTCCGCCGTCGATTCCGCCGTAGAGCACGTTCTCGGGCTGGCCGTACTGGTCATTGACGGTCGCCGTGGCCAGGAACGCCTCGGCCTTGAGCTGCACGCCCACGAAGGTGCCGCCGGCGGAGATGCCCGCGCCCCCGATCGACGTCACCGGGAACTGGCCCTGCTTGAGCTTGTTGATGTCAATCACCGCATCCTGGACGAACCCGCCCAGCGTGATCCCCGCCAGGCTCGCGTTGACGGATGCTGAGAGGTCGATCGTGAAGTTCGTCGGGTCGTTCTGGAAGTCCATCCAGTTAAGCGCCAGCTTCGGGACCTGGATCGGCAGGAACGACGGCCACTGCAACTGGCTTGTCGGGTCACTCACGTCGACCGAGACGCTGAAGCCCGGCAAGGTCACGAAGTTGCCGCTGGAGTCGATGGCGAAGTTCGTGCCCGTACCGCTGAACGACAGCGATCCGACCGAGAGCGTGGCGTCCACGCTCTGGAACGACGCGATGTCGTCCATCGGCCCGGGAGCCGTGTTGATCGAGAAAGTCTTCGACTTGAGCGTAACGTAGCTGCCGACCTGGAAAGACGCCGAATCGGCTTGCACCTTGAACTGGCCGTAGTCGCCGGCGGCCAGGCCGATCGTGATCGAGAGGCCCGACATCGACGCCTGGAACGCGTTGCTCAGGTTGAGGCTGGCCGAATCGAAGGCCACGTTGACGTCCCCGTTGAACTGCGCGCCGTTGCTGATGCTGTAGCCGAGGTTGGTGATCGTCGCGCTCGGCCCGGTGATCGAGATCACCTTGCCGACGTTGATCGTGCCGGTGGCGCCGAGCATTGCGCTACCGACGTTGAAGCCGTCATTGGTGATCGTCAGCTTCTGGACAGTTCCGCTCAAGCCGGCGATCCTCGGCACACTCGCCGTCGCCGAGCCCACGCTGAGTGCAAAACTGCCCGGCGCAACGTCGACCGCGACGGCGTCGGCCGTGATCTTGAAGATGTCGCTGACCGAGATATCCACCTGGTCGAGCTGGAAATTCAGCGCCTGCGTGTTGATATCGTAGCTGCCGCTCAGGCCGCTGGACGACGTGCCGCTCGGGTCGCTGATCGTCGTGGTGAACTCCGACTGGCCCGAAAAGAGCGATACCGACGTGGCACCAAAGGTGATCGTGCCGCCGATCGTGGGCGCGCTCCCGCTGGAGCCGGTCGTGTACGAGAAGTTCTTCACGCCCAGACTCAGGCCGGTGATCGACAAGATCCCGCCCAGTGACAAGGTGCCGTTGTCCGTGAGCATCACCGAGCCGACCGAGAAGCCGGTGTTGTCGGCGTGTAGGTTGGAGAGTGTGCCGGTGGCGTTGGGAAAGTCGGTGGAGGTGAGGGTCAAATTCTGGGCGTCGAAGGTGACCGCGGGGGGTGATTGCGAGTCGTCGAGCGTGAAGCTGAGCGTGGGGGTCGTGGTCGGGGCCGGCGTGGTATTCGCCTCGAAGAACTTGCCGGCCTTGAGGTCAAAGCTGGTCGCCGACAGGGCGAAGACCTGGGAGTTGATGTCGTAGCCGGCGTTCAAGCCGCCGACGGTCGTCGTGAACGAGGTCTGGCCGGGAAACATGGTGAATGAGTCGGCCGTGACGCCGATCGTGCCGGTGACCGAGGGGGCGCCGCCGTTGGGGTCTGTCGTGTAATCGAAGTTCTGGACACCGAGGCTGAGATTCTGGAAATCGAGGATGCCGCCAAGTTTGACGTCGCCGGAGTTGGTCAGGGTGGCGGAGGCGATCTTGAATCCGGCATTGGTCGCGCTGAAGTCGGTGATCGCGCCGACCGCGTTCGGGAAGTCGGGCGAAGAGAGCATGAGCGACTTGGCGTCGAAGGTGGCGGTGGGCGTCGATTGCGAGTCGTCGAGCGAGAAGCGGTTGTCGAAGATGTCGAGGTTGTCGACGGTCGCCGTGGTGTCGTTGAAGGGGAGGAGCGTGGCCGAGAGGCTGCCGATCTGTACCAGCTCCTGGCCGGCGGGGGCGGACGGGCTGTAGTTGATGGTGATGTCCGACGAGTGGGCGGTGAGCAGTTTGGACAAGGTCAGGTCGAACTGGCTCGCGGTGAGCTGGTATGCACCCTGGTCGGCCGGCTGGTTCGTCAGCGTGTAGCTTCCCGTGATTCCAGGGCTGTTCCCCGGGCCGCTGATTTGCGCCGAGACGCCCGTACCGTTCGCGAGTGAGGCCGATGTCGACGAGACTGTGACGTTTGCCGACCAGTCCGCGCCCGATTGCGTGATGGGGGTGCCGAATGTGACGGTGACATCGGTGAAGAGGCCCTCCACGACACCTCGAAACGACGGCCTTTCCGGAAGCGTGCGCCTCCGTTCCTACCCTCTTCATTGCCATCCGCTGCCGGACCGGACAGCAGCGTGGTTATTATTTGGCCTGCTGGGCAGAATTCTCCCTTCTTCAGTCGTCGGATGAGCGAGACTATAATAAAGCGGCTCGAGGGGAGGGACGGGATGGGTGATGAAACGGGGAGTGATGAGTATGCCGAGTTCATCCTCCGGATACGGCAGGGGGACGAACGGGCGGCGGAGGAACTCGTCCGACGCTATGAGCGAGAGATCCGTCTGGAAGTGCGCGGCTGGCTGCGGCTGCGCAACCCCGCCCTCCGTCGCGTGTTCGACTCGATGGATATCTGCCAATCCGTTCTGGCGAGCTTCTTTGCTCGAGCGGCGGTCGGTGACTTTGATCTGGACGAGCCGACGCAGTTGATTCGCCTGCTCGTGGGCATGGCGCGAAAAAAGGTGGCACAGCAGGCCCGTCACCACCAGCGTCAGCGCCGCGACGTTCGGCGCGTCGGGGAGGGGGGCCTGGAGAACGAAGCAACCGCGTCGCAAGACAGCCCCAGCCGTCTGGCGTCGGGCCGAGAGTTGTTGCAAAAGTTCCGCGAGCTACTCTCGGATGAAGAGCGGCGGGTCGCCGACCTGCGAGCACGGGGATCCGACTGGGCGGCGGTTGCCGCGGAGCTCGGGGGGACACCCGACGGCCGCCGCAAGCAACTGGCCCGCGCGGTCGCCCGCGTCGAGCTCGAGCTTGGGCTCGACTCCGTCCTGGATTGACCTCGACGAACCGTGACTGAGCTGTCGCGGGCCATCGCCGCCCATTTTGTGTCCGGTTCGCGACAAGACGGCAATGAATACGGTCAGACGCGACGCATTGCGTGAGGCTCACTCCCTTCCGTCGGTGACCTGATAGGGCGGCCGAGCGATGAACGAACCTGTTGACGGCAAGAGTGTCCCGGCCGAGATGAACAGAGGCGACCTCAAAGGGCCCACCCGTTCGAGCGGGGCGGAGACCTGCGAGGGCCTCTCCGACCTTGGGGAGCAGCTTACTCCCGGGGATGAAAACAGCGAGGCCGGGCTGGTGGAGTTGCTCTGCTCCGATCAGCTCAACCGCTGGCGAGCCGGAGAGCGCATCCCTGCTGAAGCGTACCTGGCGCGGCACCCGACGCTCCATGGCGACGGCGAGTCAGCCTTCGAGCTGGTCTACGGAGAGTACCTCGTACGCGAGTCGCTCGGTGAGACTCCCAAACCCGAGGAGCTCTGCTGGCGATTCCCCCGCTTCGCCGAACGGCTGCGGCGGCAGCTCGATCTCCACCGGGCCCTGGGTGATCCGGGCCCCGCGGCCGAGCCCGCCAGCGCGCCGGGATCGCAGGGCAACGACCCGGACGAGCACCTGGCCGCGGTGGGGCCGGTGCTGCCGGGATACGAGATCCTGCGCGAGCTCGGGCGTGGCGGCATGAGCGTGGTCTATCAGGCGCGGCAGGTCGGTCTCAACCGTCTGGTCGCCCTCAAGGTGATCAATGCCAAGGTCTATGCCGACGTCGAGATCGCGGCCCGGTTCCGGGACGAAGCCGAGGCGGCAGCCCGCTTCCAGCACCCCAATCTCACTCACGTCTACGAAGTCGGGGAATTCGAAGGGCAGGGCTATCTCGCCCTCGAGTACGCGGCTGGTGGCAGTCTCCAGCAGAAGCTCGCGGGTACGCCGCAGCCACCCCGCGAGTCGGCCCAGCTCGTCGCAGAACTGGCACGCGCGATCCACTATGCACACCAGCGCGGGATCGTGCATCGCGATCTCAAGCCGGCCAATGTCGTACTGACCGACGACGGCGTGCCCAAGGTGACCGACTTCGGCCTGGCCAAGCTGATGGAGCGAGAGGGCGGGATGACCCGGACCGGCGACATCATGGGGACCCCCAGCTACATGGCCCCGGAGCAGGCCCGGGGCACGTCCGCCGACGTCACGCCGGCCACCGACATTTATTCTCTGGGGGCAATCCTGTACGAGATGCTCACAGGGCGCCCTCCGTTCAAGGGGGCAACCTCGATCTCGACGCTCAATCAGGTCGCCACCCAGGAGCCGCTGCCGCCTGGACGCTTGCAGCGGCACACCCCCAACGAGCTCGAGACCATCTGTTTGAAGTGCCTCGAGAAGGAACCGCGCAAGCGCTACGCAACAGCGCTGGACCTGGCCGATGACCTGGGCCGGTTCCTGGAGGATCGGCCGATCCGGGCGCGCCGGATCAGTCGCGCGGAATGGCTGTGGCGCTGGTGCCGCCGCGAGCCGGCGAAGGCCGGATTGATGGGCGCGCTCCTGGTCGTCCTGGTCACCGGCTTCGTGGGCGTCGCTGCGCAGTGGCGCCGCGCCGAGGACAAGGCCCGCGCCGAGTCGCGGGCGCGCAGCCAGGCCGAGTTGGCTGAAGGAAAGGCCCGGGACAACCTTTATTTCAGCCGGATTGCTCAGGCTCGGCTCGAGTGGCGACTCAATAACGCTGCCGGGGCCGAGCAGCTTCTCGATCTGTGCGAGCCGGAGCGCCGCGGCTGGGAATGGAACTACCTGCGCAACATGAGCCACTGCGAGTTGTTCGGCGTGGACCTGCCGGAGCTGACCTACATCTCCAGCGTGGTCTTCAGCCCGGACGGCAAGCGGTTCGCATTCACGGGCTTCGACCCTTACAACGACCGCGACGGCCGCGTGCCCTCCCCGGTCGAAGTCTGGGACAGAACGACTCGGCGCCGGCTGCGGAGGTTCGTCGGGCCCACCCAGACGATGCGCCTGTCGTTTGGCCCAGACGGCCGGCTCCTGGCCGCGAGCGGGCCACGCGGGGCCAAAGTCTGGGATTCGACCACCGGGCAAGAAGTCTCTGCCTGGGCACCGGGAGGCAGCCTGACCTTCAGCCCGGACGGCAGGTACCTCGCATCCGGCGGTGATCACGGCGTGACCTTCTGGGATGCGGCGACCGGCAGGGAGGTCCGCCGGTTCTTGGCGAGCAAGGGCCGAGTGAGTTTTGGCGCGGACGGTCAGGTCCTGGCCATCAGCGGTCCTGACGCGGTGGAACTCCGCGCCGTGACCACCGGCCGCGAGATTCACCGTCTCCCTCACGGGACCGGCGAATCGGAAGCCCGGCAGGAGCGTTTCTTCCGTGAGGAAGGGCCCGAGCTGGCGTTCAGCCCGGACGGGAAACACCTGGTGGTGGCGACGAGCCCGCCCCGGGTGTGGGACGCGGCCACCGGCCAGCCCCTGTACCAGCTCGGCGGCCACGCGGGTGCCGTTCCGGGAGTGGCGATCAGCCCGGACGGCCGGCGAGTCGCGACAGCCGGCGTGGACTCGACGATCCGGCTCTGGGACACGGAGACAGGCGCCGAGCGTGGCCTGCTGCGGGGTCACGCAGCCTGGGTCGAGTGCGTCGCGTTCGATCCTGAAGGGTGGTGCCTCGCCTCCGGCGGACGGCACGCCGGCCAGGTCAAGCTCTGGGACCTGACCCGCCACCAGGAATACGCGTCGCTGCCTCGGGCCTCGTCGACGGCCCTCGTCTTCGACGCCGACGGCAGTCACCTGAGCCTGGTCACTCCCGAAGGAGTGCTCCAGACTCGCACGACCGAAAGTGGGTCGATGACGGTTGGTGCCCGCGTCGACTTGAGCCAGCAGTGGCAAACGCCGGCGGTCATCGCGGACTACTCGGCCGACGGTCACCGGCTGGTCACCGTCGCGGACGACCGGTTCCTGGTGAAGGTCTGGGCCGCGGAGACGGGGCGAGAGCTGGCGACGTTGCGGGGCCTGGCCGCCTCGGCCACGTACGTCGCGTGCAGCGGCGACGGCGGCCGGATCGCCGCCGCCGGGTTGTCCAAGACGAAAGAAGGGATGTCTCGTGACGTGAAGGTCTGGGACACGGGCACGGGGCAAGTCCTGGCCCGCTTCACTCCCGCACCCGGCCCCACGCGCCACACTCACGGGCGAGTGGCCATGAGTTCCGACGGAGGGCGGCTCGCCTTCGACGATTACGATGACTCGACCATCCCCACACCTGGTCAGCCCGGGGGCCGCGCGCAGACGCGAATCAGGGTCTGCGAAGTTCCCAGCGGCCGTGAGCTGCTCAACTTGCCTGTCGGAGAAAGCATCCTTTTCTGCGTCGCGTTCAGCTCCGACGGCCGGATGCTGGCGGCGGGGGACGAGGACGGAAAGGTGCTCCTCTGGGATGCCCAGACCGGCTCGGTCCTCCATGAAACCAGGCGGACGGATCGTGCCTTCCGCCTCGCATTCAGCCCCGACGGTCGCAGGCTGGCGGCGGTGGATCGAGAAAAAGTCCAGATGTGGAATGCCCGCGACGGTCAGGAGGTCCTGATCCTCGGGGGTGCGCCGCCACGCGCGCAGGATGGAGGCTTCAACCCGACCTTGGCCTGGAGCTCCGACGGTCGCCGGCTCGCCTCGTTCAACTGGGACTCCAGCATCAGCATCTGGGACGGGTCGGAGCAGTTGATCACGCCGGCCGATCGCTGCCGCCGCGCTCTGGACCGCGTCTTCCTCTGGCATCTCAGCGAGGCCGAGGCGGCCGTTGGCAGCAGGCAGGGGATCGCAGCCGCCTTCCACCTCGCCAAACTGAGTGGCAGAGAGCCACCTGACGTCACGTCACGACTGCGGAGGGCTCGCCTGTCCCTTCGATTCGGCCGATGGGAGCGGGCCGGCGACGACTACGAAGTGTGGAGCAAGAGCGGTGAGCCCGACCAAGGAGAAGCGTGGTTATCCTACGCCCGCGTCCTCATGATGCGCGGAGACGGCGATGGTTATCGCCGCCTCCGCGCCCGGATGCTCGACCGCTTCGAGAAGGAACCGCACCAGCTCAAAGAGACGCACGTTGTCCGCGCCTTTGGGCTCGCCGAGTGCACATCCGCCGAAGCCGCGCGGCTCGTTCGCCTCGCGGAGCGACAACTTGCCGAAGAACGCCGCTATCCCGTCAATCTCTACGCACTGGCGCTGGCTCACTTTCGGGCAGAGCAGTGGGAGCTTGCTGGTGATGGGCTGCGAGAAAGCATGGAAAAAGGCCCCGGCTGGGCCTGGCACTGCTGGCCGTTGATGGCGATGGTCCACCACCGGCTGGGCCACGCCGAGGAAGCAAGAAGTGCTCTGGCCAAGGCGTCAGAACGACTCGCGCAAGAACACACGCCGAACGAAGGCTCGACCAGCTCGTTCGTCGAGGAGGAGGGACTTGATTTTCAAGTCCTGTGTCGTGAAGCCGCCTCGTTGATCAAGCGGGATGCTTCGCCCCAGCCGCCGCCCGACGCCGAATACGTGCGCAAGATGATCCCAGCGAAGATCTCTGGAACGTACCTTGGGGGCCAGCTCGTCGTGTTGCGCGTGCACGGCCGCAACGCCTACATCATCAAGCCCACCGGCAAAATCGACCCGCAAAAGCGCTGGGTGTGGATCTTCCCGTTCTGGCTCGGCGTCAACGACGGTCACGGTCGATTGCACCACCAACTTTACGTCGAGAAGTATCTTGCCGCCGGGTTCCACGTCACGGGCATTGACGTGGGCACGTCGTGCGGCAGTCCGACCGCGGCCGAGGTCTGCAACGAGTTTTATCAGAAGCTGAGGACGGACCATGGTCTCGATCGTCGGGCACGCCTGGAAGTGCAAAGCAACGGCGGACTGATCGGCTACGCCTGGGCTTTCCGACATCCTGACTGTGTGGACCGCATCGGTGGGATCTGCCCGGTGACCGACTTCCGCACCTGGCCGCCGCCCGGCATGGCCAGCATCCTGTCCGCTACGGAGAACGGACTGGGCTACAACTTGACGCTCGCTCAACTCACGGCCCGTCAGGCCGAGTTCAACCCGATCGAGAATCTGGCGCCGCTGGCGAAAGCCGGCGTGAAGATCCTTCACATTCACGGCGACAAGGATGACCTGGTGCCCATGCCGGCCAACTCGATCGAACTGGCGAGGCGGTATCAGGCGTTGGGCGGTAGGGCGGAAGTGGTGGTGATTCCAGGTCTGGGCCATGGGGGGCAGGTCTTGTACGAGTCGCAACCGCTTCTGAAATTCCTGCTGGCAGACTGAGCCGGCGCACGGCCCGAGTCGACATTCACCCGCCGCCCGTGGGGCGCGTGCCTCAATTCCGCTCCTCTGGCTCGTTCAGGGCTCGGGGAAAACGGGGACACAGGGGAACGGCGTCACGTCAACCATAATCACGAATCGGTATACTCAGAAAGTCGCGCCTCCTCATCGGAAGTCGACCTTTAATGACTTCACAGGGATCCCCCCCGCGTGCCGGAAGCCAAACACCGGCGGCTAGCGCCGTGCCGCTCAGATATCATGCGGCCTCCGATTCCGCCAACCGTCGCACATCGATCTTGCCGGTGACGGCGGCGGAGCGTTCTCGTCAGCGGTACGGCGCTAGCCTCGATTTCCACGGTACCAAACCCGACTAACATTTTGGAGGTATCTCCTGACAACTCATGCATATTTGATAGTCAAGTGTCGATTTCCGAACCAGGGCATGGGGATAGGTTGATCCGTCAACCGCGACGCCACGAGGTAGGGATTGTGAGCCCGTTTGTCGAGCGTGACGCTCACCCCGTCTTCCTCGATCTGGACCGTCGCAGAGACTTCCAACAAATTGCCGAAGATCGTCTTCGCCTGGGCCTTGCTATACTCGCGGCCGATTCGCTCGGCCAAGAGGCGATATAACGAGCTGGCCATCAATGTGATTTGCAAATCGAAGTCAACCTTCAAGCCGACCATCGAGGACAGCGCATCGAGATGGAAGAACTGAATCGCCTCGGAGATTCCGTTCTCGATCAACATCCGCTGAGCATAGCGCGTCACCAGCGTCGGGCAACCATTCTGGAAGTTGTTGGTCAGTAGGATGGTCGGCTCCTCGTGTCCCAGATCGATGATCGTGATCTGACGCAGCGGCCCGTCGTAATCCTTCAGATGGATTCGTTCGTCCAAGACCCGGGGGGTGCGAAAGGTCCGGGTCAAGGAGGGCAAAGTGATCCGGCGCCAGGCCGAGGCAGGACGGCTGAAGATCTGGCCCAACATGCGCCGGGACCGGCGACGGAGTGTCAGGAAACGAATACCCCGCCGGTTCAGCCGGTTCAGATTGGCGTAGGTGGTCAGTTGCGAATCGAACACCAACTCGGACGGGTCCTTCCCGGTCTGCTTACGCCAGAACTCGACGAATCGCAGGATTTCGTCAGGCTGTTCAACCTTGGGGATTCCGGCATGGGCGTAGCAGAGGACACGATGGCTGGCATCGCGAGCCAAGAACGTCAGGATGCCCTTCTGGCTGCGACTCCGTCGGGAGATGTAGTGCTTTTCCAAGGGTTCCGCTTGAGTATTGGCGGGGACGGTGTGGAAATCCAGGTCGAAGGACGAACCCCGTGGCAAGCCGGCTCGATGAACTTCGGTCAACCATGCCTCCAACATGCGGAGACATAATCGGTGATCGACCCGGGAGCTGTAGGCGGCCAGATACGAGCGCTTGGGGACCGC